>NZ_LT900021.1:0-307965 GCF_900198835.1 Thermococcus henrietii | reverse complement strand
CATCGAGGGGGACATGAAGCTCAACGAGAACGGCAAATACGGAGGAACTGTGGCGTTGCTCCGCTTCTCACACCTTCTGCGCCTCGGCAAGTTCCGCGAGGACTCCGTCACTGAAGACACGGACCTCTGGGCGAGGGCGCTCATCGAGGGCTACCGCTTCTGGTACTACCACGGCGTCGTCGGCTGGGAGGAGGCCGTCGAAACGCTCAGGGACTACGTTAGACAGCGCTCCCGCTGGGCCCAGGGGCACCTTCAAGTCATGCTCGACTACTACTGGCCGGTTCTGAGGAGTTGTTCTGGCCTTGTGGAGGCCTTCATAGAGCACTTCTACATGATGAGCTACCTCGTTCCGGTTTTCTGGTTCCTGTCCGTTGTCCTCAATGGCTACCTCGTCCTCTCCGGAGGCGTCCCGCTGACCCTTGCTAGGCCTCGGCTTTTCCTCTCTGTTTCGATTCTCGCGTTCCTTGTCTTCTGGTTCTCCGTCGCTTATGCCAACTGGCTTGAGTGGAGGAGAACGGGTTTTGGTGTCCAGTGGTGGTTTGTGGTTGCCTACCCTCTATACTTCCTCCTCTTTGTCATCGCGGGCGTTGTATACACGATGCGCGGCCTGTTGAGACTCCTCGCTGGTAGGCTTCACTGGGAGAAGACGAGGCGCTTCACTTGAAGGGGTCCTTGAGTGCGAGCTTGTCGAGCTCTCCGTTCAGGACTTCAGAGTAGAGAAATGAGGCCGCCTTCAGGTTGTCCACAAATCCCTGAAGTGCGTGCTCGAAAATGCCCTTCAGGATGAGCATGACCGCGAGGAACGCGTAGCCTCCCCCTAAGACGTCGGCGGTTATGAAGACCAGCCCCGTGAGAATATGGAGCATTGCGTAGCCACCAAGGGGAGGGGAGTAACGACTGAAGAACCGCCAGTACGCCGTGAATCGCATCTTCCCAAGCTCTCCCTTTAAATCCGAGTACATGAGCGCTGAGGTTGTAAAGAAAGCCCATGAGGTGAGATATATTAGGGCAGGGGCCAACTGGCCATCCGCAGTCTTCACTCCCGTTATCACCGCAGAGACAGCTGAACACAGCCAGAGGAAGATAGTGTACGCTTTCATGACTGTGATGAAGGTTCTCCTTAGCTTTGGGAAGGTTGCAACGGTTCTCATTGCCTCACCCTGAAGTCTATCGGCTTCTCAAGCCTCCAGAACCTGCAGAACGAACAGACATCACCGCTCGACGGCATTCCGCAGACTCTGCACTCCCTCAGCTCCGCTTCCTGGAGCTCTGCCTCGAAGAGGTGCCTCTTTCTTAGAAAGCCCTTGACGAAGTTGATTTTCGTCCCGGGCCTCTTCTCTTCCATCTCGTTGAGTATCTCCTTGTATTCAATCGTCGTCGCTCCAACGGCGTGCGGGCACTCCTCCATCATGTAATCGATGCCGTTGGCGAGGGCGTATGCAACAACCTCCCTCTCGGTGACCTCGTACAGCGGTTTGACCTTCTTCACGAGCTTGCCGTTGAACTGGCTCAGCGTCACCGGCCCCTGCTTCGCCAAGTACTGCGTGTTCCAGTGCATCATGTTCGAGAAGATGAAGCTCGCCTCGTCGTCGAGGTTGTGGCCGGTAGCGACGGCGTCGAAGCCGTTGTCGTAGGCGAACTTGTTGAATATGTACCTCTTGGTGAGCCCACAGTAGGAGCACGTCGGCCTTCTCGTCCTGACCTCGCCGATTCCCTTCCCGAGGAGTTCCCTAACGCGGACGATGTGAAGCGGAACATCTAAGGCCTCGCACTGCTTTTTAGCGTAGCTCTCGCTCTTCTCGCTGTACTCGCCGATGCCAAGGTTTATGTGGAGGCACTCGATGTTGTAGCCGAGCTTCTTGAGGATGTAAGCGGTAACGGCCGAGTCCTTTCCACCGCTGACGACGACCAAAACCCTCTCGTCCGGTTTGAGCATCTTGTAGCGCTCTATCGTCCGCCTGACCTTTCTCTCGAAGTACTCCTTAAAGTGCTCCGGGCAGAGGTACATCCTCGGATAGTGGAGCTTGATGAAGGCAGGTTTCTCACAGAACTTGCATCTCATCGGCATTCTTTCCACCGGAAATAGAAGAGAGGGGTGGCTTTTAACGTTAACCTTTGGCCGATTCTCGATGGCACCTCCTTCTTGCGAGAAGCGCGGCGCTCAATGCAATAACCATTATCAGCCCAGGCCCGCAGATGCTTTTTTCTTTTGTGGCGGGTGATGGTGGGAGTGTAGTTGCGGTTTTCTCGATGCTCTCTGTGTGAACGGTCGTTTGGGTCATGGTTTCATTTGACTTTGAAGTGGCAGTTGTCTCGGCCTGGGTTTTAGTATGCTTGGCTTGCGTTTGTGTTTCAGCACTGCACAACCCAAAAGTCACGCTCGAATTGAAGGGATTCGGTAAGCCCCTAACCAAATCCCCCTTCAGACTCATAAGCCTGAGCAGGTCAAAAGCCGGCTTTAAAGTCCCGTTCACGTAATACAGTGCGTAAACACCGGAGGAATCGTCAACAGGCAGAAGAACATCACTCCGACCAAGGATTACTCCTCCAAAAGTAAAACGTCCACCGTAGTCGAATCCTGCGGTGGGGATTATTAAATAACCCTTTCCATCCTTTGCCGCGGCAAGCTTCCACTCCCAAACCTTTGGCGGGTAATACTTCGCCAGCTCAGTGAGGGGAATTTTTAGGGTTGTTCTGTTAAAGTGAAAAACCATGTAGTTCCCTTCAACGGTTCCGTTGGTGACAAGGCCGGGGGAGTTGTGGAAGTTGTTAATTAACTTCCAGCATGTTCCGTTGAGATAATAAGCGATTGAGGAGTTTATAACTGGAGGGGAATTCTCCCAGAGGAGCTCGTAGTGGTTCTTCCAGACGCTGAACTTGAACTCGTAAAGCCACCAGTCCGAGAGGTTGAACTGCTCAACGGTTGGTGAGAGATTGAAAAACCTTGGAATACTGTTCACGACAAGATAAGGATGAGGCGCCGGGGGAAATTCCATAAGCGCCCCGCCCTCCGTGAGAAAAGTATCGTTCCTTTCGATTGTAAGTACTGCGGAAGTGCCGTTTGATACAATGGAGAAATGGAGTTTGTAGTACTGGGTGAAGTTTTCAAAAAACTCCTGTGCTAATATGGGTGTTATCCACCTTTGGGGCGTCATTGAGATGACTGGGTTTTTCAGGTTTCTCAGTGGGTCTCCCTGGGGAGTAATTAGCCTCAAAACGTCCACGAGGGGTTTTAGCTTTCCCTTCGAGTAGATGAGGATTGGGATAGACTGATTGGCCTTTAACTCGACGCCCTTCGAGAAGTTAACGCCTACGTAAACTTTTCCATTGGCTTTCCAGTAGCTCAAACGCAAGGGATAAATTAGGAAGGCTTTTCTGTGAATTACCATGTATGAGGCCGTCGTTGAGTTCCAGATGTAAATCCTGCCAGAATACAACAACCCTCCCAAGTAGCCCAAAAGTTGTCTTGGATAGTAGCTTAGAAGTTCTCCTGTTGATAGTTTAATTGTCATGTTCAAGTCTTTGAAGGTTATGTAATCTCCCTCCAATTGCCCCGCAAATTGGAAGCTCGGAGCTTTATAGTGAATAACTGCAGGCACTGCGTATTTACCCACCCAGAGGTAGTCGTAGGTTGTGCCGTTCTCCGCCTGCCAGTGAATGATTGGAGCGCCGTCGTAAGAGAAGAGGGTAAAGTTGTTCGTTGGCCATGGGAGCGTTACGTTTCCGAGCCTGTGAGTTACTCCGGGGAGGTTCGTGAGGTTCACGTACTGGAAGGTCCAGTTGGTAATGTTATTGAACGATGGGTACGCGGTGTAAAGAAGGCGGTACTCGCCGGGGGAAGAGCCGTTCACCTGCCAGTAGGGTTTCACCATGATAATGAAGTATGGCAAAATTCCAATACTGTGGGGTTCAAGTCCCTCGATGGTGATTTGATAGGCCTGGAAGGTTTGAGTGCTGGAGGCAGAGACACCGTGAAATGGAACTATTGACATTGAAAGGATGAAAATAAGGAAACCAATCATTATTCGGGACATTTTCTCACTCTCCTCACTGTTTTTTCTGCAAAGAGAGCAGTTGTCCCAAGTAGGACAAGGAAAGCAGGCCCACAGATGCTCTTTTTGCCCCTATTCTCAACCACGGAGTTAGCAGTTGAATTGGTAGTATTCGCACTACCTTTGGCGCAGACAAACTTTTCCAAATCCATGAATTTAGGTGAACGGACGGTTTTGTTATCTGCAACAAAAAGTACGGGGATGTCCTCAACACCTTCCCCTGCGAGGACTTTGATTACCCCCATGTTAACCAAGATGACCCCGTGCTTTGCCTTAAACGCTTCCAGCTTCAGAACCGAAGTATTGACCCCTTCCAGGAGCGCAAGGGAGTAACTTCTTCCCAATCTGAAGTGAACCGTTCCATTCTCAATCCTCACGGGGACGCCGGTTAAGGAACCGCCGGGGATTTTGTAGTTGGAGACGTTCCAGACGGACCCATTGCAGGTGTCTATCTTCGTCCCATTGGGATACGAGACTATTCTACACGTTGAAACGTTTTCCAAACATGTTCCAGTGAACCGGTAGAGCGCTTTCACGGTCACGTTCTTGAGGAGCGTGAAGTTGTGGGACACACCTTCAATTGTGATTGTCACGTTTTTGTACGGGACGTGAGCCCTGTTGACGGTTAGAACGTAGAGCGTTCCGTTCACAAAACCGAGGAAGGTTTCCCGGCCGATGTCAGTGCCCCCAAGAAAGACGGCCTTGCTCCCGTCGGTGAGGAGGTAATATTCATTTGGTACACCTATCAGCACGGGCGTCCACTCCCCAGCTATCATCTCGCAGGTGTACGTGTTCTCTCCGATTCCAAGGAGAAGCCAGCCGTCGATAATGCTGATTGAATCCACGGAATAAATTTTGTACGGCGAGCAATCGGCTGAGACGGCCGGGAGAAAAAGCAGTGAGAGCACAGAGATTACCAAGACCACGTTGGGAATAACTTTTGACATGCCCCTCACCGAATCTCACGTGGCTCCTCGGATTTCACACAAGCCATTGACAAAATAATCAAAGCTCCTAAAAAGCTTTTGGTTACACTAAACCCCAATAGACAACTCAATACGTTTTATATTTTGTCCATTTAATTGGGTAGTAACCGCTTACCACGTATCCAATTCCACCGTTTGGCTTAAAACCCAAGGCGACGTAACGACTCCAATCAAGGTCAGGGGTGGTAGAATGGTCGAGCTCGTTGTCCTCGGTCACGTCTCGATAGACACGATAGTTTTCCCGGACGGGAGGAAAATCGAGATGCCCGGCGGTGCCGCGGCGGCCGTGGCGACTTCAGCCGCTCTGGCCGGCGCTAAGGTCGGTCTCGTCACGAAAGTCGGCGAGGATTTTCCGCGGGAGTGGCTTGAAAAACTGGCTCAATACGTTGACATTGGGGGAGTTCAAATCCTCCCCGGGAAGACTATTCACATCTGGGTTATCTACAAACCCGACGGAAGCGTTGAGTCACCGGTTGAGATGGGCGTTGCGGAGAGAATGGGCGAGACGCCGATTCCTGAGGATTATCTCAAGGCAAAAATCTTTCATATAGCTCCGATTCCGCCCGAGGAGCAGGTGAAGGTCCTCAATAGGCTTGAAAGGAGGAGAGTGAGCCTCGACTTTAACCCGACCTACTACGAGGACTACGGGAGAAAGCCCGACCTCGTGAGGGAGCTCGTATCTATGAGTTACGCAGTTTTTCCAAATGAGAGGGAGGCGAAACTAATCACCGGCCTCGATGACGTTAGAAAATCCGCAGAGGAGCTGTACTCCTGGGGAGCAGAGCTTGTTGTGATAACGAGGGGAGAGAGGGGAGTCCTGATTTACGACGGCGACTCCCACGAGTTTCCGGCGCTTCCCGTTGAGGGGGAGACAGACCCAACTGGAGCGGGTGATGCCTTCGCGGGTGGCTTTCTTGCCGGACTCGTGAAGGGTAAAAAGCTAGATGAGTGCGTGAGGATGGGCCTTGAGCGAGCGAGGGAAGTCCTAAAGAAAAGGGGGAGCTGGAGCATCAGCGTTTAACGACGATGTAGAACAGAACGTAGAGGAAAACGGCGAAGAGGGCTGCAACGACGGTGTTCACGAGGCTCGGAACGTAGAACGAGAGGAAGTAAGCGAGGTAGTAGATGGGGACGGCGAGCATCGTTCCGGCGAAGAGGACGTAGTAGTGCTCCGCCGGAGCGTTCCTCTTTGTAAGGTAAACCGACTCAACGTACTCGATTGCGAATACAAGCGTTATTAACCCCCAGAAACCGCCAACGGAGCGGTAAACCAGCAGGATTCCCAGGGCGGAGAGGGACAGGTAACCCGCGGGTTCCCAGAGGAAGGTAAGGAGCGCCGGGACGAGCACGACGAGGGCCTCAAGTCCCGGCCCAAAGGCAAGGTAGACGAATAGAGAAGTAAGTGCGAGAGTACCCAGTGAAACGAGTTTCCTAATCATACTCCAAGCACCTCCGCGATTGCCGCTTTAAGGGGTTTTCTGACGTCCCAGTCTATTATGAGTCCATAGCCCGCGAGGCTGTTGAGGATGGCCTTTCTCTTGAGCTGGACGAGCTTCATCGCGAGCTCCTCATCCTCGGTTTTCGGTTCGTATAGGCTGTTCGGGTTCGGGCTTATAACAACGACCTTGTAGCCAAATTCGGCGAGTATTTTCAGTGCTTTCCTGCTCTCCTCGGTTACGAGCGGTGAGAAATAAATAATCTGGGCCCGGGGTGGAAGAGATGTTTTGACGAGGTGCTCGACCTGGTAGGCGATGAAGTTGTTCTCGTCGGGCCTCGCGGTGCTGAGGAAATCGATGCACTTGAAGAAGTGCCTCTTGCCGTAGTCAACGCGGACCCACAGGGGTATCCTCTCCGCCATGAGGAGGCCGAAGCTCGTGCCGTCGTTCAGGGCGTTGAGCATGAGCGATGCAGCGGCGCGGATTAGGTAGTCAAAGACCGGCTCGTTCATTCTGGAGGCATCGATAACGAAGACGACGTCAACTTTCCTCTCGCTCTCAAACTCGTTGGCCATTATCCTTCCGGTTCTCGCGGTGGCCTTCCAGTTGATGACCTTGAGCGGGTCGCCGGGCTGATACTCCCTAATCGCGTGGAACTCGAGGCCGCCTCCAATGAGGGGAGATGGGAGCGGACCTATCGTTATCTTAGTTCCCTTGGTCGAGTAGGGTGTCTGAACCTCGTAAAGGATTGGAACCCCAACTATCTCGGTGAAGTGGTCCACGATGCGGTCTGAGGAGAAAAAGCCGAAAGGGTCGCGGTAGGAGACCCGAACGCCCTCAAACCGGTAGATGCCGCGCTTCACCTTGACCCGGTACCTAAGAACGCCCTCCTCTCCGGGTCCAAGGGAGAAGACCTTCTCAGGTTTCCCAACGACCTCAAGGTCGGGAACGAGGTCCCTGACCCGAAAGTAATCAACGCGGAAGTCCGTTTTGACGTGAACCTCGATTTCAGCCTCCTGACCCTCCAAAAAGCGGTTGTGGGAAACGACGCGCCAAACCTCAACGTTTCCGGTTGGCTTGAAGAAGAGGTACGAGACTGAAAGGAGCGTCAGATACGGTAGCACCAAGTAGACCATCTCCCACCTGAGGAGAAGGAACGAGACAAGGGGAATGACCCAGAGCGAAATCAGGTAGAGGGCAAGCTTTGAGGTCGGAGAAACTTCTGTCTCCTCACCTTCCTCCTCGAGGGGAATAACCGAAGGCTGATATGGAATTCCCTCGAAGCCTAACATGCTGACCCCTCACTCGAACTTGGGAACGGGAACCTTCTCGAGGAGCTTCTCCATGACGCTCTCCTGCGAGACCTTCGTGTACCAGAGTTCGCGCTTTAGGATTAGCCTGTGGCTCAGGGCTGGGACGGCAACGGCCTTAACGTCGTCGGGAATTACGTAATCCCTGCCTTCTATTGCGGCATAGGCCCTCGAAAGCTTCATCAGGGCCAGGCTCCCCCTTGGAGAGGCGCCAATCTCAACGCTCCTCTTGTCCCTCCGGGTTGCCTCAACGACGGCAACGATGTAGTCGATTATCGGCTCGCTTATGTAGACGTCCTCGATGGCCCTCTGCATCTCAAGGACTTCCTCCGGCGTGACAACTGGCGTTATGTCCACTTCCTCCTTCTTGCGCTCCATTCTCCTCTTGAGGATTTCCTTCTCCTCCTCCCTGGTGGGATATCCAACACGGAGGCGGACGAGGAAGCGGTCGAGCTGGGCCTCTGGGAGGGGGTACGTTCCCTCCTGCTCTATGGGGTTCTGCGTCGCTATGACGATGAAGGGCTTTGGAAGCTCGTAGGTGTTGCCCTCTATCGTCACCTGCCTCTCCTGCATCGCTTCGAGCAGAGCACTCTGCGTCTTCGGCGGCGAGCGGTTTATCTCGTCCGCGAGGAGGATGTTTGTGAAAATTGGCCCCTTCCTGAACTCGAACTCAAGGGTCTTCTGGTTGAAGACCGAGACGCCGAGTATGTCGCTCGGAAGGAGGTCGGAGGTGAACTGAACGCGCTTGAACTGCAGGCCGAGAGCGCTCGCAAAGCTCTTAGCCATCAGCGTTTTCGCGAGTCCCGGGAGGTCCTCTATTAGGATGTGGCCATCCGCTAAAATCGTCGTGAGTATCATCTTCAGCACGTTTTCCTTGCCAACTATCGCCTTTTCAACTTCCCTCAGGACGAGGTTAGACTTCTCGTGAACTTCCTCTATCTTCATTCAGCTCAGCCTCCAGTATTTTTAGGGCCTCCTTAAGGCCCTCATAAGGATTGGGGGATGAGTAGAACGCCTTCAAAGCCGGGGGCGGATTGGAGCGGAGCTCCTGATAGTTGAACTTCCCATCGTAGAGGATGTAAAGTATCTCCAACAGGTCCTCTTCAACCAGCTTCCTCGAACCCCCTTTCTTAGACCTCTCAACGATTGTAAGGGCCCTCTCAAACTCGGGCTTCAGAGGACGCTTAAACTCTTCGGACGCCTCCTTGCGGTAGGGAATCCTAACGTCGTAGCCAACCAAGATGAGCGCGAGGGTCGCCGCCAGGGCCACCGAGGCAATCCACCGGATGTAGTATTCTCCGGGTACGATTGAGAAGAACAAGAGAACACCCAGGAGGACAACCCTGCCTTTGAACTTCTCACTCAAGCTCCGCAAGCTCACGGGCCCTCCCCCTCAGCTCGTTGTAAATCTCAAGGGCCTTTTCAGCGTCTTTCCACTCAAGCCTCTCCGGGGCGTACTTCGCCTTCTCGAAGAGCCTCGCAAGCTTCACGAAGGCCTCGTGCATGTACTTGACGTGCTCCGCGTGCTCCCAGTGGGTCCAGCTCTCCCTGTACGGAATTCCAAGGCCCTCAAGCCACAGCACTGCGTTCTTGTAAATCTCCACGATTGCTTCCTTGGGGTCGGAGAACCTCTCGAGGCCGAACTCATCAAGCTTCTCATCGAACTCAATGGCCTTCTGGAGCTTTTTCTTTCTCTTAACCTCCTCCCGCCCGAGCCGGTAGTAGTGATAACCCGCATAAGCGAAGCTGAAGAGCACCGGGAGCATGAAAACAACCCAGAGGTGAGACGTCACCGCACTCTTTGAGAACCTCGCCGTCGACGTACCATAAGAGCTGGCGAGAGGAGTAACGTTAGTGATTGGGCAGCGGAAGCCGGTGTTTAGGCTCCCCAGGATGGAGCCAATCCCAGAGAAGTTCACCGAAAGACTTGGAGTAGAGTTAGACAGGTTAGACGCCATCACAACCGGACACTTGGAGAAGGAGCTCGTGTAACTAACGTTGTTCAGGAGAGTGCAGTTGATGGGAGACGGGCGGGGACCCGGTCTCCCGACCAACTTGAGGGATGCTATGAAAATCAGGGAGAGGATTGCCGAGACGATGGAGTTCAACAATGAGGAAGCTCCATCCTCCATATCAACGCGCATCTTGAAGCCTTTAAACTCCCGAAAATAGAAGGCCATCATGATTATGAACACGAGACCAGCGGAGATGCCAACGAGGACGACAACCGTTAGAAAATCCAGGGGGAGCTCTGAGGTGGACCTGCGATGGGGGGCTGAAAACGCATGACTGTTCATCACAAAAGCAAGGAGAACGACCGTTATTGTCAGCAACGCAACGAACTTGACCTTAGTGGACATTTTGCGCCACGGAACAAAGTAAGGGGAGAGGTTTAAAAGGTTTACGGGCCAGTAAAATTTAGGTGGGAGTATGGAGAGGGTTCCAAAGCTCTACGTCGAGGGTAGGGAAGGGGAGTGCATTGAGAAAGGAAAGGCCACAAAGGACTGTGTGATAATCGACGGCAACGTTGAGGTATGGCTTAAGAGGGGGGACACCGTTCCGGAGTTCATAGGGAAGAATGCAAAGTTCCTAATCAAGGAGGTCTACGACCGCTTTTACCTCTACGTGGACAGAACCACCAGCAGGATGAACGCCGACGCGGTTCTGGTCCTTCCAGACGGCAGAACGAGGATTTACCTCAGGAAGGGCGACGAGCTGATGCTTCTCCCCGTTGAAGGCTTCACCAAAACGCTGATAGCGAACGTCGGGAACAGGGTTAGAACGGGCGATGCATTCGCGGCTGTAACAACGAGAAAGGGAGAGGTTCACTACTTAAAGCCCCCGAGGAATGGCACCGTGGTCTTCATTGACGAGATAACGAACAGACCGCACTACGTCTACTACATCCTCCCAGAGGAGTAATCACTCGCCCTCTATCCCCTTTATCATCGCGTCAATGCTTGACCTCAGCGCTAGGTTTATAGCATCGAGTCTGTCCATCCCCTTGATTGTGCGAGTGTTGTGGGCGCTGGTTATGATTAACGACCACTTGTAGAGGCCATCCTTAACTGGGACACTCTGGAACATCGCTATGAACTTCTCACCGCCAGAGCTCACCTCGACTATCTCCACGTCCGTTTCCCCGAGCTTCGAAGTGTAGACCTCACGAACCTCGAGGTTACCATACTCGTTCCGGAGGACGTCAGAAAGGTATCCCATATCAATCACCATTATAACACTGGGCAAGGTTCCTTATATACCTACCGCACGGGAAAGACGGAGACCAAAAGGGTTATAAGGGACCGAAGTAAGTCCCACTGAAGCAATTTTGGAGTTGAAGGAAATGAAGGTTGAAGCTGGCGATTACGTTCTGTTCAACTACGTTGGAAGGTTTGAGAACGGCGAGGTTTTTGACACGAGCATAGAGGAGCTCGCAAAGGAACACGGGGTTTACGTTGAGGACAGGGAGTACGGCCCAATGTGGGCGAGAATCGGGGTTGGCGAGATTATTCCGGGCCTCGACGAGGCCATCGTAGGCATGGAGCCGGGGGAGAAGAAAACAGTTACGGTTCCACCGGAGAAAGCCTATGGTATGCCCAACCCGGAGTTAATCATTAAGGTCCCCATTGAAGAGTTCACCAAGGCAGGCCTCGAGCCTCAGGAAGGGCTCTACGTCATGACCGATTCAGGAATAGCCAAGATACTAAAAATAGAGGAGAACCTCGTTTCCCTCGACTTCAACCATCCGCTTGCGGGAAAGACCCTGGTTTTTGAGGTTGAGGTAATAGAGGTAAAGAAGTCAGAAGCCGATGTTGAGCAGGGCGGCGCCCTTGAAGATAGCTGAACCCATCGCGACGAGCAGTGCCGCATACTTTAGGCCGGCGCTGTAGCTCCCTTCTCTTATTACCCCGATTCCAAGGCCCGAGACAAGCGCTTGAGCTATTATGAAGACAAAAAGGATATTAGTCATTGTTGCCACGGGAAGGTGAACCCCCGTACCCGGGCCGCTCATCGACGCCATGACTTTCGTGACTATCCCGAGAATCATCGGACCGACGAACCCGCTCGTCACTATAAAGAACATCGCCTGCATTCCCGTTGATGCCCTTCTCTCCTGCTTTATCCTCAGGATTTCACGCACATCGTTTCCCACGAAGACCAAGACGTCGCTCATCGGGGCCCCCCTTTCGAGGGCCTCAATGATAATCATCATAGAACGGTAGATGACCTGAGATTTCCTGTTCCTTATGGCAAAAGCCCTGAGGGCGTCAACTGTGGGACGACCCTTCTTTATCTCAGCAACCGTCTTCTTAAACTCCTCGGTGAGGGCCCCGAATTTAGCAGTCGTTAGCTCTTCGAGAGCTTCTGAAAAGGATATGCCCGCCCTGAGGGAGCTGGCAAGGTAGAAGAACGCGTCTGGAAGGTTCTTCTCCATGTCCTCAATCCTCTTGGATATCCTCCAGTAGGGGTACACAAAAGCCATACCGATGAAACCGCCAATGAATGCAACGAGGCCATAGAGACCCGTAGTCAGCAAAGCAACGAGCAATCCGACTATGACACCCATGAGGAATGAAATCACCAGGTACTCCGTTGCGAGAAAGTTGATTCCGGCGGAGTAGATGTAGAGTTCGTAGCGTTTTAAATGCCTCTCAGGTATCAGTCTCTCAACAAGGGACACCAAGAGTGATGTGACACCCCTTCTCGCCATGGTTTCACCTCGGCTCAGCCTTCTTAATCATGTTGATGATAATCAGCGACATCGCGGGGAATGCAAGGATTAGTATAACCGCCAGGGTTTGAACGTTGAAGATGAGCTGCTGGGCCATAACAGAACCTGCCAAGACACCAACGACGAACATAGTCGGCATGACTATGGTCATGAACATGTAGATAAAAGCTATACCGTTGACCTTCTGAACGTATTCCACGAGCTTCATCCTGTACTCAAAGGAGAAGTCCTCAGCGAGCTTGTAGAGTATCTCCGCTAGGTTTCCGCCGAATTTAACGGCCCTCAGAATCTGCTTGGTAACTCTGCTTATGTTCTCAGATGCCATTTTCTCCTCGAACTTGGTCAGGGCATCCTCAAAGGATGAACCAGTTCTCATGTCCCTAAGGATTAACTCGAACTCCTCCGAGAGAACGCCGTAATCAGCTTTGGCAACTGAGAGTATGGCCTCGGCTATACCAACGCCGGCACTGAGGAGGGATGCCATGTGCCTTAGGGCATAGGGCATTGTTCTCTCAACTTCTGCCACGCGCTTGCGCCACACCATCTTGGGGTACTGTCTCATGTAGAAGAATCCACCAAAGAACCCGAGGAGTCCTATGAGGAGAGACGTACTCAGGGGCATGTAGAGAAGATAAGCAAAAAGGAAACCAAAGAACGCTGCCATCATGGCAACCCCGAGCATGTAGGCGACGTACTTCTCCTTTGGCATGAATATGTTGGCCCTGTAAAGGTCCCTGTCAAGCCCCTTAATGGAGTTAGTCAGCGCTTCAACGGGTCCCTTAAAGTACTTAAGTACCACCTCGGCGAGTCTCTCTGAGAAAGGCTGGCTTATTTCCTCCTTACGCCACTCAATGACCTCCTCAACGAGTTTTTCCTGCTCACTCTCTCGTTTCTCCTCTTCTATCTCCTTTTGAAGCTCCTTGAGAGCGCGGAGTCTCTCCTGAATCGACTTGCCCTTAGGAACACGACGCATTGGCTTTTCGGTAATCTCTATCGTCTTCCCACCCAACCTCTCAAGGAACTCTATGAACCCCATGTCAACACCTCACATCATTCTTTGAATCTGTTTGCTGGTTTCCATGCTACTCTCGGAGGCTATCTTTTTCATGAGGCCCTCCTCATCAATGTAGAACTGTCTGATGTAATAGCCGACCTTGTCTATGCTTCTGATTCCGTTCTCAATCATCCATTCAAGGATTATCTTGCGCTTCTCGATTTCAAGCTCTATCTCCCTCATGCTCATTCCGGTATGGTGAGCGAGGGTGTTAAGGGTCCTGCTCGGAACGCCAGTCGGAACGAGCTCATCTTTAGCAGGGTCGTACTTGTAGAGCTTGTTGAGCTGTATGCTCTCCCCCTCTATTCCTGAAACCTCCGCTATCTCCGTGACGCGCCTTATGGTTCCCTTCTTTCTGCTGTGGAAGCGGACCTGCATGATGATTATATCGAGGGCAGGAATCATAATCCTCGGAACGTTCATCGGCGGGCTCTCCAGCCTGACTATCGTCTCACGGGCACTGTTGGCGTGAATCGTGCCCATACAGCCATCGTGGCCCGTGTTCATGGCAGTGAACATCGTCCTTGCCTCTGGACCACGAACCTCACCGACGATGATTCTATCAGGACGCATACGGAGGGTGTTCTTGACGAGGTCGTCCATCGTGACCTCTCCCTTGCCCTCGAGGTTTGGCGGCCTCGTCTCAAGCCTTATCCAGTGCTCCACCGGAAGCTGGAGCTCGGCCGTATCCTCTATGCTTATGACGCGCTCGCTCGGTGGGATGAACATTCCAAGGGAGTTGAGGGTCGTCGTCTTTCCGGAACCCGTTCCACCGGCAACGAGAACGTTGGCCGGCTTGACGCCGAGGCCATCGACGAAGACCCAGAGCAGGGCTGCTATCTCGGAGTTTATAGTCCCATACTTGATGAGGTCAATTATGGTGAGCGGGTCCTTCTTGAACTTACGGATGGTTATCGTCGGACCGTCGAGGCTTATCGGCGGAATCGTCGCGTTAACACGGCTTCCGTCCGGGAGACGGGCGTCGAGGAGCGGGCTCTGCTGGTCAATTCTCCTGCCGACTTCCCTCGCTATCCTCTCGATGATGTTGAGTATCTCCTTCTCCTCGGGAAACGTTATGTTGGTTTTACACATGTTGAAGCGCCTGTGCCAGACGTAGACCGGCTTTCCCGTCCCTATGACCATAATTTCCTCAAGGTTGTCGTCCCTGACGAGCGGGTCGAGCTTGCCGTAGCCTATCATCTGCTGGACTATCATGTCGGCCAAGACCTCAATCCTGCCCTCGGAGTATTGGGGAGCTTCCTCCTTAATCATCTTCTTTACCGCGTTAAGGAAAACTTTTCTGCGCTCTTCTGGATTGGGTATCGCGGTGGGGTCTATCTGAATTTCAGTGATGGCCCTTTCCTTAATGCGCTTGAAGAGTCTCAGCTCATCACTACTGAGCTTTGGAAAGCGAACCTCGTAGATTGGTACTGGCTCTCCCTTTACTTTGAGTATACGGACGTTGCCGTAGGCATCGAGGACCTCCCCCCTGCCGGCAAAAGAGACTTCCTCGGAAGTTGAGGCGCCAAGGATGTCCCGAAGGTTGGGAGACGGCCTCTTCGGTGGAGCGGAAGGGGTTCCTACTGGAGGTGTGGTAGAGGAAGACGCGGGCTTGGCCAAAATCTCGCTGAGGAAATCAGCACCTGTCTCACCGCCCCTATCCTCTGAAGCCGGAACCGAGCGAGAGGGCTTTGATTCAGCGGATTTAAAACTAGGTTTTGGTTTAGAAGGTTGAGACGCCGAAGAACTCCCCAAAAGGGAGCTCAAGAGGTCAGCACCAGTCTCTGCTCCTCCCGAGGGCTCTGATTTCGTTGCAGGGGATGGTTTTTCCCCCTTACCGAGTATCGAACTTAAAAAGTCAGCGCCAGTTTCGTTTGAAGGTTCCGGTGCTTTTTTGGGTTCTTCTGATTTTCCTCCGGATGCACCACTTAGGATGTCTTCAAGGCTACCCCCAGAAGATGCAAACGGGAGGGGTGGCTCTTCCTCCTTCTTCTTAAGTACCTTCTCAAGGGGGTCCTCACCACCGGAGAGTATCTCGTCTATCCAGGAAAACCCCTCCCCCTTCTTCTTTTTCTCACCGAACACGAACTCTCACCGTCCGGAGTTGTTATTCCAGCTCACACTGTACGTTAGATTGACCTGGTCACCCATAAATATTATCCACACAGGGAAGTCCGGACCTTTATAGGGTTTTCTCTCAACCTTAGGTGTGGCCCCCACCTTGACTCCAGATAAAAGCGAGTTCGTCAGCTTGAAGAGGTCATTTTGGGGAAGGCTGACACTAACGTTCTCCCTCTTTGGAGGCTGAAGGCCCCTGTACTTCCATATGAACTCCGAGATGTATTGGTGATACGTCATCGTGTAATTTGGATAGTAGTCGTAGGTTTTAGCACCTAAGAAGATAACCGGTTGCGCCACGGCAAAGAACACATGGAAGACCTTGTCCCTGTTGTAGTGGTTGGGGACGTTAGTTATCCTAAAAGTCACCTTACCCCGATATCCGAGAATTTCAATGTCCTTGTCGAGGAGAGGGAACATTGTTCTGAGGCTGAGGAAAATCGGCCTGTTTATGAGCTGAGGATAGACCGAGCCACAGACAAGGTCCTGTAAGTTGCCCTTGTTGTTGATGACCATGCTCGTCAGGTTGCCGTCGTTGTAAGTCAGCTGGGTTATGCGACCAAGGCCACCGCAAGAGTCCTTGTAATCGAGCAATGGAACAACGTAGGACGCGTTTGAATTTATTCTGAAGTTAACGACAACGGTTTCATATGGGGCTATCCAGAAGCCTATGAGGTAGTTCACGGACCGGTAGAGGGCCCCCCAGGAGACGTGTCCAACGATGTCACCATTTGGTGTCCTATTGTTGTAGAGGTACTCGGTGCCGTTACCCCGGAGAACCTTGAAATCATACCTTGGATTAACAACTATGAACTTCGGATATGGAGCGGTGTTGACAAGGGTAACGTTGAGGTTCACCATTATTTCACCGAGCAGACCAATGTTATTGTAGGTCAGGCCCCCCGAGATTGAACCGGGGAGGGTGTAGTCATCCGCAACTACGAAGCTAGGAAGGGATAAGGTTAGGATGAAAACGAAAAGAAGTGAGAGGACCTTCCTCACGGGCATCACCTCACGTGGTTACTCTCGCTACGTACAGGTACTGCTGGTTTTGGAGTATGTCGGGCACGAATATTGAGGGAACCTTGACGATTATAAGGAACTCCGTGTTCGGTGGTAGCACGAGCATGTCAGATGTCTGCTCGAGGGTTATGACCTTCCACCCGTAGTTCTGAAGCTCCTCCTTAACTTGTTCACTCGCCTGTATCTTCCCAGCCGCTATGGCCTTCAGTATTTCGGCGAGGTTGACGTTGTACGAGTAGCTGGCAGAGGAACTCTGGCTGGCACTCTCTGAGTTGGAGTACGTGTCGGTGACAGAGGTTCCGTTCGAGAACTGAGTATCTCCCGGATTGTACGTGGAAGCCTGGTTCTCGTTGTAAGTCGTTGAGGTTGACGAGCTCGTTGAACTGCTCTGGCTCTGCGACTCACTGACCGAAATCTGGCCGACGTTCGTTGGTAACAGAACGAGCTCAACGTAACCCTGGTTAACTATCTCTTTGTACTGGCCCTTTGTACCGTTCTTGGCGAAGAACATGACAACGTCCCCGGGCTTAATGAAACCGCCGGCAATCCTATCCCTGGGCAGAACGAGTGCAATCTCAACGTACTGGACCTTGTAAACTTTGTACTGGAGCAACTCGGTGTAGCTGGTAACGGCGCTTAGAATTGACTTCGCCTCAGACTTGGAGACGAGTTGCTTGACCCCGTTCTTCTCGAGGATGACGTCGTTGGTCGGAATGTTGTCAATCTTCCAGAAGTAGTAGTCCCTCCAGAGAGAGAGGAGGTACGAGTCAGGGCTTATCGAATTGACTTCCTCGATTGTCTTGGCGCTTTTAACTTGCTGCTCAAGTGTCTTCATAGCAGATATGACCTTTGCCCTGATACTGTCCGGAAGAGGCATTGACAGGAGTGGCTGGAACGCAATCTCTATTGACTGAATCTTCTGCTGTTTAGTCTGGTTCAGTTGTGTCTCATACGCGACCTTCTGCTGCTCCTCGACACATGCCTTGTACACCTGAACCGCCTTATCAAAATATATTTTTACATCTATAGAGCGCAACTGGTCCACGGTTTTGGCAGACTCAATCTTGCTGAGGACGAGGCTTCTGACCTGAAAAGCCTTCTGGGCACATTCCTTGTTTGAGAAGTTGTAATGCGAGAAGTAGTAGTTCACCTCACCAATCTTCTTCGAGCGCAGGTTTTTGAGTTCGTTGGCACTTCTGCTCTGGAGGTACGAATAGGCACCTATGGAGATTATCAGGATTACGATGATTAAAATCGATGCTCCGATTAAAATCCTCTTGCGTCTCTCCCTCTCGCGAATACTACTGATTGAGCGGGGTCTACGAGGTGGCTTCTTTGGTGAAGCCGTCGGCGGTTTAACGGGGGGAGTCTCGGGTTCTGCCGTTACCTTCCCGAGCTCCCTCAAACGACGAATTTTCGCCTCAATATCCTCTGCCACTTTAAGCACCACCATCAGAGTTATCGCTAAGTTATTAATGTCTCGAATAGTTTTTGAGCATTAATCCTTATTTAAGTTTCGGTGAGAACGTGGAACGGTTGGAAATAGTTGTCAAGGAGATTAAGGGAAGGTGCCCTGTATTCAACGTTGGCGATAGAATCGTTGTAGAAGGCCCAATGGTAAAACTGGACGAAACTGACGCCATATGTACCCACGCCTTCGCCTCACTGCTTCCCTACATAGTGGCCCTGCGAAAGGGTATTAAACCGAGCGAGCTAGGCCTCGGAAGGGGAGAGAAAGCCTACGTCCAGTGCCTCGACCCGGGACCACCCTACACGGACGGTGGAACTGTAATCTTCGAGATAACGGTGGTTAGAGATGAAGCAGAGGAAAGCTTGGAAGGTCGTTAGGGAAGTCATAGACGAGGCCGACGTGATAGTCGAGGTAGTCGATGCAAGGGACCCCATAGGAACGCGCAACAGAAAGCTCGAGAGATTAGTTCAGGAAGCTGGTAAACCTCTCCTCATAGTGATGAACAAGGCCGATTTGGTGCCGAAGGAGTGGGCCGAGGAGTACAAGCGGAAGAGCGAGATACCGGTGGTCTTCATATCCGCGAGAGAGAGGAAGGGGACCGGAATACTGAGGAGGGAACTCAAAAAGCTCGCGAAGCCCCTCCTTGACGAGAAGGAGAAAGTTAAGGTTGCCCTCATAGGCTACCCTAACGTCGGTAAGAGCACGATAATCAACACCCTGAAGGGAAAAAGGGCCGTCGGAACCGCCCCGATACCGGGCTACACCAAGGGAAAGCAACTGATAAGGCTCAGCAAGAAGCTCTGGCTCCTCGACAGCCCTGGAGTTGTTCCGATAGACGACTTCGACGAGCTGGTCATTAAAGGAGGATTCCCGGCGGACAAGATTGAAGAACCAGTCAGGCCGGCCTTAAAGCTAATCTCCAGAATCCTTGAGACGAGGAGGGAAGCCATAACTGAGAAGTT
Source organism: Thermococcus henrietii (assembly GCF_900198835.1). NCBI lineage: Archaea > Methanobacteriati > Methanobacteriota > Thermococci > Thermococcales > Thermococcaceae > Thermococcus > Thermococcus henrietii. The sequence continues at coordinate 288,821 of NZ_LT900021.1, read as the reverse complement.
CGGCATCGAAGCCGAAAGCGAGGAGGAAATCCTCAGGCAGATAGGGGAAAAGCGGGGCCTCATAAAGGCCGGCGGAGAGGTTGATTTGGAAGAAACGGCGAGGTGGCTCCTCCGTGAGTGGCAGACGGGAAGGTTTACGCTGTTCGCGAGCGAGGAAGAGAAGAGCCGAGACTTCGTCTGGGACTTCAAAGATGTCCTCGACGGCGTTGAGAGGGAACTCCTCCTCGACCCGAGGAGAATCCTCTGGCGCTATGGGGATGAGCTGAGGGAAAAGCTCGACAACCAGAAGAGGGCCGGAATTAGGGAAATCGAGGGGGTAACGGTGGGCATAGCAACGGGCTTCAAGAAGTGCGACTCGGCTTTGAAGTTCCTCGAAGAATTAACGGGAAAGAGCGCCATCGCGAGCGAGTGCTTCGGGAAGAAGTGGAAAGGCGTGGTGGCGATTCTCGACTAAGCCCTCAGCGCTTTGACCACCTCCAGCTTTCCCATCACCCTCCTGACAATCAGAACCGTCAGCAGGGCGTAGGTAACATAGAGGGCCAGCAAGAAGGGGAGAACTCTAAACGCATCGTCGAGCGAAATGTTTACGGGCAAAAGGATGTTGCCGATGTAGTAGCCGACCTTGAGCGCCGGCGGAATCGCTAGGAGCGAGCCGATGACTGCTGAGGGAACGGTTTTCCGCAGGAACTCCCTTTCAACATGGCTGTCGGGTATTCCGATGGCCTTGAGGGTTGCGTAGACCTTCTCGTTGCCCCCGATTTCCAGGTAAATCAGGGTGAATACCGCGAAGACACTGACGAGGAACGTAACGAGCATGACCGTGTAAACCGGCGTTTTGAAGAGGACGAGGTTTTGCTCTGTCATTCTCCTCAGGTCTTCGAGCGTGTAGACCTTCAGGCCCTGGGCCTCGAGCCTTTCCTTGACCGCCTCAGGGTCTCTCACCTTCATGAAGTCCATCTTGGGCTCAACAAAGCCCTGCATCGGCAGGAAGAGGGCGCGGTAGTTGTAGAAGGAGGCGTCGCTTATCCCGACAACGCGGTAGGTCCTCTCGACGCCGAGCAGGTTCACCCGTATCGTGTCGCCGACCTTCAGGCCGAGCTTTCTCGCGAGACCCACCTCAACCACCGCTTCGTCGGGCCTTTGGAACCACCTGCCGGCCAAAAGCGTCTTCTCGAAGATACTCGTGTAGTTGAAGAAATAAACTTCAGTGGTTATTTCGTTGACGCTCTGACCGGGCAGATAGCCTGCCTTCTCGCCGGGGAGCTTCGCTATTTTCTCAGGACTTCCCATGACCCAGACGTTGAAGGGCGCGCTGAAGTTGGCGAGCTTCTCTATGCCGGCCAGAGCGAAGTAGGCCGAGCCCGACGCAAGGAAGACGACGAAGAAGACCGTGAGGAACTTAAGGAGGGAGCTCCTCTTCGGGACGAAGCGCAGGGCCTCAATCGTCCGGATTCTCGAGACGTAGAGGTAGGGAAGGGAAACCAAAAGGACTATCGCCAGTATTATCACCGCGTCGAACTTGAGCGGGTAAGTGTAGTTCGGTCTCAGTGGGACCGAGACGCTGAAGAGGCTCGACCTACTCCCGAGCAGGATTCCGGGGACGATTCCTGCGGTGTAGCCTAGGAGAGAAGCGATGAGGTAGTCCCCAACGAAGAGGGTGAATGCGAACGAGTCCGGGAGACCGAGGGCCTTGAGAACGCCGACCTCCCTGATGCTCCCCCTGATGTGGGCGACCGTCACGAGAACCTTGACGAGAAGCACCGCGCCGAGCATTAGGTAGAAGAAGCTCATGACGAAGGTCTTGACGTTGTTAAGCTCGTCCTCGTAGGGAACGTGGCCGTTCCCGTAAACCATGAAGTAGCGAACTTTAGCGTGCGCCATCAGGAACTCCGAGAGGGCCTTAGTGTCGTTGCAACGCATGAAAACGTAGAGGTTCTCGCCTTTATCCATCGTAAGGACTATTGGCTCCCCCATCTGATAGTAGTAGGAGCCGAGGACGGTGTAGGTCTTCCCGTTCACCTCAAGCTTATCGCCCTTCTTCGCCTCGGGGAATGCCAGGACGTAAACGCCCTTCGGCGTGCTCTGGACTTTAGGAACCTCGAACCTGCCGTAGCCGATTAGAGCGTTATAGGTTTTCCCGTTGAGGACCACTTTGCCCTCGTCGAAGTAGAGGTAGTTCACGACCTCGCCAAACCTGGTGAGGTTCTCAACGCTCACGCCCTGAACGACGAACTCGACGTTGCCGATGTGAGAGAAGTCGTTTATCGTCCCGATGAAGCTCCCGATTCCGCCGAGCGTGAAGTTTATCCCGAGGCTGAGGAAGGCGAAGATTACGAAAACAGTCACAGCCCTTCTTTTCTCGCGCTTAAGTTTATTCAGGGCGAGCCTTAACCTCATGAACCTCACCGTCCCTGAGGACTATCAGGACGTCGGCGAACTCGAAAAACTCCCTCTCGTGGGTTGCCGCTATGACGGTAACTCCCTCCTCACGGTTCACCTTCCTCAGAAGCTCCCAGACTCGAAGCTTGTTCTCCCAGTCGAGGTTTGCAGTCGGCTCGTCCGCGAAGAGGTATCTGGGCCTGTTCGCTAAAGCCCTCGCTATCGCTATCCTCTGCATCTCACCGCCGCTCATGTGCTCCGGCAGTTTGTCCGCCAGATGCTCCGCGTTTACGAGTTTCAAAAGCTCCCGCGCCCTCTCCTCGGGGTTTTCAACCTTCTTCGAGTACCTCATTGGAAGGAGAACGTTCTCGAGGCCGGTCAGGTAGGGCACGAGGTAGAAGAACTGGAAGACTATCCCGAAGTTCTCGAGGCGGTAGCGCCTCAGCTCCTTCTCCTTGAGAGAGTGAACGTTAACCCCATCGACGATGACCTCGCCCTCGGTCGGTCTGTCGATTCCGCTCAGAATGTTTAAGAGAGTCGTCTTCCCGCTTCCGGAGGCGCCGGCTATGACGTAGAACCTCCCGTCCTCGAAGGTGAGGTTTATCCCCTTCAAAGCCGTGACGTTTCCGAAGTCGTAGTGCTTGGAAACGTTGCGAACCTCAATCACGCGTCATCACCTTACAAGCGCGAGTTAGATGAAACGGGTTAAAAGCTTTGTTTCGAAGGTCATTTAAACCCCGGGGGGAAGCCAGAACCATGAGACTAATCCTGACGACATCTCGGGGAATAGAGGACTTCGCGAGGGCCGAGGTTGAGAGGCTTCTCTCCGACCTTGGAGTTCCGTTTCGGGTGGAAGAGAAGCCCCTCGGCGTCGAGGGGAGGGTCCTGGCTGAGGTCGACAAAGCGTTTTACACCGACGAGAAGGAACGGAAGAGAGAGCTGAGCGTTTCGACTTACCTGAACGAACGTTCGAGGCTTCTCCACAGGGTTATAGTCGAGATAGCGAGCGAGCGCTTCGAGGGAATAACTGACGAGGAGCCGGAGAGGGCTTTGAAGAGGATTGAAAAATTTGTAGCTTCGCTTCCAGTGGAAAGGTATGTTAAGGTCAGCGAGAGCTTCGCGGTGAGGAGTTTCCGCAAAGGCGAGCACAAGATTACGAGCGTTGATATCGCGAAAACCGTTGGAAAGGCGATATTCGAGCGTTTGGAGCGCTTCGGAACGCCAAGGGTTAACCTCGACCACCCGGCGGTAATCTTCAGAGCAGAGCTGATCGGTGATGTTTTCTTCCTTGGGATTGATACGACAGGAGACAGCTCGCTCCACAAGAGGCCGTGGAGGGTTTACGACCACCCGGCTCACCTGAAGGCCAGCATAGCGAACGCGCTGGTTGAGCTGGCCGAACCGGACGGCGGGTCGTTCATAGACCCCTTCTGCGGGAGCGGTACGATCCCGATAGAGCTTGCTTTAAGGGGTTACGAAGGAGAGATAATCGGCCTCGAGAAGTTCAGGAAGCACCTGAACGGAGCTAAGATGAACGCCCTCTCCGCCGGAGTGCTGGATAGGATAGAGTTCATACTCGGCGATGCGACAAGGCTGAGCGAGCACGTTGAGAGCGTGGACTTTGCGGTAAGCAACCTTCCCTACGGCCTCAAAATCGGAAGAAAGAGCGCCATTCCGAAGCTCTACATGGACTTTTTCGGGGAGCTTGCAAAGGTTTTGGAGAAGAGGGGAGTCTTCATAACGACGGAGAAGAGGGCGATAGAGAGGGCAATAGAGGAGAGCGGCTTCCAAATCAAACACTACCGCCTCATAGGCCACGGCGGGCTGATGGTGCACACCTACGTGATTGAGTAAAACTTTTAAGCGGATTTTTCCTACTTTTTCAGGTGGTCAGATGAAGGCCAGGTCACTCGTTTTTGGCCTCGTGGTCCTTATGGTGGCCCTCGCGGGGGTGGTATACTACTCCTTCAACCACTACAGCTTCAACTACGAGTGGAAGACCAACCTCAATGATTATCGGGAGTACCGGCTCATCGGGGACTCGACGCTGAACGGCTACATTAAGGCCGACCGTGAGGTAAGCGTTTACATCCTGACGAAAGAGGACTTCAAGAGGCTCAAAGAGGGCGAGCCCTTCCGCTATTACAGAGCCTGGGAGCACGTGAAGGCGGTCGAGCTCAACGACGTCAGGATTCCGGATGGGGATTATCTCCTTGTCATCAAGAACGAGGAGAATGGGATGCAGTGGATTTCCGTTAAGCTGGTGGATAAAAAGTGAAATCAGCACAAAATCGAGTCCTCGCTTAAAACATCGAACTCGACCTTTCCGATGCCCTCAATCCACGCTTCAATTTTATCACCGTGCCTCAGCGGGCCGATTCCTGCCGGTGTTCCGGTCGCTATTATGTCCCCCGGTTCGAGCGTCATAACGGAGCTTATGTACTCTATCAACTCGGGAACTTTGAAGACCATCTCGCTGGTTCTTCCGAGCTGTCTGAGTTCGCCGTTCACCTTCAGGCCGATTTCGAGGTCGTCTATCTTCAGCTCGCGCTTGTCCACGACCCTCGGGCCGACGGGAGCGAAGGTGTCGAAGCCCTTGGCAATCGTCCAAGGAAGGCCCTTTTCCCTCGCCTCGGCCTGGAGGTCTCTCGCCGTAATGTCGAGCAGTATCGTGTAGCCGAGGACGTAATCAAAGGCTTTCTCAGCGGGAACTCTCTTCGCGCGCTTCCCGATTATCACCGCCAGCTCGACCTCGTGGTCAACGCGCCTGCTCATCCTGGGCAGAATTATCGGCTCGCCGGGCCCGATGAGCGCACTCGGGGGCTTGAGGAAGAAGACCGGCTTCTCGGGAACGTCGCTCTCCATCTCCCTCGCGTGCTCGGCGTAGTTCTTGGCGAGGGCTATTATTTTGCTCGGGCGCAACTCGTAGAAGCCGTCCATGTAAGGCAACCGAACCATGCCATCACCGTTCCGAGTTTCCGAGAGGCGAATTAAACCTTGCCATACGATAGGCAAAAGTAATAAGGGGAACCGCCAAAGATTGAGCGGTGGTGGTGTTGCGAAAGGTCCTCGTGAGGGAGAGCGGAACGCTCGCGGTCTTCGCGGTTGTGGTGTTTGCGGTCGTTTTCATCTGGATTGCCATCGGAATGCTGAGCTTCGCGCCGACATGGTTCGCACTCCTCTTTTTAGCCATGCCTGTTCTGTTCATACTCCTCGCCCTTGCGAAGGGAACGAGCATCTTCACCGGGAATAAAAAGGCCTCGGCCCTCTTCGAAAATTCCGAGGTGTCGGAGAGCGGGGTCACTCTTCCGGAGGAGCTCGAATACGAGACCGGCAGGGTTTCCCTTGAGGGCTACTGGACGAGCACCGGGCGGAGCAGGAGCTACCACGTCAGGAGAAGCTTTGAGGCCCGGGAGAGAAAAACAGGGGCGTTTGTGGAGTTCCCGAACGAGCCCTTCAGGGTTCAAGTGCTCCGCGATGGGACTGGTAGAGTAGAGGCTCCAGCAGTAAGAATCCTCAGCGGGCCCTACAAAGACGTCCTTCTAATTTTCCTCACGGACGAGGGGGAGGTTACCGGCTCGGGAAGCCTTACCATGAGTAGCGGGGGCGACGTTGCGACGGTGACGTTCCGGGGAGAGGGAAGGGAGCTTAGGGGGAGCGTGCAGGCCGAGCTGTCGAAGGCGAGGAAGGTGAGAATCGAAGTCGGCTCCGGGAAGGTGTGGAAAAGGATAGCCGAAGGGCAGAGCTTTGACTTCTCGTTTTCGCCCCTCCCCGAGGAGAAAACTGTAATCTTCACCAACTACAAGACCGTAAGTCCCATGTCGCTCGTCAAGGCCCTCTGGAAGGACTCAACAATTCTCGGCCACGGGGCCTTTGAGCTCAAGGCGGTTTTAGATGTTCCGCTCGCGAGGGACGTCGTTGAGAGGGCCGAATTTCGAGTCGAGCTGAAGAAGGAAAGGAAGGTGGAAAAGAGGGAAAGGAGTGAGTTCGAGGAGGGGTGGGGGTTCTGGAACTAGCGGAGTGGCTCCGGAATCGCCTTCTCCCACTGCTCCCTTGCCAGCTCGCCGGTGTACTTGAACTTCTCCACCTTCTTCTCGGCCTCCTTCCTCTTCTTCTGGTGCTCCTTCAGGAACTCCTGAACCTTCTTGATTAGGTAGCGCTTGCACTCACCGCAGGTCAGCTCTCCCGCTTTACACGCGTGATAGCGCTCCATGAGCTTCTTGTCGTCCTCTTCGAAGAAAATCTCCAGCCACTTGAAGACGACACACTTCTCCGGGTTTCCGCCCTTCTCCCTCTGCTCTTTGAGCGTCGGCTGACCGCCCGTCAAGGCGAACTTCCAGATTTTCTTTCCAGCCTCCTCGGGGTCGTCGGTGAGATAGACGGCGGTTTCAGGTTTGCTGGCGCTCATCTTGCCCTCAAGGCCCGTCAGCGGCGGAACGAACTTCGAGTGCAAAGCGGCGGTCTTGTAGTAGCCGAGGCTCTCGGCGAAGTCCCTCTGGAGCCTCCAGTAGGGGTCCTGGTCAATTGCTGCCGGAATTAAACAGCGCTTCTTCTCGAAGAAGGTCGGTGCGGCCTGTATGGCGGGGTAGAAAATCATTCCAATCTTGCTCTGCTCGTTGAAGCCGAAGACCGCTTTGGCCATCGAGTAGTTTATCTTCTTCGCTATCGGAAGGGCCATCTCGTAAATCTTTGTGAACTCGCTGTCCTGGAAGATGAAGGTCTTGTCGGGGTCGAAGCCAACCGCTATGATGTCGAGTATGTTCTCGTAGGCCCAGCGCTTGGTTTCATCCAGGGTGAGGTTCTTGAAGAGGAACTTCTCGTCGTCGGTTATCTGTATGTAGAGGTTGACGCCAAACTTCTCCTGGAGCCACTTGGTGGCGTAGAAGGGGATTATGTGGCCTATGTGCATCGGTCCGCTCGGGCCCCTTCCCGTGTACAGGAAGAAGCCCCTTCCGCTCTCGTAGTCGGCCAAGATTTTATCGTAGTCCCTGTGGGAGAAGAAGAAGCGCCTGCGGAAGTAAATTGGCAGTTCGCTCTTCGTGAGCATTGCCGTCTTCTCAAGCAGCTCGTCAGTCAGCGGGCTGGTTCCGAACTGCTCTATCAGCTTGTCGTAGTCGACTAAACCTTCAACGTCCCAGGGGGTAACCTTAAACTCGTCCATTCAAAGCACCTCCATTTCCAGTGGAAACGAAACTCGTGGCTAAGGCGGTGCAGAAGAGAGGAACTTCACCAAAGCCAAAAACGACCACCGAGCATGGGAAGAGAAAGGGGAGAGGAGAATTTAAAGTTTTTGGAAAGTGAGGAAATTCATTTATAAGCCGAGCCCCTTTTGCTCAAGTCGGAGAACCCTAACTTTTGACCTGCTTCGGTAGGCCTTCAAGTTTGAGCCACTCAATGGACTCGTCTCTGGCTTCCTTTAGGAGAATGTCAATTTCGTCTTCGCTCAGTTCGGAACTCTCTTCCATCAAAAGGTCCTCAAGCCTCTGGAGTTCGCGCCTTATCCTGCGGAGCTCGGCCAGTACGAGCCCGAGGGTTTCGCCCTTAACATTCTCCAAGCTTACCACCGTGCTGTACTACGGAGAAGGACCCAAATATACCCAAATCAACGTTCCCAGATAAAAACTCTAATCGCGCTTATATAATCATGCTTAGAGAATTTGCCAACATACTGGGTGAGTCCAAAATCCCAATAGAGCAACCTGACGGCGGGAAATGCGGGGAAAGTCCTGAGACAGCTCGAAAAGAAAGCCGAGCTCATTGGATTGGAGGACTACGAGAAGCACTATGGACTAATCGCAAAGAGAATCGAGGGGAAGGAAAACCTCGGGCTGGCCTTCGACCTGAGGGATTTTGATGAGGTCTTTACCGAAAACACAAGCGAAACAGCTGAGAAATAAGGATAGCTTGAGCATCAATGGGCGAGAGCTGACTAGAGAACATTATAACATTATATTATGATGAGTAAGAGAGAAATCGACAAGATAAGCGAGGAGATTGAACGCGATGGGTAGAGAAGCCCATAAAAACCCTACCGTCCACATCCATTCATGGACCGCGAAACAGAGGGGACGCTGTTAGCCTTCACCGTGCTGGTCCTGCTCGGCCTCGAACCGGCCGTAATCAAGGCCAACCCGATTAATCCATTCGCCTTCGCCTCGCTGTCCGCTTTAATAGCCTCGCTAATCCTCTGGCCGGTTATACTGCTCAGCGATCAGGTGAAAGAAATCCAGGAAAGACCGACCGAGCTGAGGAAGGCCTTTCTAACGGGCCTTTTCGCGACGGCAATAGCTTACTCACTCTTCTCCTACGGAACGAGGCTGAGCACTGCTGTAAACTCGGCGATACTCACGCGCTTCGAGGTCTTCTACTCGTTCCTCATCTCGTGGCTCCTCCTGAGGGAGAGGATAACCGGAAGGGCGGTAGTTTCGGCATTGGCCCTAATCGCTGGCGTCTTCCTCGTGGTTGCGCAGGGAAAGAGGCCGGAGCTCCTGAAGGGCGACGTCCTGCTCCTCTTAACTCCCCTCTTCTGGCAGCTCGGGCACGCAATAGCCAAGAGAACCGATTACAGCCCGGTGACGATAGCGACATTGAGGAACACCTTCGGCGGGCTTCTCCTCCTCGTTCCAGCCTTTATTACCGGCTTCGCCTTCACGAAGCTCGCACTGGCGGAGGGACTGATAATAGCGCTCACCCAGAGCCTCTGGTACTTGGCGATAGCGCGGATTAACCTCTCGAAGGCGACGGCCATTTTAACGCCCGCGCCCGCTTTAACTGTTCTCGTCTCGATTGCGCTCCTCGGCGAGAGGGCAACGGCCTACCACCTCGCGGGCTTAGCCTTAATAACCCTTGGAACCCTAACGGTGAGCAGAGAGGAGAGCGGGGTGAGGGAATGAAGGTCGTGATTCTCGGCTCGGGTTCATACAGCGGGACGCCGAAGCCCCTCTGCACCTGCGAGAACTGCTCGCGGGCCAGAATCAACCCTGCCTTAAGGAGAACGCGGTTCTCGCTTTACTTTGATAAAACGCTCGTCGACCCGAGTCCAGACCTGCACTACCACCTGGAGAGGCTGAACAGGAAGGTGGAGCGGGTTCTCATCACCCACGGCCACTTCGACCACGTCTTCGGCTTACCGGACCTTCAGGTCTTCAAGCGCCTTGAATTCTACTCCCACAATGAGGCACTCGAAGTCGCGAAAAGCTTGGCGAGGCTGGCCTTCGGCTCGGAAAGTCCTGAAGGCCATGAGTGGACCTACCACGAGCTTGAGTTCTGGAAGGAGACGAGAATCGGGAAGATGAGGGTAGTTCACTTTCCCGTCACCCACACGATAACGGCTGGTGGCTTCGTCATCGAGGTGAAGGGGAAGAGGATAGCGATAACCGGCGACACCGGGCCGGAGATTCTGAAGGACGAGAAAGCAATAAAGCTCATGGAAGGGGCCGACCTGCTCATAGCCGAGATGACCCACAGGGAAGCCATTCCCGGCTCGCATCTTGGAGTCAGGGAGGCGATAGAGCTGGCGAAGAAAGTTGGGGCAGGCTACACTGTCTTCGCCCACATAAGCCACAGCAACTACCCCCATGAAGTTCTGGAGAAGAAGGTCAGGGAAGCCGGGATTCCGGGCGAGGTTGCGAGGGACTTCACGTGGGTTGAAGTTTAGCAGGAGAAAAGAGAAAACGGCTCAGAGCTTTCCGTTCTCCCTGAGCCACTCGCCGTACCTGACGAGGGCGTAGACGGCATCGACCGCGTCCTCTGTGGTCTCGTAGACCGGAATGCCCTTCCCCTCGATGTTCCTCGCCATCTTGTGCGGGAAGTCTCCACCGGGGGCGACGAAGACAATCGGCTTGCCGTAGGCCTTCATTCTCTCGACCGCGTCAATGATTCCCTCGTCGAGGGCCGGGCTCTGGAAGAGCGCGATGACGACGAGGACGTCGACGTTCGGGTCTTCGAGGGCGTAGCGCATGGCCCTCTCGTACCTGCTCGACGGGGCGTCGCCTATGACGTCAATCGGGTTCTTGTAGGACATGTGAGCCGGGAGCTTTCCGGCCTTGATGTCCTCCTCGAACTTCTTAAGCGTCTCCTCGCTAAGCTCCGCCATCTTCAAACCGCGCTCGAGCAGGCCGTCGCTCATCATGACTCCTGCTCCACCGCCGTTGGTGACTATCGCGACGCGGTCACCCTTGGCCGGCTTCTGCATTGCCAAGACCTTCGCGTAGTTGAAGAGCTGTCTCATCGTGGTCGCTTCCAGAACACCGCTCTGCTCAAAGGCCGCCCTGTAAATTGCGTATGAACCCGCGAGGGAACCGGTGTGAGAAGCGGCCGCTTTGGCCCCTGCTTCAGTCCTTCCGCTCTTGAGAATCACGACGGGCTTCTTGAGGGTAACCCTTCTTGCGGTCTCGAGGAACTTCCTTCCGTCCTTGACGCCCTCCAGGTAGCCGGTTATAACGCCCGTCTTCTCGTCGTCGCCGAGGTAGTCCATGAAGTCGCTCTCATCGAGGTCGGCCATGTTGCCGAGGCTGATGAACTTGCTCATTCCGATTTTCTCTCTGGCCGCCCAGTCAAGGATTGCGGCACCGAAGGCCCCGCTCTGGCTCATGAAGGCGACCTTTCCGAAGGGCGGTCTGGCCTGCCTCTCTGGCGGGTTGAAGTTACAGTCGAAGCCGTTCTCAAGGTTCGTAACGCCGAGACAGTTCGGACCGACGACACGAATGCCCCACTTCTTGGCGCGCTTCACGAGTTCCTCCTCAAGGTCGGCCCTTCCGGCCTCTTTGAAGCCGGCGGAGATAACTATCGCGCCCTTAACGCCCTTCTCACCGCACTCGTCTATAACGTCCGGCACAAACTTAGCTGGAACCGCTATAACAGCGACGTCGACCTCGTCGGGAATCTCCTTGAGGCTCCGATAAACCTTGAACTTCTTACCATTAACCTCAATTTCACCGCCCTTGACGTTGACCGCGTAGACCTTGCCGTCAAAGCGGAGCGTCATCGAGCGCATTATGGCGTTTCCAACCTTCCCGGGCACGTGGGAGGCTCCTATGACAGCGACGCTCTTGGGGTAAAACAGGAAGTCAAGACTCCCCATGTGACCACCTCCGAAGTTTTTTCGGCCGAGGTTATTTAAGGCTTCCGAAGTTGGACGTTTTATCCATGAAGCTTTTTAAAGGCAGTTGCCCTTTACATATATAAACCTTCCGAGGGAAAAGGTTAAAACACCTGAGCGTTTAAAGAAACGTTGGAGCGTTAAGATTGGGTGGTCATAATGTCTAAGGTGAAGGTTATAACAGACCCAGAGGTCATAAAGCTGATGCTTGAAGATACGAGGAGAAAAATATTAGCTCTATTGAGGAACAGAGAGATGACTATTTCACAGCTCAGCGAAATTCTCGGAAAAACTCCACAGACCGTCTATCACCACATCGAGAAGCTCAAGGAGGCCGGGCTCGTCGAGGTTAAGAGGACCGAAATGAAGGGCAACCTCGTCGAGAAGTACTACGGAAGAACCGCCGACGCGTTCTACATCAACCTCTATCTCGGCGACGAGGAGCTTCGCTACTTCGCCCGCTCGAAGCTCAAGACGAAGCTCGACATCTTCAGGGCCCTCGGCTACGACTTCAAGGATGAGGAACTCCTCAACGTCATGGATGAGCTACTCAAGAAAGAACACGAGTTTAAAACGGAAATCTCGGAGGAGATTGAGGCCAACGAGGACAGGCTTAAGGAGTTCTCAAACGAGGATATAATCCACGCCATTGACTGGCTCGCGATGGCTAGAATGGGCCGGGATGAAGAGAGCATTGAGCTCCTCAAAAAGCTCGGTGAGTTGCTGAAGAAGTGATGAAGATGGCGAAGGGAATAAGGCTCCTCGTTCTGGACGTTCTCAAGCCCCACCAGCCAATAGTTACGGAGCTGGCCCTTGGACTGAGCGAGCTTGAGGGCGTCGAGGGCGTCAACATCACGCTCGTTGAAATTGACAAGGAGACGGAGAACGTGAAGATAACGATAATGGGCGATGACCTCGACTATGACGAGATAGTCAGAACCATCGAGGAATTCGGTGGCGTGGTGCACAGCATCGATATGGTCGCCGCAGGGAGAAGAATCGTCGAGGAAGAGGAGACCCCGCAGGACAAGCTGGAGGAGTATTGAGTGAAGGAAGTTATCATAATAACCCAGCCCGAAAAGGTAAGGGTTCTTTCAGATGAAACACGCTTTAAAATCCTTCGACTTCTCCGGCAGAGACCAATGACGGTATGGGAGCTTAGCATGGAGATAGGCAAAGACAGAACGACGATTTACAGGCATATCAAGGCCCTTGAAAAGGCCGGTCTTGTCGAGGAACTCGGCAGTGAGGGCAACGAAAAGCTCTACGGCAGGACCGCGAGGCTGTTCCTCATAAAGGCCGAGCCCCATGAGAGCGTTGAGAACTTCCGCCAGATGTACCTCCAAGTTGAGGCGGAGAGACTCGTTGAAGTCCTTGAAAAAGCGGGGATAAAAATCAAAGATAGGGAAAGACTGAGGGGACTCGTGAAGGACATCCTCAACGAAATCGAGATTAACGCACAGCCGATTATAAAGAAGATTTCCGAGGCAAACGTGGAGCTCGGAGAGATAGAGCTCCTCCACTTCCTCAACATGCTCGTTTTCCTCCAGAGCTGTGAGCTCTGTGAAAAAGCAAACGAAGTGAAGAAGCTGATAGAGGTTTAAAACTTAAGACGGCTCACCACCACCTTTTCCTTTAAGGAGCGAGAGGAGCAGTGCCAGGATGAGAGACAGTCCGAGGATAACCACAAGCCCTCCAACAAAGCCCCAAACGCCCTGCTCCAGGGCCTCAAAAATCCAAGACTTTCCCCAAGCGAATGTTCCTGCGAGGGTTCCAATTACAAAACTTCCAAGGGAGAAGAATAACCCATAACGCGTTTCAATTCTCACGAAGAGGAGGCCAATTAAGATGGCCAAAGCCCCGGTCGGCAGGCTGAACGCAAGGAGAAAACCGAAGAGAAGATAAAAGAGAGAACGCCAGTTAAACCCTGCCACGCCAGCACCCCTGGCTCAGAACTCCTCCACCCATTTTACTGCCTTCGGAATCCACTTCGCGAGCTCAAGGGCCGTGAAATTTTCTCCGAGCTCTTCTTTCACCATGTCGCCGGAGAGGCCGTTGAGAAAGGCACCGACCGAAGCAGACCTCAGTGGGGAGTTTCCGAGCGCGAGCAGGGCTCCGACGAGACCGGCAAGAACGTCTCCAGTACCGCCCGTCGTCATGCCCCTGTTGCCGGTTCTGTTGTACTTCCAGGTTTCTCCGTCGCTGATGACGTCGTAGGGGCCCTTCAGCAGGATTACGCCGCCGATTTCCCGGGCCTTTTCCTTCACCAGCCCGGCCCGTTCAATCAATCCCCCGGGGGGCTTGACTCCGAAGAGAACGCTAAACTCACCTGCGTGGGGCGTCAGGACGAAGGTCCTGCCTTCGAGAACGCCCAAATCTCCGGCTATCGCCTTCAACCCATCAGCATCGATGACCATCGGCTTCTCACAGCGCGCCACAAAGGCCCTCACGAACTCCTTAGTTTCCTCAGCGAGACCTATTCCGGGGCCGATGACAACGGCGTCCGCCTTTTCGGCAAGCTCAAGCAGGTCATCAAGGTGCTCGGTCGAGAAGTTCTCGCCCGGGAAGGGCCTCAGAATCAGGTCCGGGTCGCTTATCCTCCTCGCAGGCTCGGCAGGCATCGCGAGGTAAACGAGGTCAACGATGTAGCTCGCCCCCTTGGAGGCGAGGTACGGTGCGCCGTAATAGCTTGAGCTACCACCGATGACCAAGAGCCTGCCGTTCTGGCCCTTGTGCTGGCCCCTCTTCCTGAGCGCGAACTTTGCATCACCTGGCCCGACAAGGTGGTAAAGCTCCCGGGGATAACCTATCTTAACTATAACCCTCTCAAAGCCTTCGTACTCCTCTTTGTCCCACTGGAAAGTCACCGCGAAGTCGGCTTTAACGCGAACCTCAGATGGATAACCGCTCGGCAGGTCGACGCTGACTATCTTTGCCCTTCCGGCGTACTCGTTGATTTTCTCGATGGCCGAGCGTACCGGCTCTCTCGGCTCGCCCCTCGTGCCCGCTCCGAGGAGGGCATCGACGATGACGTCGTAACCGTTCAGGTCGAGGGACCTTATGTAGGTGGAATCTTTGAGAACCTTGATTTTCACGAAGTCGAGGCCCTTCAGGATTTCCCAGTTGTGCTTAGCTTCCTCGCTCCTTATCTTGGCCTCGTCGCCCACCAAAAAAACCGTAACATCGTTCTCGAAGCTCAAATGCCTCGCAACGACGAAGCCGTCCCCGCCGTTGTTTCCCGTGCCGGAGAAGACCGCAATCCTGAGGCCCTTTCCAAAGCGCTCCTCTATCGTTCTCGCGACTCCCGCTCCTGCGTTCTCCATGAGCTGGTAAGGGGTTATCCCGAGCCACTTGGCGTTGATGTCCCAGACGTAAACGTCCTCGATTCGCATGGTATCACCGTTGATTGTTGGGCCCAACGTATTAAATCGTTTTCAGTCGTCGAAGAATAGGTCAATAACCTTTCGAGCGGTTTGGTAGGCATCCTCTGAGTACAGCACCAGGTAAACCTTCTTCACGCTTCTCGCTTCCCTCGAGAACTCCTCAATGGTTTCCTTGAAGGTTCTAACGACTTCCTCAAGCGGACAGCCGTAAATTCCGGCGCTTATCGCTGGGAATGCTATGCTTTTGACGCCCAGCTCGTCTGCCTTCCTGAGCGCTCCGAGTATAGCCTTCCTGAGCTTCTCCTTCTTATCCCCGTCCCATCGGCCGCCGCAGTAGGGGCCGACCGTGTGGATAACGTACTTAATCCCATAGCGCTCGAGTCTCATCGCCGGCGTTACAACGACCTCGCCGTGCTCCATTGAGTCCTTTCCGAGCTGTTCCCTTAAGGCTTCCTTGCTTATCCTGATGTACTCGCGGGCGTCTCCAGCGGCGGCCCTGGCTATGGCGTAGGCGACGCCACCGCCGTGCTCGAGGTAGCGGTTCGCGGCGTTTACAATCGCCTCGGCAGGAAAGCGGGTGATGTCGCCTTTAACAACCTCAAGCATTGCCCTCACCCACGATGCTCCTCAAAAGCTTTCTCTCCCTCTCGGAGAGGAAATCGTCACTCCCGACTATAAACACCGTGGCGCCGTGGACGAGGGCGTAGTCCCTGAGCGCCGACAGGAACTTGAGGACGCTGGAGAAGCCGTTTTCGAGGACGAGGTAGTCGAGGCCGTCAATGACGATGATTGGCTTTTTACCAGCCTCCCCAGCCTCCCTCATGAACTTGACCGCCATGTCGAGAATTTTGGGGAGGTTAGTCGGCGAGATTGCCCGCTCGTCGTGAACCGTCGTTATCCAGAACCAGTTGGGGCAATCCCTCGGAACCCGCGAGAACACGAGGGCCGATGAGAGGACGTTCTCCGGGACGGAGGGGACGAGAAGGAGACCCGGCCTTTCATCGAGGCCAACGTCCTTGATTGAACCTATGGAAAAGTCCCCGATGAAGGACGTCCTCAGGAAAGTTCTAACGGACTCAAACGCCATGAAAACAGCGATAACAGCAGGGATTAGATGAAACCTGAGGAACGGCACAAAGGCCGAAGCCGCCACGACAACACCCAGTATCCCCTGAAGAAACGCCATTGGGAGGAAATCCCTGCCACCAAACGAACCAAGGACAACGGAAGACGCACATATCCACAGGCCAAGAAGGAGGAAAGTCGATGTTTCATGCCCCGGATAAAGAAGGATTACAAAGAGAATCGGAAGTATCGAAAGATAGAGGAGGTCCCGTCTCGTTTCATCCTCCATCGATAGTTCTTCAATGGCCATGACGTTTCCGGCCCAAAGAAATGTCGAAAAAGACGCAAGACCGACGGCGTAAACAGCCTTATCCAATGAAAACATTGGAACGGCCAGGCTCAGCCAGGCCAGGGAGTAGTAGAGGAGTGCCTTTCGGCCAGTAAGGTGGTAGTTGTAAAACAGGAGAACGTAGGAGACAAGCAGTGCGATGCCGAGGAACAGGTCAAGATAGTTCACGCGCCACCTCCTCCGCCCTGTTCAGTATTTTCTCCTCATCCAGCGTAAGAACTTCGCGGTCGAGCATTAAAACCTTTCCGTCAACTATCGTCGTCTCGACGTCGTTGCCGTTGGCTGAGTAAACTATGTGGCTCACTATGTCGTGAATCGGCCTCAGGTGGGGTCTGTTGAAGTCGAAGATGACCAAATCGGCCAGGTAGCCGGACTTTATGACGCCGGCGTTGAGGCGGAGCGCCTTTGCACCGTTCACCGTCGCCATCTTGAAAACTGTCCTTGCATCTGCAACCGTCGGGTCAAGGTTGTGGACCTTGTGGAGTAAAGCGGCAAGCTTCATCTCCTCGACCATATCGAGGTTGTTGTTGCTGGCACTTCCATCGGTTCCGAGGCCGACGTTGACCCCAGCGTTCAGGAGCCTCTGGAGGGGCATCACACCGCTGGCGAGCTTCATGTTCGAGCTGGGGTTGTGCGCAACGGTGACGCCGTTCCTCGCGAGGATTGAAACGTCCCTGCTGTCGAGCCAGACGCCGTGCGCTATTATCACGTCGCTCCCGAAGAAGCCGATTTCGTCGAGGAGCACAACGGGACTCTTTCCATACCTTTCCTGAATCTTACCGAGCTCGGCCATCGTCTCGGCCACGTGAATCGTTATCAGCTTCCCGTGCTCATCTGCGAGCTTCCTGACCTCCTTCAGGAGGGCAAGGGAGCAGGTGTAGGGCGCGTGGGGCCCGAAGACGAAGTGGACCCTCTCCGAGTTAAGGCCCTCGATGGCCTTCATCTCGCGCAGGGCCTCTTTAATCTCCTTCTCCGTCCGCTCGGGGTCGCCGAGGTCTATCATGCCGTAGCTGAGGTAACCCCTCAGACCCGAATCGAGAACCGCCTCGGCCACCGCGTCCATCTGGAAGTACATGTCGAGGAAGGTCGTCGTACCGGTTTTAATCATCTCGAGCGCTCCGAGGTAAGCCCCGACCTTGATGTGCTCGCGCGTCAGCTTCGCTTCCCTCGGCCAGATGTGCTTTTCCAGCCACTCCATCAGCGGTAAATCGTCGGCGAGACCGCGAAGGAGGCCCATCGGCGAGTGGGTATGCAGGTTGACGAAACCGGGCGAAACGACCCTTCCAGTCGCGTCTATGACGGTATCGGCGGACTCGTTGATTCCCTTCTTGACCTCGACGATTCGGTTGCCCTCGATTAGAACGTCCGCTTTAACGACCTCAAGGTTCTCGCCGTAGAGAACGTAACCGTTCCTGATGAGAATGCTCACACCAACCACCCCCTTTTAAAGGGGTGTGTTTCCGCTGGAAGTTAAAAAGATGTCGGGAAGCCGGAATCAAAAGCCTCGGCTCACTGTTTGTAGGGACTTGAGTTTAAGGAGGATTAGAATTCCAAGGGGCGTTAACAACGCAGGCAGGAGGAACGCCAGCTCCGGACCGATGCCCCAGAGAATAGTTCCTATCGCAGGCCCCGGAACCGCGGAGAGTTTCGCCAGAGATGATTTAAAACCCAGAATAAGGCCCCTGTGCTCCCATCTGGTGTTCTCGACCACGTATCTGTTGGAGGCGACGTTGAGCTGCTCGATGAAGGCAAGAGCTGCCAGGGACAGGAAGGCGCCCGAGAACGGAGCGAGTGCAAAGAGAACCAGCAGGGGTACAGAAAGGGAGTCCTTCAGTATTAGGGAGTCCAAACTGCCAATTCTGTCTACAACGTAGCCGGCGATAAACGCCCCCATAAGGGTTGCGAAGCCTATGGCGGAGTAAAGCCAAGAAATCTGGGAAACGCTGAGCGAGTAAACTTTCTGAAGGAACATCGGGACAAAGGGAGACGCTATCGAACTGACGAACAGCTCAAAGCAGAGGTAGGCCATAAAAAGTTTCAATGGGGGCTCTTTAAGCAGGGTTACTCCTTCAAGGGCTTCCCTAAACCTCTCAAAGGTTCTGCCAGCCCTTCTTTCCACAGTTTCAGAAACGCGGAGGTAGAAAAGAATGGAAATCAGAACAAACAGGGCCGAGAGGGCAAAAAGGCGGGAGTTGCTAATCCTTCCAATCATGGAGCCAAAGGCGATGTAGCTCAGGATTCCGGAGGCACTGCTCGCCATGAAGAGGAGCGACATGCCCTTTCCCATGCAGTCTTGTGGTACGGACTCGCCCACGAGGGAGAACAGCGCCGGGGAGGAGGCTGTAAAAGAGGCGCTGAGCATTACAGCCGGCAGAACGATTAACTTACCTCCGGAACCGGCCACGAGAGCGAGGGAAAGCAACGCCAGCACCTCAAGAACAGCAGACACGAGAATCACATATCTTCTTCCGTGCGAATCGGCGAAAGCGCCGGCAACGAGGGGCAGGAAGCCCGCGAAGACGTTGCTGATTGTCGCGAAGAGGCCCACGAGAGCCGGGCCGCCGATTGAAGCAAGAGTTATGTTCAGGTAGTAGCCGATGAGATAAGACACCGCGAAAATGTTTAGAGAATAGGCTAAAAGAAGGGCTTTGACGTTGCCGTTCTTCAGCAGTGCCCTGTAGCCAAGACTTTGAATGTTCAAGGGCAAACCTCCGCAAGGTTCAAGGTGGACGGCGTGCTATGTTATGGATGCAAATTCATATTTAAGAGTTATTCATTACAAGAGTACTACCAAAATTCTAAACTAAATTAAAGAAGCTAAGGGAAGTAAAAACATTAAATTCACACGAACATCGTCTTCAGCACATCCCCACAGCCACACTTCCCCTCTTCTGGAATCCTCGGAATGCCCTTCTTGAGAAGCTCCTGAACCTTGTAGTTGTTCTCGGCCATGACCTTGAGGACTTCCTGGGCATCAACCGGCTTGTCGGCCCAGACGTCGTAGTCGGTGACCGTTGCGATGTTCACGTAGCACATTCCGAGCTCCCTAGCTAGGTTTACCTCGGGAACGAGCGTCATTCCGATGATGTGGGCGTACTGCCTGAACATGAAGCTCTCGGCGCGCGTTGAGAACCTTGGGCCTTCGATGCAGACGTAGGTGCCCTTCTCGTGGACGGGGAAGCCGAGCTCCTTGGCAGTTTCGTAGAATATCCTCCTCATCTCGGGGCAGAAGGGGTCGGCCATCGAAACGTGGGCCACGCGCGGGCCGTTGTAGAAGGTGTAGTCCCTCTTTTTGGTGAAGTCAATGAACTGGTCGGTTATCACTATATCGCCGGGCTTGTACTCCTCGCGGAGTGAACCGACGGCGGTAACGCCTATGACCCTCTCGACTCCCAGCTCCTTGAGCGCCCAGATGTTCGCGCGGTATGGAACCTCGTGGGGCGGGAACTCGTGGTGCTTGCCGTGTCTTGGTATAAAAGCAACCTCAACGCCCTCGATTTCGCCGATTTCCACCGGAGCCGAGGGCCTGCCGTAGGGCGTGTGAACCTTGACCGTCTCCTTCGGCTCGAAGACGCCGTAAACCCCGGAACCGCCTATGATGCCTATCCTCGGCATGGTCATCACCGTGTTAAATGCTCGCTCCACTCATATAAGGGTTGCCTTTCCAGTGGAAACGAAGGGCGGAAACTTTAATAACCTTTGGGAACTAAATATTCCGGGGGTGGTGAGATGGAGGAGAAACCAGTCAAGCTCGTCCTGCCGGAGGTAAAGAACCCTATATTCATCGAGGGTTACCCGGGAATAGGCCTCGTGGGTCACATAGCGGGCAACTTCCTGGCTAAAGAACTCGGAATGGAGATGATAGGCTACGTCGAGAGCCCGTTCATCCCGCCGATGAGCATAGTCCTCGAAGGGAAACCCAACCCACCGCTCCGCTTCTACGGCAAGAACAACATAATCGTGGCCATCGCCGACGTCTACGTCCCCCCAACGCTGGTGAACGAGATAGCGAAGGAGCTCGCGAGCTACCTCAGTGAGATGAAGGCCGAGAAAGTAATCTCCATCGGCGGAATCGGCATAGGCTTCTTCAAGGAGAAGATGGAAGTGTGGGGCGTCGGCGCGAGGGAAGAGCTCAACAGGGAGCTCGAAGAGGCCGGAGCGAAGATACTCCAGTACGGCTCGATTATGGGAATGAGCGGAAAGCTCCTCTGGGAGGCCGGAAAGAGAGGCCTGAACGCCTACGTGCTCCTCGGCGAGACGTTCGGAGACAGGCCCGACCCGAGGGCCGCTGCCAACGTCATCGAGGTCCTCAAGAAGCTAACGCCTATTGACGTCTCGACGGAACCGCTCATCAAGGAGGCGGAGATGATTGAGGAACAGCTCAGGAAGATGCACGAGCAGATGGAGCAGGCGAGGAAGAAGGAGATGAAGCAGTACGAGAGCCTCTACCTGTGAGGTGGTAGCATGGAGGCGGTAATCCTTGCTGGAATCGCGAGACGGGTTTTGGACGAGCTCCTGAGGAACCCCTACAGGACGATAGAGCTCAGAAGCGCGAGGAACGTTTTGGCCATCGAGGAGGCGATAGACGAGGCCCTCCGGCTGTTCCTCACCTACGACCCCTTCGACGACGTCTCCACCGGAACCAAAGGTCTTCTCGCGGAGCTGATAGAGGCCAAAGAGCTTGAAACGAGGGTCCCCTGGGAGGAGAGCGACGAGAGAGAAATCACCGTCTGCAGGGCGAAGGTGAAGCTGGTCGGCCTCGGGCGGGTTGTAGAGGTCGAGAGAAGGGACGGAATCCTCTTGGCGAGGGTCAGGGAATTGTTCCCGCACGAGATGAGCATGGGCTAAAACAGCTTGAGCTGTCTCCCCTTCGATTTTCTGCCCCTCTTCGGCGGTTCGAGCTTCCTGAACTCAAGGCCTTCTTTTTCGAGCAGTTTTTTGGCGCCGGAGGTGAGCGAAGGGGCAACTAAAATACCCCGGACGTTCTCGTGCTCCTCACGGAGGGTTTCGACGTAGCGCTTGAGCTGGCTGACCGCGTGCAGATCCGCTCTCCTGCGCTTCAGCTCGAGAACGACGAGGTTTCCGTCTTTATCAACGCCCAGGACATCAACGATGCCGTGCTTGATCGGCTTCTCGCGGTAGAGGGGCTTGAAGCCGGGTTCTATAACCTCCGGCTTCTCGAAGATCAGCTCGGCCATCTCGGCCTCGCTACCGGTCAAAGCGAGCTCCTCATAGTCTTCAGCGTGGAAGACCGTGATCAGGTAGACCTCGTCGAGCTCGACCTCCAGCGTTTCCCTCGGCTTCCGCCTGACCGAGATGAGAACGGGCTTTCCACGGAGCTCCAACCTAACGACGCTCCCCGGAGGCTGCCAGTTGACCGGCTCGCGCTTCTCCTTCTGGTGTATGAGGAAAGAGCCGTCGGGCTTGACGATTATCACCCTGTCGCCGGGGCCGAGCTCGCTCTTTGCTCTGCCGTCGTAGTGAACCCGGCAGCGGGCGAAGATCGTCAGCATCCCCTCGGAGGAAACGGCCGAATCAACGAGGAGCTTTATTTCCTCTGGAGACGGGTTCTCTCTGAGCTCAACCTTGGGCATGGAGAAGAGTTGGGGAGGGGATTAAAAAGATTAATCCTCAACCCCCTTCTCGGTAATCCTGAAGACGGCCTCTCCCTCGGGCAGGTGCGGGCTGTCTATGAGCCTTGCAACGCGCTTTCCGGCCTTGCCCTTCCTGAGGTAGATTCTGAGCGTCGCGCTGTGAGCGAGTATGTGACCGCCGACGGGCCTCGTCGGGTCGCCGAAGAAGGCATCTGGTTTCGCCTGCACCTGGTTCGTCACGAAGACCGCTATGTCGTAGAGGTCTGCCAAGCGGTGTAAATCGGAGAGGTGCTTCGCCAGCTTCTGCTGTCTCTCGGCGAGGGTTCCCCTGCCGACGTACTCGCTCCTGAAGTGGGCCATGAGGGAGTCCACGACGAGGAGCTTAACGGGCCTGTCAGTTGAGGCTTTCTCCTTGATTATCTCCTCGGCCTTCTCCACAAGAAGCATCTGGTGGTTGCTGTTGAAGGCCCTCGCAACGTAGATGTTCTTGAGCGTCTCGTCGGGGTCCAAACCCCGAGCCTCGGCTATCTGCCTTATCCTCTCGGGCCTAAAGGTGTTCTCGGTGTCAATCCATATCACCGAACCACCGAGCCCGCCTTCCTCCGGCGGTTTCTGGACCATGACGGCGAGGGTGTGTGCGAGCTGGGTCTTTCCGGAACCGAACTCACCGAAGACCTCGGTTATGGCCTGCGTCTCTATTCCACCTCCGAGGAGCTTGTCGAGGCTCTTGCTTCCAGTGGAAATCTTGCCGATGGTCTTTCTCTTCTCCATGTACTCGTCGGCGCGCATGAAGGTTCCGATGTTCGCGGCTTCCCTAGCGGCCTGGATTATCTTGAGTGCGGCACCTTCGCTTATTCCGGCTATCTCCTTGAGCTCGAGCGGTGAAGCAACGGCTATGGCCTCAATACTGTCGTAGCCGGCCTCACGAAGCTTCTCAGCGGTAGCTGGACCAACGCCAGGCAAATCCTCAAGGGTTCGGATTTCCTTTTCCTTTTTCTTCTTTGAAGACGATGACGGTGAGCTTTCGGCTATTTCAAGCTCCTCGAACTCCTCAAGCTCTTTAACCTCTTCAACCTTCTTCTTCGCCATGAGACTCACCCGGGAATACCCTTAAGTGAGGTAAAGTTCGGGGGTTAAATAACTTTTCCCGGAAAAATCGGGAAGGCAATCTTTTAAGACTTTCGCCAGTTTCGAAAAACGAACTTTAAAAACACCCAGATTTTACTGAAAAGCCCTGAAAAAAGAGAATTACAAAAGATAGACCATGAGCTCAGGATTTTCCAGTGGAAATGAAGCCCCTCAGAACTATCAGTCGGGCACCCTCAGGAATCGGTTCGTCGAGCGGGGGATTGAGAACCGGACCATCGAGATAGTAGCCCAGGAGAAACAGGTTCTTCGTCTCCTTGAGCTCGCGGAGGGCTTCTATGTACGGTCTGCCCCAGAAGTCCCGCCCTTCCATCACGGTGACGTCGTAACCCTTAACCGAGCTCGTTATGTCGTCTATAACGTCAACCACCTCGGGCTCGAAGACAGAACTCGCGAGGAGTCTTCCCGCCAGGCTTCTGCTCACGATGACCCTATCAGCACCGGCCTCCCTCAGGAGCTCAACGCTGTCCTCGCTCAAGACCTCAACTAGAACCTTTGCATTTGACATCCTCTTCACCATGAGGGTCACGAAGACTGCCTTTGAGTCGTCTTCGAGGGCCAAGATTACGTGGGAAGCCTTTTCAACACGGGCCCTCTCAAGGGTCTCCCTGTTGGTGGGGTCCCCTATGAGGACCTCTATTTCCTCTGGAAGCTCAACCTTCTTGCGCTCCTCCTCGCTGGGAAAGACAACAACAATCGGGGCCAACCTCAGCTCACCGCGCTCGATTGCGCCGATAAGTTCGTTAACGCAGGTTGAAACACTACTCCCCTGCCCGATTACCAGGTAGTGGTTGGTGTAGTTAACCCGGTGCATGCCCATCATCCTCCTGAGGGACGAGGAAATAAAGTTCTCGGCCAGAAGGGAAACTAGGGCAGTGAATGTCGAGATTCCGGCCACGGAGGCAACCATTGCAACGATTCTCCCCGCCTCAGTCTTGGGGGTAACGTCGCCATAGCCGATGGTCGCCATCGTTATGACTGCCCAGTAGAAGGCCGTGAAGAAGTCAACGCCCTCAAAGTAAGCAAACGCGGTCGCAAACGCTATTGCCAATAGAAGAACCGCGAGGGCTATCTGGATTAAGCGGTTTCTGCTCACCTTGACCCTCACGCGGAGCAGTCGCCTCACGACGGTTACGGGTAGCATGGGCTTTGTTTCCACTCGAACCTTAAAAATGTGCCCCATAATCAAAACAATTCAACAATGGTCCTCAAGATACCACGAAGCACAGTTTTTCCAGTGGAAACAAAGGTCTTTTTCGATGGCCATCGAAAAGACCCCCCAGAGTTTCATTTCCACTGGAACCAGCTTTCGGAAAACGGACGGTTTTAGCAGGGTAGTTAAAGGTAACAGAGATTTAGGGAGATTGTTTAAGTACGTAGCTGTTGAATCATTCAATGAATTGTGTAGAATTTTATTATATCGTTCAAAATCCTTATGCATTATCCACGTTAATTTAGTTGGTTGTTCATAGAAAGGTATAAAAACTGACACCCACAAAAAGAATGGGAGCTTTTTATCAACTTTAAATCGATCTCCTGTGGGAAGCTTCAAAAGCCCGCTCCACTGGAAACAAAACTCTGGGGGGGATACAAACTGTTTAACTTTTCTAATTTTGCAATCGTTATTGTTTAACTAAAATGAACTAAACTGTTCCCTGGTGTTCATCTTTTGATGGCCATACATGTTCATTTTTCTTTCAGTGGAAATAACCAATCTTAATTTGTTTCGGGTTTCCAAATGCAAAATTTCGTGCACATCTCTGTGCATTTGGTTTCCTCGTTTCCTCTGGAAGGGCAAACCATTAATTCATCAACGCCGTATTTCAGTTGGTGGTTCCTGTGGAGATTAGGGATATTGTTCTCGACTGGTTGCGCTCGGGCAAGGACGATGCCAACGACATCGTCGACCTGCCCTGGGAAGTTAAGCAACTTGAACCGAACCTCTACGTCGCGGAGCACCCCAAGATGCCCTTCACACTGCTTCTCTCGTTCGGAGAAGGCTTCATACGACTGCTGGCCCCTATGGGTCTTGAAACGTTTTCCATGACCAATGACGAAAAGCTCAAGGTCTACCACGCACTCCTCAAGCTGAACGCGGATGTTAATCTTATGAAGTTCATCCTCATGGGCATGAACGACGACGTTTACCTGGCTGTTGACTTAGACACGTCAGACCTCGGCAAGGCGGAGTTCAACGACGCCCTCTCGGCCCTTCTTGTTGGTCTGCTCTCAGCCGTTTCGGCGCTCAACCTCGAGGAGGAGTTTGAAGCCCTGCTAAAGGAGCGCGTGCTTGCGATGGTCTACGAGAGACTTCGCAAGGGTGCGAGCAGGGAAGAGCTTCTTGACTTTCTGGTTTCCCGTGTGGGGATGCCCAGGAACGAGGCTTTAGCTCTTCTCGCCGGGGTTCTTCCCGAAGAGCAGGATAGGGGCTACCTTTGAGGGCAACTCCTTCCTTTTTCAGTATCTCCTTTTACATCAACCTGTTCAACAAGGCATATAAACCCGGACTCCACACTTGCTATGCTTTCCACTGTATCCGGTGCTTCCGGTGGAGATCTGATATAATATACGAAATCTCTGGGAACATGTTGGATTAAATACAGATAGTATTGGATATATTGACGAAATGTTCCTCTTTATGCGTCTGATTACGACGGTAATACGGCGTTAGAGTATGATTTCCGGTGGAGATGGGAGCCATGGGAGACAGGGGCGACTACCTGACGTCGATATTCGAGAAGTACCTCCACGCCAAGAAGATTTTCAAGAACAAGGAAGTCCTGAGGCACAGCTACACGCCAAAGGAACTCCCTCACAGGCACGAGCAGATTGACGAGCTGGCTCATATCCTCGTTCCGGTTTTAAGGGGTGAAACGCCCTCGAACGTCTTCGTCTACGGCAAGACCGGAACCGGTAAAACTGTGACGGTGAAATTCGTAACCGAAGAACTAAAGAAGATATCCGAGAAGTACAACATTCCCGTCGAGGTCATCTACATCAACTGCGAGATAGTCGACACCCACTACCGTGTTCTCGCGAGGATAGTCAACCACTTCAAGGCTGAAAGTGGTGTGGAGGTTCCCCTCGTCGGCTGGCCGACCGATGAGGTCTACGCCAAGCTGAAAGAGGTTATAGACGCGAAGGAGCGCTTTGTAATCATCGTTCTGGACGAGATAGACAAGCTCATCAAGAAGAGCGGAGACGACATACTCTACTCCCTCACGAGGATAAACACAGAACTCTCAAAAGCGAAGGTCAGCATAATCGGCATCTCAAACGACCTCAAGTTCAAAGAGTATCTCGATGCCCGCGTTCTTTCAAGTTTGAGCGAGGAGGAAGTCGTTTTCCCGCCCTACGATGCCAACCAGCTCCGGGACATTCTCATGCAGCGCGCAAAGGAGGCCTTCTACGAGGGCGTTCTCGACGATGCGGTAGTGCCACTCTGTGCTGCCCTGGCCGCTCGCGAGCACGGCGACGCGAGGAGGGCTCTGGATTTGCTCCGCGTCGCCGGTGAAATAGCGGAGCGCGAGGGGGCGAGCAAAGTAACCGAAAGGCACGTCTGGAAGGCGCAGGAGAAGATTGAGCAGGACACGATGGAGGAAGTCATAAAGACCCTCCCGCTCCACTCGAAGGTCCTCCTCTACGCGATAGTCATGCTCGACGAGAACGGTGAGTTGCCAGCCAACACCGGCGACGTTTACTCCGTCTACAAGTCCCTCTGCGACCACCTCGACGTCGAGCCCCTCACTCAGAGGCGCGTGAGCGACCTAATCAACGAGCTCGATATGCTCGGCATAATCAACGCCAAGGTCGTGAGCAAGGGGCGCTACGGCAGAACCAAGGAGATAAGGCTAAACGTCACACCCTACATGGTTAAGAACATCTACCGCCACGACGAGCAGGTTAGAAGCCTGCTCACGCTCACCCTCTCCAAGCAGAGGAGGTTGTTCTGATGCTGATTGAGGATTTAATCAAGAATAAATATTTAATAACTCCATCTGCCTACTACCTCCTCGAACCCCACTACAAGAGGGACTTCACTCTGGCGGAGCTGATAAAGTTCGCCAAAGCTCGGGGGACCTTCGTCATAGACTCCTCCATAGCCGAGGCCTTTCTCACCGAGAAGGGTCTCTTTTCCACTGGAGAGCTCACTGAGCAGACCCCCCTTGAGGTCTCTGAGGAAGAGCCTCTTGAGGCTTCTCAGGAGGAAATACATGAGGACTTTGCTGAATCTGATGAAATTCCCGTTCCCGAAACTGTTACCGCCTCTCGGCCCGAAGAAATTCCTTCTTCTGAAGACTTTGAATCCGCGGAAGCATCGGGTTCTATTTCCACTGGAGATGTTGTGGAAAGCGAAGTTTCTACGGCTTCTTCTGAGGGAGAGAGCTTTGAACCCGCTGAAATTGTTGGCGAGACTTCAATTTCCACTGGAACTACCCCTGAATTGAGGCAATCTCCTACCTCTAATCCTGTTGAAGAACCAATTTCCAGCGAGATTTCAGAGGATGAGAGTTTTGTTTCCACTGGAACGCTTGAATCCGCGGAACCCGAAGATAGTGTCATCGGCTCTCCAGATGAGTCACTAACAGAGGTCGTCGAGGACTCACTTCCACTGGAATCCAATGGAAACGGCAACGGCTATGGAAACTACGCCGATAGTGAGGAGTACTATGAGAACGGCGAGAACGGAAACGGGGTGAAGCCAAAAATCGTCTACGGTGATTACGGGATTCCCATAGCGTACGTCGGAGAAGACGTCGAGGGTGAGAAGAGCTACTCCACCTACAAAGACGTCGTGATAAAGCCTAGGGAGGGCTTCCACTACCGCGCGAAGGAGATTCCCGACGACTGGGAGCTCGCCTTCGACGTCAAGAACGTGAAGTTTGAGGCCCCGAAGGTCAAGAACGCCGCGAGCAAAGAGGGCGAAATAATAATCCAGGCCTACTCGAGCTACTTCAAGTCGAGGCTCAGGAAGATGCGCAGAATCTTCCGCGAGAACCCCGAAATCGGGACGGTCATAGACATCGCGAAGCTGAGCTACGTCCGGGACGACGAGGTCACGATAATCGGCCTCGTCAACGACAAGCGCGAAACGGCGAAGGGCTACATGTTCGAGGTGGAAGATGCAACCGGACGGGTTAAGGTCTTCCTCGGCAGGGACAAGGAGAACGCTTCACAGGCCTACAACGCGATAATGCCCGATTCTGTTGTTGCCTTCCGCGGTCAGCCGGGCAGGGGAATCTTCTTCGCCAACCGCGTCTTCCTCCCGGATGTGCCGAAGTTCAGGCGCGAGAAGCCTCCACTGGAAGAGAAGGTCTACGCGATTCTGCTGAGTGACATCCACGTCGGTTCGAACAAGTTCTGCGAGAAGGCCTTCGAGAAGTTCCTTGAGTGGCTCAACGGCGAGGTCAACAGCAGGGCCGAGGAAGAACTCGTGAGCAGGATTAAGTACATGATAATCGGCGGTGACGTCGTTGACGGCGTCGGCATCTACCCCGGCCAGTACAACGAGCTGGCCATTCCCGACATCTTCGACCAGTACGAGGCATTGGCCAATCTCCTCCGCAACGTTCCCGACCATATAACCATGTTCATCGGCCCGGGCAACCACGACGCCGCGAGGACCGCTCTGCCACAGCCCGGCTTCTACGAGGAGTACGCCAAGCCGATATACAAGCTCAAAAACGCCGTGATAATAAGCAACCCCGCTGTGATAAACCTCCACGGCAGGGAGTTCCTCATCGCCCACGGAAGGGGCATAGAGGACGTCGTTGACTTCATCCCCGGGAGAACGCACCACAAGCCCGCCGAGGCGATGGTTGATTTGCTCAAGCTCCGCCACCTTGCGCCGACCTTCGGTAACAAGGTTCCCATAGCTCCCGACCCCGAGGATACACTCGTCATCGAGAGCGTTCCGGACCTCTTCCAGGCCGGCCACGTCCACGTTATGGAGCACAGGGTTTACAACGGCGTTTTCGTCATCAACAGCGGAACCTGGCAGGCCCAGACCGAGTTCCAGAAGATGGTCAACATAGTCCCCACTCCTGCGCGTGTGCCGATAATAGACGTTGAAACGGCCCGTCTGAGGGCCGTCGTGAGCTTTGAGCAGTTCTGCGAGGGGGTTTGATTATGGGTTTGCTGATTGGTTCTGATGAAGGAGACATAAAGTTCGTTGGGCGGCGCGGAACTTTCATCGCAAGAATCGGGGTTGCCGTAACGATCAGGAGGTCCAGTTATGACTCTTTTTTGAACCTTTATCGTGAGTTTTTTGAAGATTTCAAGGAGGATCTGAACTTAAAGACTCCCCGGTGGATTTTTTCGTCTTCGGATGTTAGAGGGTTTCTCATTGGTAGGGACAATGACCCGACAGAGTACTTCCTGCGTATGAAGGAGTTCGTTGAAAAGGTTGTTGTCCCCGGAGGTGTTATAACCAACTTCATCTTTGCTTCTTTTGGCGTTAAAAAAATTAGCATGCCAGATGGGTCGCAGGTTGGTGTTATGAATTTCATTAAGAAGAAACTTGGCTCGTACTTCTCTTACATTCCTGCTTGGGTCGTTCTATCTCGTTTGGGTCGGTCTCATCCAGTCGTTTATATTGATAACTTCAACCCTTCACCAAGAACACTCGCATGGGAGAAGCTCTGCAGGGATTCAAGGAAATTAGTGGTTATCCCCAACGGTGACAAGGTCAATCCTTTGATATCCACTGCAGACCTCGTCCTCAGGTACATCAAGGAGAGCATGCTGCTCTCAAAGTGGAGACTTGATGTGCCTTCTCTTCTCAAGAATTTGCCCTCGATAGGGTTCGCTCCAGATCTGTTAAAGGTGTATCATGTTGGTAGCAGAAGCCTATCTAAAATCGTGCCTGTTTCAACTGAAAACGATGTTCTTCCTCAATCATGGTATCCCCTTCCCATGATTTACGTTATCAGGGAAGGTTTGCTTCCGAAGAACGAACAGCGTTTAATTGAAAAATCTCCGGCATTTGAGTACATTTTGAGACATGCCTCTGAAGTTGGGGGTTCGATTAAGTTTCTTTCCCTCCAGAGTGGTGCGGGTGGCGATGTTGATGAGCTCCGCAGAAATGGGGGAATTCTCGTTTCTCTTGGTCCCTACGGCCATGGAATTGGAGAATACCTCATCGCCTTGGGATTCCCAGTAACCCATCTAACAATATCTGAACTTATCTCCAAATACGGGGGTTGATACAATGGCTCGAAATCTTTTTATACTGATGTGTTCAAAAATGAAATGGGGATACCGCCAGGCTAGGCGGTGTCCCTTAATATTGACCTATACGCCACTCCTGAATTTTTACCTTTTGTGGGGTCTCATTGTTGAATCTACTACTTGTGAGTCTCTTCTTAAAGTAGGGGTGGTTACTCATGCCTGAACTCTACTCACCTGAGATGAAGGCTTACTTCGAATCACTCCAGAGCGAAATAGACAGGGCCTACGAGATAGCGAGGAAAGCCCGCTCTCAGGGGAAGGACCCCAGCCTCGACGTTGAGGTTCCCCAGGCAACCGACATGGCCGGCCGTGTTGAGAGCCTTGTGGGTCCGCCGGGCGTCGCCGAGAGGATTAGGGTTCTCGTCAAGGAATACGGAAAGGAACTGGCGGCTCTGAAAATCGTTGATGAAATCATCGAGGGCAAGTTCGGCGACCTTGGGAGCAAGGAGAAGTACGCGGAGCAGGCCGTCAGAACCGCCCTCGCGATACTCACGGAGGGTATCGTTTCCGCCCCGCTTGAGGGAATCGCTGACGTCAAAATCAAGCGCAACACCTGGGCCGACAATTCCGAATACCTGGCCCTCTACTACGCCGGTCCAATAAGGAGCTCC
Organism: Thermococcus henrietii; assembly: GCF_900198835.1. Taxonomy (NCBI): domain Archaea; kingdom Methanobacteriati; phylum Methanobacteriota; class Thermococci; order Thermococcales; family Thermococcaceae; genus Thermococcus; species Thermococcus henrietii. Next base: position 257,964 of record NZ_LT900021.1, on the reverse strand, counting down.
GGCGGAACGGCGCAGGCCCTGAGCGTCCTCGTCGGAGACTACGTGAGGAAAAAGCTTGGCCTCGACCGCTTCAAGCCGAGCGAGGAGCACATTGAGAGGATGGTCGAGGAGATAGACCTCTACCACAGGGCCGTTACGAGACTGCAGTACCATCCGGAAGCCGATGAGGTCAGGCTCGCGATGAGGAACATTCCTATCGAGATAACAGGTGAAGAGACAGATAAAGTCGAGGTCTCCCACAGGAACGTTCCCGGCGTCGAGACCAACCACCTGCGCGGTGGAGCGATTCTGGTTCTCGCTGAAGGTGTCCTCCAGAAGGCCAAGAAGCTCGTCAAGTACATAGACAAGATGGGCGTGGAAGGTTGGGACTGGATAAAGGAGTTCGTCGAGGCCAAGGAGAAGGGCAAGAGCTCCGGGGAACTCAAGGCGGATGAATCCAAGGCTGAGGATTCAACTAAAGAGGAAGTCACCGAGAAGGTCGAGAAGGGCTTCTACTACGAGCTCTACGAGAAGTTTAGGGCCAACATCGCCCCGAACAAGAAGTACACGAAGGAGATAATCGGTGGCAGGCCCCTCTTCGCCGAGCCCTCGACCAACGGTGGCTTCCGCCTGCGCTACGGCCGTTCCCGCGTCAGTGGCTTCGCGACGTGGAGCGTTAACCCTGCCACCATGCTAATCCTCGACGAGTTCATAGCGATAGGGACTCAAATGAAAACCGAGAGGCCCGGAAAGGGCTGTATCGTTACCCCCGCGACCACCGTTGAGGGGCCGATAGTCAAGCTCAAGGACGGAAGTGTTATACGGGTTGACGACTACGAGACGGCTCTAAAGGTCAGAAACGACCTCGATGAGATTCTCTACGTTGGCGACGCGCTCATCAACTTTGGAGACTTCGTTGAGAACAACCAGACGCTTCTACCTGCCAACTACGCCGAGGAATGGTGGGTTCAGGAACTCGTTAAGGCAATCGAGGAGCTCTACGAGGTCGAGCTCAAGCCGTTCTCCGACAACCCGCGCGAGGCCGTTGAGGAAGTTGCCGAATACCTTGAAATAGACCCCGATTTCCTTGAGCGCCTTTTGAGGGACCCACTCAGGGTCAAGCCGAGCGTCGAGCTGGCGATACACCTTTCAAAGGTTCTTGACATCCCCTTCCACCCCTATTACACCCTCTACTGGAACACTCTGAAGCCGGAGGAAGTGGAGGAACTCCAGAAGGCTTTGCTGAACGCCCAAATCGAGTGGGACGAGTTCAGGAAGCTGAAGTTCGCGAGAAAGGTAATCCTTGAAAACGACCCGAGAATCAAGCGCTACCTTGAGCTCCTCGGCCTGCCCCACAGGCTCGAGAGGACCGAGGACAGGAGGAAGGTCATCGTCGTTGACTACCCGTGGAGTTCAGCCCTGCTCACGCCCCTCGGCAACCTTGAGTGGGAGTTCAAAGCCAAACCCTTCTTCACGGTCATCGACATCATCAACGAGAACAACCCGATAAAGCTTCGTGACAGGGGAATAAGCTGGATAGGGGCCAGAATGGGCAGGCCCGAGAAGGCTAAGGAGAGGAAGATGAAACCCCCTGTCCAGGTGCTGTTCCCCATTGGCCTCGCCGGAGGGCAGAGCAGGGACATTAAGAAGGCCGCGGAGGAAGGAAAAACAGCTAAGGTCGAGATAGCCTTCTTTAAGTGTCCAAAGTGTGGTCATACGGGTCCGGAGCACCTCTGCCCGGTCTGCGGGACGAGGAAGGAACTCCTCTGGCACTGCCCCAAGTGCAACGTTGATTATCCAGAGAGCGAGGCGAAGGAGTTCGGCTTCCGCTGTCCGCGCTGTGACGTCGAGCTGAAGCCCTATGCCCAGCGGGAGATAAAGCCCTCCGAACTGCTGAGGCGGGCCATGGACAACGTCAAGGTCTACGGCATCGACAGGCTCAAGGGCGTCAAGGGTATGACTTCCGGCTACAAAATGGCCGAGCCCCTCGAAAAGGGCCTTCTGAGGGTTAAGAACGACGTCTACGTTTTCAAGGACGGTACAATCCGCTTCGACGCGACAGATGCTCCAATAACCCACTTCAAGCCGAAGGAGATAGGGGTCAGCGTTGAAAAGCTTCGCGAACTCGGCTATACGCACGACTTCGAGGGCAAGCCCCTTGAGCGGGACGATCAGATAGTCGAGCTGAAGGTTCAGGACATAATTCTCTCCTACGAGGCCGGGAAATACCTCCTCAAGGTCGCGCGCTTCGTTGACGACCTGCTCGAGAAGTTCTACGGCCTGCCGAGGTTCTACAACGCCGAGAAGATGGAGGATTTGATTGGCCACCTCGTCATAGGTCTTGCCCCACACACCTCTGCCGGAATCATCGGCAGGATAATCGGCTTCTCCGACGTTTTGGTCGGCTACGCGCACCCGTACTATCATGCGGCGAAGAGGAGGAACTGCGACGGCGACGAGGACGCTGTTATGCTCCTCCTCGACGCGCTCCTTAACTTCAGCAAGTACTATCTCCCAGAGAAGCGCGGTGGAAAGATGGACGCACCGCTGGTCGTCACGACGAGGCTCGACCCGCGTGAGGTGGACAGCGAGGTCCACAACATGGACGTCGTCCGCTATTATCCCCTTGAGTTCTATGAGGCCACCTACGAGCTCAAATCGCCGAAGGAAATCAAGTTCATCGAGCGCGTTGAAGATAGACTTGGAAAACCTGAGATGTACGAGGGCATAAAGTTCACCCACGACACCGACGACATAGGCCTCGGCCCGAAGATGAGCCTGTACAAACAGCTCGGCGATATGGTCGAGAAGGTCGAGAGACAGCTCGCTTTAGCGGAGCGCATAAGGGCTGTTGACGAGCACCACGTTGCGGAAACCATACTCAACTCCCACCTGATTCCCGATTTGAGGGGCAACCTGAGGAGCTTCACGAGGCAGGAGTTCCGCTGTGTGAAGTGCAACACGAAATATCGGAGGCCTCCTCTCATCGGGCGCTGTCCGAAGTGCGGTGGAAAAATCGTCCTGACGGTGAGCAAGGGCGCGGTCGAGAAGTACCTGCCGACGGCGAAGATGCTGGTTACCCGCTATAAAGTCAAGGACTACACGAGGCAGAGGATTTGCCTGACCGAGAAGGACATAAAGACGCTCTTCGAGACGGTTTTGCCCGAAAAGCAGAGGACCTTACTCGGCTTCTCAGCAGACGTCTGCGAGAAGATGATTAAGGAGCGCACCGGCTCTTCGAACGGAAAGAACGGCTACCTCGATGGCTTCAACGGGAAGAACGGGAAGGCGAAGAAAGCGAAGGCAGAGAGCGAGGCCAAGGGGGAGAAGAAATCTAAGGCCGAAAAGTCGAAAGACCTCAAGAAGGAAGTCAAGAGGGAGAAGGCGAAGGCCAAGAGAAAACGCATAAGCCTCGACGAGTTCTTCGGAGGTTGACCTCAACGGTTAGCTATTTATAGTTCCTCCCCCTATTTCTTCCGATGCTCGACCAGTTCAAGCTCCTCCCCAGCGTTGCCTACCTGCGCGTCGAGAGGCAGGCCTTCGTCGGCTACTCCATGCCCCTGGCCGGCTGGGTAGGGGAGTATCTGATTAACTACCAAAAGCTCCCCCGGCCGAACTTCCTTGGAAGGGCTATGAGGAAGCTGGGCTTTTCTTTCGCTGGAGAGGAGCGGGACGAGCGCTCGATAACCCAGTTCTTCGTTAAGGGAAGCGTTTCAATAAGCGCGAGCTGGGACGTCGAGCGGGAAAGCCTGTTCCTCCAGGTGATTCCTCTCCGTTCAAGGCTGTCGAGGGGTTTAACCGTTAGGGCCGAAGACATCGAGTTCTACGACCAGTTCGTCGTTTCCATTGAGCCGGCCGAGAGGCTTCCGCCGGGCGTGAGGGGGATAGGGATTAGGGCACTAATCCTCGAGGACTTCTACCCCGTCGAGACCCCCTACTGGGGAATGCTCCACGAGGACTGGGAGAGCGAGCTCAACCTGCTCGTTATGAGGGACGAGGTTTATGACTCTTTGAAGCGGGAGGAGTACCGCTGTCCGGTCTGCTTCTCTCCGCTCGCGGAGGAGAACGGGGTTTTGAAGTGCACCCGTTGCGGATTTGTTTACGCGCCGGAGAGCGACTTCGAGAGGGTTGTCGAGCAGTTCCGCGTCGAGGAGTTTGCGTTTTGAAACCTCAACTTACTTGATTTAAACTTCATATTTTTCTTGTGTAATCTTTATATACCTCCCGGCTGAGGATTGTGTATATTGTCTGCAGGTGGTGTTGTGTATGGGGCGGGTTGAAGGCAAAGTCGCAATAGTTACGGGCTCGACGTCCGGTATTGGAGCGGCTATAGCAAAGCTACTCGCCAAGGAAGGTGCCAAAGTGGCCGTAACCGGAAGAAGCGAGGAGAAGGGCAGGAAAGTTGTCGAAGATATACTCGCGGAGGGAGGCACGGCCAAGTTCTGGAAGCTTGACGTGAGCAACGAGGCTGAGGTTGAGAGGGTTTTCAGGGAAGTTGTGGACGAGTTCGGCAAGCTTGACATCCTCGTTAACAATGCAGGTGTTCCCGGTCCCGACAAGCCCACTCACGAGCTGACCGAGGAGGAATGGGATTACGTAATGAACATTAACGTTAAGGGAACGTTCTTCTGCACGAAACACGCCGTTCCGTACATGATTAAAAACGGTGGGGGTAGTATCGTTAACATCTCATCCATCTACGGCATCGTTGGTTCTCCGGGGATTCCGCCGTACCACGCCTCAAAGGGAGCCATACGATTGATGACCAAGACTGATGCCCTGCTCTATGCGAAGTACGGAATACGCGTCAACTCAGTTCATCCCGGCAGTATATGGACGCCAATGCTCAAGAAGGCATGCAAAAAGTTCGGGGTCGATGATGAAGAGCGGTGCAGGGCGATTTTTGCCCAGCAGAATCCTATCGGTTTCGTGGGTGAGCCTATAGACGTTGCTTATGCGGTTCTGTTCCTCGCATCCGATGAGTCCCGCTTTATAACGGGGGCGGAACTGGTAGTTGATGGCGGGTATACAGCCCGCTAATTACCTTTTTTCCTTCATCCTTTTATTGCATTGTGAAAACGAGTGGTATGGTAGCCCCGCCGGGATTCGAACCCGGGTCGCGGGATCCAAAGTCCCGCATGCTTGGCCGCTACACCACGGGGCTGCCCGATAGAAAAGCCGAGTCTGGGCTTATAAATCTTAAGCCCTGCAAAAGTTAGAAAGGCTCAGAGAATCAGCGACACCAGGTCCCTTATCGCCTTCTCCGGGTCCTTGGCTTTGGTAACACCGCTCGCGAGGAGAACTCCGACGCTTCCGAGCTCAAGAGCCTTCTTCACGTCCTCGCCCGTGCTGATTCCTGCGCCTGTGAGGACCTTAACATTGGGGTTAACCTTCTTGACCAGCTCAACGGTGTCAGTGATGACCTCAGGCTTGGCCTTGCTGACGGGGATTCCCGTGCCTATGAGTTCCGGTGGCTCGACGGCAACGTAGTCCGGGCCTAAAGCTGCCACCGCCGCGGAAACGGCCGGGTTGTTGGAGCAGACCATCGTCATAAGGCCAACTTCCTCTGCACGTCTAATGCTCGCCTCAAGGTCAGCCAGAATCATCCTGTTCTCGGAGTGGTTGAGGAGCGTTCCAACGGCTCCGGCTTCCTTTACCGCCTCCGGAAGGACGTGGCCGGTGTGGCTTCCGGGCTTAATCGGGTCGATGTGCTGAGCAAAGACGGGAATCTCAACGCTCTCCGCTATCATCCTCAAATCCGCGAGCTGGGGCGCGACAACTATGGTTATTCCGGTCTCCTTGTAGACTTTCTCCGCGGCCTTCGCTATCTCCAGCGCCCGCTTTCCGGTCGCCTCTATGTAGGTCTTGAAGTTAATCGCTATAATCGGCTCCTTCAGCTTCGCCATGGGTATCACCGTTGGTGTTAAGTCCCTTCTCCTTAAACGTCTTTCGGGGAGTTTCGTTTCCACTGGAGAGGTCTTCCAAAGGGGTCTATCAAACCGGCCCTTATCAGTGAGGAGCTTATCTTCGGCCCGAGGGAGCTCCTTATTATTGGAATCACGACTATCTCGAGCGGTCTAAGCCCACGCTCCTCCCTAGCTCTATTCACTATCAGGGCGCCCTTGTAGGTCTCCTCGCTGACGACTATGGCTTCGAGGCTCTTCATTTCTCCTGCGAAGCCTATCGCGTTGTGGATTTTGATGACACGGTAGTTGTTGTAGCCGTTGACGTCAAAGAACTTGAGCAAATCCCTTAAGCGGAGCTCGTAGGGAAGTATTTTCTCGGCGTAGGGCTTGTCCCTAATCATCTCGTCCGAAGTTAGGCCGACGTAAACCACCTTTCCGACCTCGAAGGCCTTCCTCAGCAGGGCCTTGTGGCCGAGGTGTAGCCTGTCGAAGGTCCCGCCGACGACGACTTTCCTGAACTTTCTCATGGTTTTCATTAGGTTTGAGAACCAATAAGCTTTTTTATCGGCCGGCCGAACACCGTCGGGGTGGAAACAATGATGGTGCGTAAGTTAGCAGTCTTTCTCTTGGCGTTTATCCTCCTCACGTCTTGGTTTCCCGGTGTCGGTGCGACCAAGGCGGCCCAGAGTCCGTTCAGTACAATCATCTACATTCGGACGGGTCAAGCATCCGTCAATGGTACGTTTGAGCTCTACGGCGTCGTGAACGTTTACCTGCAGCTCTCAAACAAAACGTTGATTGAGCACTTCAACGAAATCGCCAAGGAGAACGAAACGCTCGCCCGCAAGGAGTTCCACGACTTCATCTACGACTCCGTCTATAAGCCCCTCCGTAGCACGTTTGAGGAGCGCCTGAAGGCCCACGGCATCTCGCCGAAGTTTTACATGCCCCAGGGTGGCGACCCGGTTTACGTTGGTAAGAACTGGTCCGCGATAGTTTCCTTCCTCGTGACACCGTTTTTCTTCCCGAACGGCACTTACCTATCAACCCTCCTCGCGGGACCCCTGACGGTCAACGTCTCAGGCCATGTTTACCCCCTTCGCTGGGGCAAGCTAACGGTGTTCCTGCCCTCTGGGTACTACCTTCACTCGGCCTCCCCAAAGCCTGGGGAAACTAACCAGAACACCCTGACTTGGTTCAAGGGGGATTACATACCCTCCATGAGCGTTTACAGCATGACGTACCTCTTCGTTCACTTCGTTAACTCAACCAAAAAGAGCGTCGTTCTTACGTTTGACCCGACAACGCACTACGTTCAGTTCAACGCCACGTTCGTTGGACTTAAACCCCCCGCCCCGGTCGTTGAGATGCTCATCGATGACTTCAGGAAGCACATGCACGTCGTTGGCATCTCCGCCAAATACATTACAAACGGCGTTCGTGTCGTTGGCGTCGTCTGGGGCCCAACTGCTTACACCGACAAGGGTAACAAGAGGATTTGGACCGTGACGCTGAAGTTCCCGGGCCCCTTTGACAACATTACAGTGGTTCACGGTAGCTACATCCTCGGCCCCAACGGGACGGTTATACTGACGTTCACGCAGGAGAGAACAGATTACAGGCTTTACGCACTCATCCTCTTGGGTATTGGTGCGGGGATTGCCGGCTTTTTCCTGTGGAGGCGTAAGAGGGGTGGCACGGCATCTGAAAGCGAATCGGAGCCTCAGGAATCCAAGTCCGACCGGGCTTCTGAGGAAGAGTCTGCCTCCTCCGGAGAGTCCGCGGGGCCCGAGGAACCCTCTGAAAACGGGTCCGAACTCAATTCCCGGTCGGACGAGGGGGTAGAGCCTTCGGGAGGTGCGGATGATGAGCCTTGACTTCTTTTTCTATCCCGGGAGCGTTGCCGTCTTCGGTTCCTTCAAGAAAGGCGCGATAGCCTACGAAATCCTCAGGAACATCGTCGAGGGTGGTTTTGAGGGAGAAATCATTCCTATCAACCCGAAGGGCGGGGCCGTTGAAGTCGCCGGAAGGACCTTCCAAATCCGTGAGAGGCTTGAGGAGCCCGTTGACACCGCCATAATAGCGATTCCCGCCAAATTCGTCCCAGCTCTAATCGATGAAATCGGCCCGCTCATTAGGGGTGCCGTCGTTATCTCGGCGGGCTTCTCGGAGGTCGGGAACGAGGAGCTTGAGCGCGAGCTCCTTGAGAAAGCCAAGAAGCACGGCGTTCGCGTTATAGGCCCCAACTGTGCCGGAATCTTCGGCGTCTACGGGAAGTTCTTCGGTTCCTTCGAGGTTAGAGTTAAAGCCGGCGGACTGGCCTTAATCAGCCAGAGCGGGGCCTTTGGCGGTGCGGCGTTGGCGATGGGCAACGACGAGGGAATAGGATTCTCGGCCTTCGTCTCCTACGGAAACGCCTCCGACCTGAACGAGAGCGACTTCCTTGAGTATTTTGCGGACGACGAGAACACCAAGGCGATAGCGCTCTACATCGAGGGAGTTAAGGACGGCAGGCGCTTCCTGAAGGCCCTCCGCTACGCGAGCGAGAGGAAGCCGGTTATAGTTCTCAAGGCCGGAAAGAGCGAGAGCGGGGCTAAAGCGGCGGCAAGTCATACTGGCTCCTTGGCAGGTTCTTACGAAATCTACCGCGCCGCTTTCAAACAGGCCGGGGCGATAGAGGTCGAGGAGATGGAGGAACTCTTTGACGCCGCGAAGGCCTTCGAGATGTATCCTAAGGCTGGAAAGAGGGTCGCGGTAATCACCAACTCCGGAGGACCGGGCGTTTTGGCCACCGACAAGCTCGAAAAACTGGGCCTTGAAATAGCCAAGCTGAGCGATGAGACCCTCAAGAAGCTCCGCTCCTTCCTTCCGCCCCAGTGCTCCACCAGAAACCCGATTGACTTAATAGCGGACGCAGACTACGAGCGCTATAAGAGGACGATTGAGGTCGTTTGTAAGGACGAGAACGTTGATGCCCTCTTGGTAATCTGCGTCCCGCCGATTTTCATTCCGAGCGAGGAGATAGCGAAGGCGGTAATCGAGGCAGACTGCAACAAGCCGGTTATCGTGAACTTCATGGCCGGCGAGCTTGTTCGCGACGGAGTAAGGCTCCTCGAGACGGTTGGAATCAAGAACTTCCCCACACCGGAGCGCGCCGCAAGAGCGTTAAGGTGGCTGGCGCTTCGTGGATGATTTTTCTACTTTTTGTTTTGAAATGTTCACCATCCGGTAGCCTTTTATACTCTCACCCTTCATTTTTCGACCGTCATGATAGCGCTCGGCATAGAGGGAACCGCACACACTCTCGGCATAGGCATCGTGACTGAGAAGGAAGTCCTTGCCAACGTATTCGACACTCTCACAACCGAAAAGGGCGGAATCCACCCGAAGGAGGCCGCCGAGCACCACGCGCGCCTTCTCAAGCCCCTTCTCCGGAAGGCCCTTCAGAGGGCTGGAATAACGATGGAGGACGTTGACGTTATAGCCTTCTCCCAGGGCCCCGGTCTTGGTCCGGCTCTGAGGGTCGTGGCGACGGCCGCTAGGGCTTTGGCGATAAAGTACGGCAAGCCAATTGTTGGAGTGAATCACTGCATAGCCCATGTCGAGATAACCAAGATGTTCGGCGTTAAGGACCCCGTCGGGCTCTACGTGAGCGGAGGGAACACCCAGGTTTTAGCTTTAGAAGGCGGTCGCTACCGCGTCTTCGGCGAGACCCTCGACATAGGCATAGGCAATGCGATAGACACCTTCGCAAGGGAACTTGGCATCGGCTTCCCCGGCGGTCCGAAGATTGAGAAGCTCGCGCTTAAAGGAAAAACCTACATCGAGCTCCCCTACGCGGTCAAGGGAATGGATTTGAGCTTCTCCGGGGTTCTGACAGAGGCAGTGAGGAAGTACCGCACTGGCAAATACCGCGTTGAGGATTTGGCCTACTCCTTCCAGGAGACGGCCTTCTCCGCTCTGGTCGAGGTCACCGAGAGGGCCGTTGCCCACACCGGTAAGGACGAGGTCGTCCTCGTCGGCGGCGTTGCGGCCAACAACCGCCTCCGCGAGATGCTAAAAATCATGGCCGAGGACAGGGGCGTGGAGTTCTTCGTTCCGCCCTACGACCTCTGCAGGGACAACGGGGCAATGATAGCCTACACCGGCCTGAGGATGTTCAGGGTTGGAATCAGGTTCTCGCTAGAGGAAACGGTTGTCAAGCAGAAGTTCAGAACGGACGAGGTCGAGGTGACATGGGGCTGATTGTTCCTTACTACGTTTTCGTCATGGACATCGTCCTCGCCCTTGCAATAGGTTACGCCTTCCTGTTCATGCTTAGGCGCCTCAACCGCTACGACCCCGAGCTTAACACGATGGTGAAGTACTCCGTTATCTTCCTTGGACTTGCGGAGCTGGGAAGAATCGTTGATATAGTTGATGATTTCTGTTGTGCGCGGTCCGCGTGGTATTTTGAGATTGCCGTCTATCTGGTCTCAATTCTGGGCATAATCTACACTAACCTTTACTACATACGGCTCGTCGAGAGCCGCTACATCCCGTCCCCTCCGAAGGTTGGTCAGAAATCCACCCTTGGCGCCCACGTTGTCTTCTCCAAAAACCGGCTTTTGGATGTTATAGAGCTCCTTAAGAGCGCCAACTTTCCAGTTCTGGCCGTTACTCGGTCTCCCGGGATGTACGAGGGTTTCGATAACGTTTCCACCGTCTGGGTGACCCAAGTTTCTGAGGGCGTCAATCCGACCGCACTTCACGTCCTTCACGACGTCATTCTCCGCTTCGTTCGTGACAACCCAGGCTCGGCGGTTCTAATCGACTGCGTGGAGTATCTGCTCCTCTACAACGACTTCAGAACTGTCTTCAAGTTCCTAACGAACCTCAAGGACCACGTCGTTCTCCAGCACGGCTCTGGTCTCGTAATCTTCGTTGACGACTCCGTTCTGAGCGAGCAGGAGAAAGCTCTCCTCCTCAAGGAGTTCGAGCCCCTTTAAAACCTCTTCTTTAGCCTCAGCGTGTATTTCGGGTAGATTTCATCCGTGAAGCGCACGAACTTCGCCTTCCTTGGCGAGAGCTTTATCGTTATCTCGGTTTCGGGGGGCAGGTAGGTGTAGAACTGACCGTCTATGGCGAGCACTATCTCCCTCTTCAGGGCCATGTTGCGAACGTCTATTCTGCTCTCAGCCGGCACTACCATCGGCCTCGAGCTCAGCGCTATCGGCGCGAGGGGAGCTATCACAGTAACGCTGAGTCTTGGGTCAACGAACGGTCCGCCAGCGCTCATCGCGTAGCCGGTTGAGCCTGTGGGCGTCGAGATTATGAGGCCATCCGCCCGAATCTCGTCGGCGAGTCCACCGTCGATATAGTAGCGGAGGTGAATTATCTTGCCCGGGATTCCCGTGAGTATTGCCACCTCGTTGAGGGCATCGGGGACGCTGGCTTCCCCGTCAAGGTAAGTTCTCAGCTTTATGCGCTCGTCTATGTGATACTCTCCCTCAATCAGCTTGCTTATCGCGAAGAACGTCTCGTGGGGCTCGACCTCCGTGAGGAAGCCGAGGGTGCCCATGTTGACGCCAAGGATTGGTATGTCCCTCTTCGTCTTGTGCTCGACCCTGAGAATGGTTCCGTCACCGCCTATGACGATTATGAAGTCCACGTCGAAGTCCTCGAGCGGGAGAACGTCCGACTCATCGAACTCCCTCAGATGCCTGTAGGTGTCCTCATCAACCACGACATCGTAACCGCTGACTTTGAGAAAATCGTAGACGCGATAGGCCAGCTTTAAAGCCTCTGCCCTGTCCCTTCGGGCTACGACACCGAACCTCATAGCAATCCCCCTTACCTACGGCCCCTACCAATTAAACCTTTTCTCCTCAGCTTTGCCCCGAAGTGCGTCGTCACGAGGGCCCCGAGAGCTGTTGGAATCCAGTAGGAGATTAGCCTGTCGAGGAGCGTCGCGGTGACTGCTATCTCCTTGTTTATCCCCAGGAGCACGTAGATTCCCGAGTTCACGGTCTCGATTATGCCCGCCCCTCCGGGAATCACGCTCAGCATTCCGACCACTATCCCGACCATCTGGACGACCATAACGTCCACGAGGGAAACCGGGTAGCTGATGGCCCTGAAGGAGTAGTAGGTCCTCAGAACCGTGAAGAACCAGGATGCCGTTGAGTAAACCAGCGCGAGCAGGAACACGCCTTTGTGCCCCATCAAGAATCGGAAATCGCTCTGAAACCTTGGTACGTCAACTTCAACGGCTCTCTGGAATTTGTCGCGGTACTTCTCGGCTTTCCTCGGTGTGAGTCTTTCGAAAAGTCCGAAGAGCCAGTAAAGGGCCCCTTTGGTCTTCTTCTCGCTCAGCAGGATTCCGAGGGTGAAGAGGATGAGTCCCGCGAAGACCAGGTCAAGCAGTACAAGGACTGCCGTGAGCGAAAGCGAGCCGAGCCTGTAGACGTAGGCCGTTGAGAAGGCCAGCATTGTAACGACCGGAATGAGGTCAAGGATTCTGTCCATCATAACCGTCGCGAACACCTGGCCGTAGGGCTTCTCCGTTTCCTTTGCCAGGAAGTACATCCTGACGGGCTCTCCACCGCCCCTCGCCCCCGGCGTGACGTTGTTGACGAATATGCCAGCGAGCAAAGCCAGGAGTATCTTCGTGAAGCTCGCCCGCACTCCAAGGGCGTTGAGGAGAACGCGCCAGCGCAGGCCCCACGACAGGAGCCCGAGGACGTACATGAGAACCGCGAGCAGGAAGTAGTCGAGCCTTGCCCTGGTGAGAATTTCCATGACGTCCCTTATCCCGGCCCACCAGAGGAGGAGCGCAATTATCGCTATTCCCACGGCCAGGAGGGAGTACTTCTTCATGCTCACACCTTCCTGAGCCTTGCTATGAAGAAACCCTGGGTTAAGTGCCTGTTGGGATAGAAGCGCTGGACCTTCTCGAGTCCCAGCCCCTCGGAGCCTATGAAAACGGCCTGCTCCTCCAGCTTTAAGCCTTTCTCCAGCATGAACTTGACGTTGGCCTCGTTTTCCTCGTAGCTCAGCGTGCAGGTCGAGTAAACCAGAACTCCACCCGGGCGGAGGGACTTTATCGCGGCCCAGATGAAGGCCCTCTGGTAGCGGGCCGTCGCGATTATGTCCTTGGGCGTCCTGCTCTCCCAGAGCTTCGGCCTTATTCCCAGGGCGGTGCACGGGGCGTCGAGGAGTATCTTGTCGGCCTGAAGACCGAGCTCCGGCAGCTTCCTCGCGTCCATTCTCACAAGCCTCACGTTCTTGACGCCGAGCCTTTTAAGTTCCTCCTCCATCTTCCTAAGCCTGTTCCTCGACTTGTCAATCGCAATGATTTCACCCCTGTTCTGAAGGAGCTGGGCTATGTGGCTCGTCTTTCCTCCCGGAGCGGCCGCCATGTCGATTATCAGTTCCTCCTCGCTCGGCTCGAGGACGTGAGCGACCACCATGGACGGCAAACTCTGGGCGTAGAAGAGGCCCTCCTTAAAGCTCTCCAGCTCGCTCAAACTGGGAAGTTTGAACTTTGGGGTTGTAACCTCAACGGCCAAACCCCTCGTCGAAACTATCATCCCCTTGGCGCTCATTCTTGCCACTCCAATTCCGACGAGAAGTCCCCTCGGGTCCCTAATCTCGACCTCGTCGCCGGGTTTTATGCTCTTGTCCGCCTGAAGGACGCCGGGAGCGTAGAGGTTCGCCCCCTGGTAGACGCTCTCGCTCGCGAACTTGTTGGCTCTGACGACTTTCAGCCCGGGCTCGTAGTCGTCTGGAAAGTTGGGGCCTTCTCGCTCGAAGTAGATGCCCTCCTTGAGGTAGGGGCTCCTCTTCGGCTTCAGTCCCTCCCGTCTGAGGATTCGCATCAGCTTGTCCCTGCTCGTCTTGAGGGTGTTCACTCGAATGTAGTACTTCTCGACCGGCGTTCTGAGCGATGCCATTATCTCCTCTGCCTCTCTACCGAAGAGCTTACGGTAATACTCTTGAAGCTCCGCCGGAAAGGCCTCAAAGGTCAAAGATTTCCCACTCCCTTCCAACGTCAATCAGCCTCTCAAGGCCTTTTTTGAGCGCCTCGACGCTCCCGAAGTTCGCCTCGAACTGGAAGACCTTCTCCTCGCTTTCCTCAATCCTCTCAAGGACTTCCCTTGGCGAGACCCTTCCGTCGCGCCTCCAGTTGTAGACGTCGCTCAGGAAGTTCTCGCTCCCGTAGATGAAGCTCCTCGGGAATAGTTCAAGGAACAGGCTCAAAAAGCCCTCGCTTATCCTCTCCTTTGGAACGGCAACGACGAAGTAGTAGCTCTCAGGCGTCGCACCTACCTCAATCTGGGGCTTTACCTCGAAGGCCGGATGCGGGTAGTCCATCCTGACCCACTCGCCGTCGAGGAATATGTAGGCCCCGAAAACCTCCTCGACGTCCTCGACCTTGAAGCCCTTCCCCGGAAGCTCTCCCTTTAGCTCCTCGTTGAGCGTGAATATGTCGTCCCACATCCTGTTCAGGAATTCGTGGATTTCCTTGATGTTCATATCCCTCACCGTAAAGGGGAAGGGAGAACATAGCCTTAAAAGCTCATCCCCTCGTTAGTTGAGATAAGGCTCTGTTTATCTCCCCGATTATGTCGGTCCTCACGACTTTCTCCTCAGTCTGAAGGGGTATTTGGATTGCTTTTCCAAGAACGTTTACTGAGAGGTTTAACTCCACGCGCACGGTGCTTTCCTCGCCGTTCTCTACGTGGAGGGCCCAGACCTCCGGCAGTACGGTCTCGTCGAGCTCTATCACTGCCCTGACGGTTGCGTATCCGTTGGCGGGAATCACAGTGGCCTTTGGAAGGTAGCCCTTTCCGACCTTGATTCCGTCAGCGTACAGGTCGAATGTGAGGTTCGCAACCGGAATCGGGAACGAGTTGGGGTTGTAGAAGTCCATGTCCACGATTAGTATGCCCTCGTTTCCCTTCTCTCCCCCCCAGCTGACTTTCGTGCCCAGCAACGCCGGCGTGTACACGAGACCCCCGAGGATTGGCCTGCTCTTTGAGGTGAAGTTGAGCCCCTCGAGTACGTTTAACGTTATCTTCCTCTTCACCGTGAACCTGAACGGGATGACCTTCAGAAACCTGCCGCTGAAGGAAATCAGCGCCGTTCCATTCTGCCCGCTGTCAAGGTACTTGAACAGAGCTCGCACCAGGTTCCTGTTGTCAAGACTCAGGACCACCGTACTGTTTTTGGATGATATGGACACGTTTTTGGTCCCCCCGAGTTCAATGCCCATAAACTTCAGGGTTACGTTGTTCATTGAGACCGGAAGGATGACGGGTTTGCTCCACTCGCCAGTGATAATGAGCTCCGTCGTGGTCTTGGTTACGTTGCCCCAATGGGCTTTGAACTTCGGGGGTGAGCTCAGGAATGCGTATGTAACGTAAGCCCCCCAGAGGAGTAACGCCAGGAGCACTATTGCAACGAGCTTCCTTATCATGGCAACCACCTTTTCTGGCTCTACCCCCTCAACCCTTATAAAAGGTTCCCGGCTTATTTCCTTGGTGGTAGAATGGGGCTGGAGTCCATATTTTGGGCGTTCTGGTACATACTTCCGGCTTACTTTGCCAACGCCTCCCCGGTCCTCGTTGGGGGAGGGAGACCCATAGACGGGGGGCGGAAGTGGAGGGATGGGAGAAGGCTTCTCGGCGACGGAAAGACCTGGCGGGGCTTCATAGGCGGTGTTGCGATTGGAACGCTCGTCGGGGTAATTCAGTACTTCATAACACCTGACTTCTACGGCTCTCTTGTAACTGCTGTTAAGCTGGCCTTCCTGCTCTCCTTCGGTGCGCTCGTCGGTGACCTCGTGGGTAGCTTCTTCAAGAGGCGCGCGAACCTTCCGCGCGGGGCTCCAGCAATAGGCCTCGACCAGCTTGGCTTTCTCATAAGCGCCCTGGCATTTGCTTATCCGGTCAAGACCCTATCCAGCGGGCAGATTATATTCCTCCTCGTCGTTTCGCCATTCATCCACTGGGGGGCCAACTACTTCGCCTATAGAATGGGCTGGAAGAGCGTGCCGTGGTAGCCCTCCAACCCTCCGGTTTTTGTACACTACTTCAAGTAGTTTGCAAAATCTATATAGAAAATGTTTTTATCCTTTAACACCACATTCGATGTGGTGGTTCCACGTGCGTCGTGTTGTGGCAGTACTGCTTGTAAGTTTGATGCTTGGAGTTGTTTTCAGTAGTGCAGCCGCCGGGGGAATAGCCTCGGGAGTCCCGGTCTCGGAGAACGACGCCTACGCCCAGTTCTGGAACGTTCTGTACCGCGAAGCGTACCTCGTTGGCGTTGTGAACGAGAGCGCAAACGCCGGGCACATCAACGCAACCGCTGCAAGGGAGCTCATCGACAACTCCCGGGCTGGGGAGGAAAATGCCGCGAACATCTCGGCGCAGATATGGTTGGCCCTCGGGGAGCTCAAGAAGGCAGGGGTAAAGCTCAAGTACTCCGCCGAGGAACTCAGGAAGATGGCCGAGGACATAAAGAAGAACGGCCTTCCACCCGAAACCGTCAAGGAGCTCAAGTCTCAGGGCTGGACCGAGGAAGAGATTAAAGCCCTTCAGGAGTACATAGCTAAGAACGCGGACAACATAACTACTGGCTTTGACATGGGTTCATTCCTCACGAACTTCTCTAGGGCGTTCGTGATGGTCGGGTTTAAGTACGCCTCCTACGAGAGCTGGGCTCTCGAGAGATGGAAGTGGGCGCACCCAAAGGAAACAAGGGAACAGGCTTTAAAGGCGTACGGTAGCTATCCCAAGAAACTCCTTCCCGGAATCTCCAGGGATTGGGTGTCATTCTACACCGCATACCTTAAGGACAACGTTTCGGGGATGAACTCTAGCCTTAAGAATATCATCAGATACATACACAGTATATTGATGCCTTCACTATACTCTTCAGGTACTACTTTTGTCAGTGGTGGTGGCGTTGTAGTACAAAATGTTCATAGGGTTGGAGATTCTCTTTTTGGATACTCATGCTACTGGCCCTCTGCATTGAAGGCCTACAACCTTACCCGCCAGGTCTACGTCCTCGTCGAGACCATGAGCATGGGGAACAGAAATCCAGAGCTCAAGGGGCTTTTGAACCAGAAGGTCGCGGAGCTCAAGGATGCGCTTGTGGTGTATTACCATGACGAGACTAGTATTAATCCGAATCCCAATCCCAACCCGCCTCATCCCTGTGTCGGTGGAAAGTGCTTGTGGACCGGTACCTCCTCGAAAGGATCCGGTTCGTTAAAGGCCCCCAGCGGGAGCTTCAACGACCGTAAGGACCTCCTGAAGAAGTTTGCCTTGGACGTGGACAGCAACTACGGGTACATAGTAATTGAGGGAGTGGACGTTATCCCCGTTGAGGTTACCGGAACCTACGCCACCTACCGCGTCGTTGTGCACTTCAGGGCGGTCAACAACGTGGTCAACGACGTGAAGGTGAAGTTCCACGGAAGCGGGCTCTCGTACCAGGTCACGGTTGGCTACGTGCATCCGGACGATGGAGTTAAAACGGTGTCAAGCATCGTGAGCTCCAGAATATACGGAAACGGCGCTTCAACTGTCTCCGTTGCCGGAACGGTCACCGTAACCGGCAAGTCGGTGCCCACCCCGCGCCCAACGGAGGGCTTCAACGCGTCTGCCATAGGTGCGGGTATAAGGAACGTTACCGTAACCGAGGACTACCACAAGGTCATCAACCTTAAGTCCAGCATCGACCCCTCAAAGGTGACGTTTTCCGTTTTCACGGACCCGGCCTCGCCCGTGCTCGTCGGCACCAACGTGAAGTTCAAGATCTACGTGTACAACGGGAACAGCAAACCGGTTTCCTTCAACTACCGCCTGTACGTTCAGTGCCCAACATCCCCGGGCAACAGCTTTACCAAGACCGTAACCGGTTCCCTCTCCCTCGGCCCCAACTCCGGAAGAACAATCACCGTGTTCTCCAACACGTTCAGCAGTACCGGAAGCTTCGGATACTCGGGAACCCTCTACTTCGGCCAGTACTCCAAGACCTCCCAGGGAACTCTCGACGTCAGGGCAACGCCCGTTTCAGGGGACAGCGTTAAAATCCTTGGCGTGTCGGTCTCTCCGAATCCTGCCAAGGTGGGGAAGCCCGTTAAGTTCACGGTCAAGCTCAAGAACAACTACAAGGAGAAGAAGAACGTGGACGTGTCAATCTCCGTCGGCAGCTCCTGGAGGAAATACAGGACCGTCGGCGTCCCCTCCGGCGGAACCGTCACCGTGACGTTCACGTGGGTTCCGTCCAGTGCTGGGGATTACGCTTGGAACGTCCAGGCCCACACCTCCAACAACGGGAACAGCATCCTCGAGGACTCGCGGACGGGAGATGTGGATGTTCTTGGTCCCTCCCATGAGTTTGCGGTGAAGCTTGAAGCAACCCCGACGGAGCTTAAGGGCGGTGGGACGGTGTATTTCACGGTAAAGGCGTGGAATTTCGCGAGTGATGGGCTGAACGTTCACTTTAAGGTTACTGACGGTGATGGGGCGGTGATTAAAGAGTTCAACAGGTTCGTTCCCAAGGGTGCTGGTAATTACTCGGTTAATGTCTTCAGCTTGAAGGTTTATGGGGTTGGGAAGCACACTTATACTTTGACTGCGAGCATCTCCGGGGAAGTCGAGAAAAGCACCGCGACGGTGGAGGTGGAGCCTCCTAAGGTTCAAAAGGCGTCTATGGATTGTAGCAACATGGTATTATCTGCAAAGAAGGGGAATCTGGTGCTGGACATGACGTGTGAGGTGTACTTCACGAACCCCACCGACGTTGGCTGGAAGGTTACCCGCGTTGATATGGATGCATACATACTGAAAAACCACTATACTAAGGAGATTACTCCTGAATTCACTGAGGAGGTGCTTACTAAGGAAGTCCCGTCGAAGAGAACAGGGGTAATAAGGCTAGAGTTCCACGACACGCTTTCTACAAGCGGTGTCTTGGGCAAGGGAATCAAACTTTTGGAGTTGGATGGTGTCACAGTTCCCGTCCAAGCAAACTTCACGATTCTCGTCGATGGAAAGCCAACAGTGATAGATTCGCATGGAAGGGAATGGTACCTTGATTACACGGCGTACGCTGACGTCACGATAGTCGTGGACGGGGGTAAAGTGACGGAGGATATAGCCACGGATCTGGTTGCTAACGTGGGTGTAGACATAGCTGTAGGGGCCACTATCGGGACTCTTATTCTCCCCGGTGCTGGAACGGTGGCCGGTGCTACAGCAGGAGCAGTAGTAGGTCTTTTCACAAACTTCATTGGAGGCTATGTGCTACATAACATATTTGGGATACCTTGAAGGGGGTTTAGTGCTAGGAGGTCATGATAATGAAAGGCGGAAGGTTCAAAACGTGCCTTGGAGTTCTTTTCCTTGCATTTTCCCTTTTTACTGTGTGGACGGTGCTTGGGTTTAGGTACTTCCTGTTGATTTCGGAATTCCTTCTCTCAGTGTTCCTTGGCTGGTCGTTTGCACTGTCTAAGTTGAACTCTGAAGCTGCCAAGGTGTTCTCGATGGTGTGGCATGCTTTCTTGGCTTTAACGGGTGCCCTCTTTGTGGCCGGTTGTGCAGTTTACGGTCTTGGATTTGTGACACCCCAATTGTACACGATTCTGTCTCTCAGCATTCCGGGCCTTTTATTGGGATGTATGGCGTCCAGAACTAATGCTTCAAGTATCCTCCGGGCACTCAGGTATTACAAAGCCCTGCTTGGAGGAGTGGCGTTTTCATTCTTCATTATCCTCGTTAATCATGACACCGGTATGTGGCCATTGGCCGCTGTGATCATGATCTGCGTCCTCTGTGGTGGTTACCTGTTGTTTTCAGGTACAGAAACCGCCATCGTGTGGAAATAAAGGAGTGATAGAAAATGAAATGGGTGGGCATAGTCATTTACCTTATTTCCCTTTTTCTCCTCTATGTTTCTACTGAGATAAAAGTAGCGCTAACTCTCGCCAGTGTGAGCCTTTCAGTGCTTTACGTTTGGGTTGTCATATTGTGGATGATACGTTGCAAGAACGCCGGAGGCCTTCCCACTCCAGCTAAAATTCTTCTCTTGGCTAATCTGGCAGTAATACTTGTCAGTGTTTTCTTCATTGGAACCGTTGGGGCGATCCTGCTGTTAGTGGTTCTCTTGGTTCTCCATGGTTTTATGCTGTTAGTCCGTTACGGCCTAAGCAGAGGTCCGGTTGCTCAGAACGCAGATTCGAGGCTGAGATACTTTGGAGTCCTTCTTTTAGGATTCTTTTCCTTAAACCCATTCATAGAAGGTGTTTCCACTTCCAATTGGATTGAGGTGAGTGCCTCAGTACTACTGATATTCGGAGTGTATCTAATGTTTGGGGAGGTGAGGAATACCCTAAGAAGGAAATAAACTTACAGGCAACGCTTGGGATAACTACGACGGCAAGCTGAAGAATGTCGGAGAGGAGCACCGTGACGGTGGAGGTTAAGCCGACGGGCAGCGTGATTGCTAACATGACGTGCATGGATTCGGCTATTCCATACGATGGTTCGACAACTTGTAAAATTACGCTACTAAACACTGGGAAGAGAAGTATCTCTGTCTCCGTTTCATCGGTGGACTTTGGAACTGTCCATAACGCTTGGGCAAAAAGTTATCAGAGGGGAATAGAAGTCAAGCCAATAAAGATAACCTTACCCCCTCACGATGACAAGGAAATTGATGTGAAGATTGACCTGCGGAAGCTCGCTCAGGACTTCTGGGGAAATGACCACTTTGCTTACAAATTTGCAGAGCATAAATCTTACATGATAACAGTCCACTTCGACAACGGCGTTGTTGTTAGCGATATATTAACTATCAAGGATACATCTGAAAACCAAAATGCACCGTTGATTGTTGAAGCTGGGGGAATTGTGGGTGGCATCCTTGGTGGGGTCATTTCAGCGGTTATTACAAAAAATCCTGAAGTGACGTTAAAGGGGGCTGTTGCAGGATGGGCAATAGGAACCGCAACTACTTGGGCCATTGTTTCACTCTCGTGGAAAATATATGCCCTCTATGAAGGTGTCACCGGCATTTCCGGGGATGGGGACAACAACGCGGTGGTAGGAGGGTGAAAAATGGGCAGGGATAATCTTAAACTCCTCGCCATTGGCATGCTCTCTTGGTGTTTCTTTACATTTTTTATCATGTTAACCTACCCCCGAGACATGGCACTTGCAGTGGAGGTATCGGCGGCCTTAGTTAACCTTGTCGTGATTACTGTTGTTTTAACACTTTTTGGGGGAATGGCAGGTAGGGAGTATCTTCTGTTATACTCCTTGGTACCATCTATGGGAATTTATTTGGCAGTAATTAGGGGTGGTGTTACTCTGGGAGGACCGTTATATATAGCCTATTTGGCGTATTTGGCAATGGCCGTTGGACTCTTGCTATCCTTAGGGGAAGATAAAAATAGGCGATACTACCGTGTCTTTTTGTATTTCTTGGCTATCTTGTTATTGGCAGTACTTACCGACAATGAGAAACTTTTAGCGCTGGCTATGGGAGAGCTTCCGTTAATGGTATTGCTATCCAAGCGGGGTTTAGTATATGAGATTGCAGGTTTTAATGCTCTTTCCGCGGTTGTGGGGGTTGTCTCTGTTTTGAACCTCAATCTGATTAAGATATCAAATCATCCCTTATCCTCTCCAAACACATCAATGGGAGTGATGTTAATCCTGTTTCAACAGATTGTGTATTCAGTAGCTGGATTTTATGTATTTCAAAGGGACTAAAGGCACTGTCACATAACAAAGGGTAATTCGGTGAATGGGGGATGATACCATGTGGGCCAAGATGAGTAGGGCCGGCTTTTGGCGTTGTCTCTCTCTTTGTTTCCCCTTTGGGTTTTGGGGTAAGAAAGTGTGGCCCAACGGTCCGAGCAGTGTTACGGTTAGCGGGCAGACGGTGACGCTGAGCCCGACGAACATGCAGGATGACCTGACAATAACGATCACAATAAACGACGCGCTGGCGAATTATTACTTTGGAGAGAGACCGTGGCTGTCTGATGGTTCCTACAAAGACAGGTTTGTTGGATACGCATACTACATTAAAGCGGTGTTCAGTAACAACATTGTTGCCGGTGATATTGTCGAAATAACAGACACTTCCCCATCAACAGGGGAGAAGATTGAGACGGCAGTAAAGGTTACAGGTATAGCAAATTCAATACTTCAAAAGGTAGCCGAGCATGCAGGACAGCTGGAAACTGTAGCGAGTGGACCATTGGGAAAGGTAGCATGCAAGGTTACCCCAATTCTAAACCTCGTTTCGTGGTTCCTGACTGCTAGAGATTTTATAAATTGGCTTAGGGCACCGACGCCTTCGGATGGGGATAACAACAACGTGATAGGAGGTTAATGACATGGTAAATCCTTCAAGGATCTTTAAACTCTTCCTTCTCCTTAATATTTTGATACTCCTTTATTCAGTTTATCAGGTCAAAGTCAACGACTCTCAATGGTGGGGCTACACTTTCATGGGAGTATCGTTGTGGACGGTAGGAGCTATCCTTGTAGCGTCTTCAGATAAAACCCCTAAATGGTATAAAGTTGATAAGCTTCTGAGCTATCCGCTTTTATCGTTGATAATTTTCATTGTGGCACTTCATGCTTCAGGCTTGTTTGACTTCCTTTTCAAGGCCATACTCTTGTCCGGAATAGGAGAGGTGCTGGTGTATGTACTCCAGAAGAAATTCAGCAAAAGCATAATCTTAGCATATTACTCAACATTAGTGATACTTTCATGGATACTCCTATATACGTATCCCCTTGTTGCATTATCATACTCTCTTTTTACCATCTACGGTGCTATGAACCTTCTGCAGTTGACCAACAGACACAAGGGTAGTGTAGTGAATGATTATAAATAAGCTGCTAGATCGCTCCCCAAATCTATATACAGGGGGATTTGACCGTGACTACCACAATAAACGATGAGCTGGCGAACTATTACTTTGGAAAGCCCATTTCTGGGCACTAACGCGGTCTCTGTACGTGCTCCCCTACTCCCTGGTGCTCTGGTGGTGGTACAAACTAACGGTGGGTAATGAAAACATAAAAGAAACATGACAATTACTCTATAGTGGGAGGATGAGGAAGATGGGAACGTCTAAACTCTCCAGGTTTTTAGGGGCTTTTAGAATTTTCACGGCCCTCCTCTCTCTTTATCCCCTTTACCGGGGACTCCAAATGGGTAGCATGAGAGAGGCACTGCTGTACTTAATCCCGGGGGCGTTTTGGGTCACCTATTACTACTATTTCGTCCGGGAAGTCCTCAACGGGAAGAACGTACCAGTTGAAGAGAGAGTCTGGTACGTTTTATTCTTCTTGACCGGGATCACTGCCGTATTTGCGGGAATCGCACTTTCAAAAACGAGCACGCAGTTTTTCATAAGCGTTGCCGTGTGGATGTCAATTCCGGTGGTTCTTGCAGTAGCGGAGGACCAAATCAAGGCCACAATCCACTTTTTACCTGCCGTTTTTATTACAGCGGGGGCGCTCTTGTGTATTGCGATTCCCTCCCTGCTGGGCTTCACGTACGCGGCCACGTTCATCGCGGTGGGAGGGACGATTTATGAGTGGGAGCTGGAGGAAAAATGAAGAGCGGAATAAGAGCCAATGGTGGTGAAGACAAGCAATACAGTGTACGGGGCTGTAACACTTGATACTGCATATTGGGGTTTTCTAGGAAGAGAATGGTATGGTGTGATGGTACTCGTGAATCAAGGTATAAAGCGTGAGGCTCTCAAAAAAGCCATTGAGACATTTATAATACCATTCCTTAGGGCATTGGAAGGGTCCAGAGGACGGTGATAGGCATGGTTTGGATTTACCTGCTTTTCATCTTTCTTTTCATTTCACTGGTCAATCTGAAGATAAACAGGTCAATACACAGGACCCTGACCATTTTGATTTTTGGAGAGATATTTGTTTCTCTTTTGGCAGGGTTCTCCCGTAATGATGCTAATCCCCTTTTGAGTGCCTTTGTGCTGGCTGTTTTTACATCTATAACTGTGGTATTCTTTGATGCTGAATACACCGGTTTGCGGGAGGGAGATATTAAATCTCAGGACGTTATGTTGCCTCTATTGGTCACATTAATGGCCATTGTGCTGTTTTATAGGGCAGGGATAATAGCGTCAGTCCTGATAGGGTATTTAGGTGTTTATCTGGCGTTTCTCTCCTATTTTGAGTCCAAGGGGATATCCGAGGCCATCTATCGGAAGTATTACTCTACTTAAGCTCCCCTACCGCTGCTTGCCCCTCTTGCCCTATTGGAGCAGTTCGGTTTTCAGAGATGGGTTGTCCCATTTGTTGTCTTCCATTACGTTGTAACCCTGCTGTGGGTTAAGTTTGAGCTGCCAGGACTAATCAGGGAGCCGAGGATAACATGATGTCCCGCTGTCCTTCTATTTTTTTCTAACCCTCCTGTTTAATAATCAAGATTTTAAAGGAAAACGTATTTATACCTCTCCATCGAGTTTAACATCAACGAACTCGGGTTTCGGTGCCTAACGAGAGCAAAAGTATCGGGGTGCGACAGAATGACTTCCAACTTGCCAGTAATCTTTACGCTCTACATTTCTCTGGTGGGGGGAGTTATTGCTACCAGAAGGTGTAGATTCTACCAGACTGCCCTTTCACTTCTGGTGTTCTCATCTATCTTTGCATCGTTTCTTCATCACACCAAGGACCTTACTGGCACTCTTGTGTACGGCTCACTTCTGGCATTCCTCCCAGCCTACCTGTTCTACATGGAGTACGAACGTCCGCCGCTGAAACCTTCAGAGGACGAGAGTAGTGTTGGTGACGTTATTCTTGGGGGTCTGCTGATTGTGTTAATCGTGTTCCTGTTCAGGAAGGCCGGCGCCGGCTGGTGCCTTTCGCTTGTAATGGGTTACTGGCCCCTGTACGTTTTCATTGTCATTGCCTACAGAGGAAGCAGAAAGGCATTTTACTACGCCAAAGCTCCTTTTGTTTTCCTGTCTCTCGGTGCCCTGCTTGAGGAGCTTGGTCTCCAAAAGTGGCTGATTCCCTTTGTTGCTGTTTATCTGGTGCTGTTTGCGCTCTGGCTCAAGTTCGACCTGCCCGAATTAACCAGAGAGCTGAGGATAACGTGAGGTGAGTCATGTGGGTATCATAACTCTTGCCGTCTTCACGGGCATTCTCCTCCTTTCTCTCTACATCGGCAGAATCTCCCCGAATGGGTTTAGACAGAACTTGTATTTGGGTTCTGAGGTGATGTTAAATGGGTAGGTTTACACAGTGAAAAATGGTGGATACTTGGGAATGGGACAATGCCTTTCCCCGTGCTGTTAACAAGTGCGTTCGGTGTTATGGTCTCTCCCATGAGTTTGCGGTGAAGCTTGAAGTAACCCCGACGGAGCTCAAGGGTGGTGGGACGGTGTATTTCACGGTAAAGGCGTGGAATTTCGCGAGTGATGGGCTGAACATTCACTTTAAGGTTACTGATGGGGAGGGTGCTGTGGTTAAGGAGTTCAACAGGTTTGTTCCTAAGGGTGCGGGTAATTACTCGGTTGATGCCTTTAGTTTGAAGGTTTATGGGGTTGGGAAGCACACTTATACTTTGACTGCGAGCATTCCGGGAGAGGAAGAAAAGAGCACTGTGACAGTGGGGGTGGAGCCGACGAACGGGACAAAACTTGAGCAAGTGGGGTTCGAGTGTGATAATCCTGAATTCAACTGGAACGGTATAGAGTACAAGGCTACAGTAGTGTGCAGGGCGTTTATTTATAATCCCACGCAAAAGACTATTTATCTGAATTCTGTGAGTGTTAAGGAATGGCGTACTGATAACTCAGACTTTACACAGTCTCTCAGTTCCTCGTGGGTAGTTGAGTATCCCACTGTAATCAAGAGTTCTGAAACTATCTCGATAACATTCAAGAATACCGCGCATACGGGACTCACGACTCTTGAAAAAGACTTGTTTGGAGCTTATGTGACTATGTACTTGAAATACATAATCTCACCACAGGATGGAAACGATATCATATTCACAGGCACAGGCCTAATACACATAAGACAGGATAACAGTGACGTGGCAATAGATGTTGGAACGAATCTCGTGCTAATTGGAGGAGAAGTCAAAGTCATTGTCATCTCAGTAAAGCTTATCAGAATGGGCGAGATGATTAAAGGACTTTCAGAATTAGCCCCAGTCATTGCTGATTTTATTAGGCGCGCATACGGCTGGAGGTGATGTCTGTGGCTAGGTACAGAATTGTTATCCCTGTTTTTTTGTTTTTTATTTTAATATTAATAACATTTTATTCCGCAAAGTATTTAATTCCACAATTCACAATTACCGCTTATATTGTTGGATTCCTGATCGTGTACTGGAAGAAAAAGTTATTTCCTAAAGAGAAGACCATAATAGCCATCGCAGTTAGCTTTCCACTGTATTTTCTTCCACTGTGGGTTGTGACGGATAATATAGCTCTCGCCCTTTCTCTTGGGGCATTGTGGAGCATCTCCGTAGGCTGGGGGATTTATGCAATATTAACCAAATAGATAACATCTCTGGGGAAGTCGAGAAGAGCACTGTGACGGTGGAGGTTAAGCCGACGGGCAGCGTGATTGCTAACATGACGTGCATGGATTCGGCCATTCCATACGATGGTTCGACAACTTGTGAAATTACTTAACTCGATTCCAGCAACCCTTTTTAACTTCCCCTCCAACTTTCTCAGGTGGTCGAAATGAAGGTTACCGTTCGCTACTTCGCCCGCTACCGCTCCCTCGTTGGAAAGAGCGAGGAGGAACTCGAAGTCCCAGACGGGATAACGGTGAGAGAACTAATAGAAATCCTCAAGGAGAGGCACCCGATTCTCAAGAACGAGGTCTTCGCCGAGGACGACGACCTGGCCGACGTCAACGTCTCGCGGAACGGAAGGTACGTCCGCTTCGACGAGGTTCTGAGGGACGGGGATATAGTTGCGATATTCCCCCCTGTGAGCGGTGGTTGAGATGCTGAGCGAGAGGGAACTGGAAAGATACGACAGGCAGATAATGATTTTTGGGGAGGAAGGGCAGGAGAAGCTGAAGAGAGCCAAGGTGGCCGTCGTCGGCGTTGGCGGTCTCGGAAGTCCGGTAGCTTATTACCTTGCTTCTGCCGGAATCGGGACGCTCCTCCTCATAGACGAGCAGAAGCCCGAGTTAAGCAACCTCAACAGGCAGATACTCCACTGGGAGGAGGACGTTGGAAGAAACCCCAAGCCCCTCTCGGCAAAGTGGAAGCTTGAGCGCTTCAACTCGGACATAGGGATAGAGACCTTCGTCGGGAAGCTCACGGCGGAGAACGTTGAGGAGGTCCTTAAGGGCGTTGACGTCATCGTTGACTGCCTTGACAACTTCGAGACGCGCTTTCTTCTCGACGACTACTCGCAGAAAAAGGGTATCCCTCTTGTTCACGGGGCCGTCGAGGGAACGTTCGGTCAGGTGACGACGATAGTTCCCGGAAAGACGAAGAGCCTGCGCGAGATTTTTCCGAGTGTCAGGGAAAAGAAGGGGAAGTTCCCCATAATCGGGGCAACCGCAGGTGTCGTCGGCTCAATCCAGGCGATGGAGGTCATAAAGCTCCTCACGGGCCTTGGGGAGCCACTTCTCAACAGGCTCCTCCTCGTGGATTTGGCATACAACACCTTTGACGTTGTCGAGCTCAGGTAGACGGGGCTTTCACTTCCTCCATTTTGTTGACGGAGGTTATTCTAACGGTTCCCTTCCACGAGCCGACTTCAATGACGGTCATTTTTCCGTTCATGCCTTCGACAGCGGCCGTCGCTCTAACGCTGAAGACGAGTTTCATTCCCTTGAAGGCGCCGTTTGAGAAGTACAGCTCTGCGGTCGCATCCGTCACCGTAGTGTTCATCCCCGGATTTGTGAAGTAGAGCTGGGCCATCGGTAGCAGTACGTCTCCAGGAACGGAGTAAACTAGGACACGGGTTCCGTTCTCGGTGTAGTTGCCTATCGGTGTGAGCTTCAGAAGTTCCCTAGCTAGGCTTACAGGGTTTATTCTCCAAAAGGACGTGTCGTTGCTGACTCCAGTTCGTCCAAGGGTTTCTGTGTAGACCGTGCCACCTATTATCACCCTGGTCATTTTCAGGGTAACGTTGTCCGGCTTGGTTATCGTTCGGGTGACGATTTTGGCCCTTTTTCCGAGGAGGTCTACGTAGCCCCTCTCCAGGATTTCCATGCTGGCGTTGGTCCTCTGGGTTGTGTTCCCTGTTTTAATCGTTATTTTGAGCTCCACACTCGCGTTCTCTTCGTAGGTGTACTGGTGTATCGACGTGAGGATAATCATCGGTGTGATTTCCGCGTGTTTTTTCTCCCCCGCATGCCCGCTTGAAGTAGTAGTGACATTGGCTTGGCTTGGTGATTTTGTCTGGCTTCCTCCTTTTTCCCCTCCCTGACTTCCTATACACCCAGCCGAGATAACTAGGAGGGCGATGAGGAGTATCGCAAGTTTTTTCATGCTCTCACCCCTTCCCGCTCAGAGATGAAAACTTTAAACTTTCCGGAGGTACTCCATTAGGTGGTCGTCGTGAAGGTCAGACTGACAAAGGAACCTTTCAGAGTCGACGAGGCTGTAAAACTCCTCCGCGTCCCTGAGAGCGGGGCCTACGTTGTCTTCCTCGGTCAGGTCAGGAACGAGAGCCACGGTAAGAAAGTTGAAAGGCTCATCTACGAGGCCTACCCGGAGATGGCCGAGGCGGAGATGGCCAGAATAAGGGAGGAGGCGCTGTCGCGTTTTCCGATTCTCGATATGCTTATATGGCACCGCTACGGTGAGTTGCCCGTTGGGGAGGACACGATTTTGATAGTGGCCAGCGCAAAGCACAGAAAGGAGGCCTTTGAGGC
Source organism: Thermococcus henrietii (assembly GCF_900198835.1). Classification (NCBI taxonomy): domain Archaea; kingdom Methanobacteriati; phylum Methanobacteriota; class Thermococci; order Thermococcales; family Thermococcaceae; genus Thermococcus; species Thermococcus henrietii. Next base: position 229,160 of record NZ_LT900021.1, on the reverse strand, counting down.
CTGTTCGTGGGCGATAGACGAGGTCAAGAAACGGGTCCCCGTGTGGAAGAAGGAAGTCACTGAGGATGGGACCTTCTGGGTCGAGGGTGACAGGCAGGTTCCGGTCTGATTTCTTCATTTTTTGCATACTCTTATTGATAGTTAGCAAAATTCGAATAGAAAAAGTATAAATATGGTGGTTTCTACCACCCTAGTGGTGTCAATCATGGAGAGGGTGGAGTATAAAGGCGTGTCCCAAGGGGTCCCGAGGCTGTCCGTAACATCCGTCGGGAAACCCCCGTGGAGTAACAGGCCCCACAACGGTAAAGTTGAGAGACTTATCCTCCAGCTTGGCGCTGGTGGGGGAAAGTTTTCGGAAGTTGAGGGAATTCCCCGCTCCATCGGTTGCATTGGTAACAACAGGTTCATCCTCCGCAGGGAGCCGATGAGCCTTGAGAGGATGAAGGAGTTGCTCCTTGAGTTCAGGAAACTCGGCGGAAAGGAGGTCTGGCTGACCAACTACGACAGCTTAGATGTGCTCATGACTCTCGCAGTGTTTGCGAGCGAGCTCGAGTTTCCAGAGGTCTACGCGGTGGTTCTTTTTGAGGACCTCGATGAAGTCACGCCTGTTGAGGGTGTCAACTTCATAGCCGAGCTCAGTTACCCCGAGCACACCCTCGACGAGCTTTCACCGTACCCCTGGCTTTTCGGTGCCCTTGTCACGGTTCCTCCCGAGGAATTCCGCGCCGGTCCCTTCCTCGGGGAATTCACCGGTGAGGTCTACGTTGATGTACTCTTCCCCGGCTCTGTTAAGGGTCTTAACTTCAACGTTATCGAGCTCCGCAGGATTCACAATCCGAGCACCGAGCGCTACCACGACTGCCTCGCCGGAACCGTCACAGTTACCGCTGACGGCTACGTCCTTCCCTGCCCGCTCCTCAGGAACTACGTGGTTGGGGACGTTACCAGAATGACCCTCAAGGAGGCCGTCAGGAAGAAGCGCCTCCGCCAGTTCTGGAGGATGACGAAGGACAAAATAGAGGCGTGTTCCACATGCCCGTTCAGGTACATCTGCCATGACTGCAGGGCGCTTGAGTATCATGCGACCGGTGAAATAGACGGCATGGAGTACTGTCCGATGCTCCTCTAAAACTCGATGATTGAGTGGTACCCGCTCCCGTCTTCTTTTACCATCCTCTGAAACGCGGTCCTCTTGTTGTTGTCGTTGAGCTCCTTGAAAGTCGGCTCGAAGTACTCTATCAGGAGCTTTTCCACGTAGCCGCTGAACTCTAGTATCTTGCTTCCCATGTCCTCCTTCGATGAGAAGAGCCATTCGAGCAGGTATCCCTCCCCCGGCAGGTAGCCGACGGTAATTTCATACTCCCTGAACTTCTCCAACACCTCTTCGTCCAGCTTCTTCGTTATCCCTATAACCCCCCTGTCGTGGATGTTCATATCAAGGAGTGGGTAAAACCCAATGAGGATGTTCTTCTCCCTCAGCCTCTCAATCATGTACCTTATCGTTGGCCGCGTCTTCCCGAGACGCTCGGCTATCCTCTTCATAGGCGTCCGCGCGTCCCACTTCAGGATGTCCATGAGGATTGCGTAGTCGTAGCTCAGCTCCCAGTCACCCCACTCCTTAGGCTTCTCCGGTGGTGGGTAGGCCCAGACCTCGTAGTACTCGAAGTCATCGGAGTACTTTGAGAGCATCTCGTCTACATCCTTCACCTGGTCCTTTGGGACGTAGAATATCACGGACAGGCCGTTTTTAAAGCCGAAGGCCGGGTTGACGTAGCCGATGAAGGGGTTTTTGGTCATTCTAACGGCGACTTCAATGAGCCTGTCAGAGGGAACGCTCAGAAACCCAACGAAGCTTTTCAGACCAAGGAGCCTTATGTTGTACGTCGCGCTCACGACGAGGTATTTGCTATAATACTTATCGTAAATTCTTTTCAACCTGTAATAATCCAGCCCCTCAGCCGACGCTATCCTTCGGAGGCTTTCAAGCGGGTACTTCTCAAGAAGCTCGACGAGGAATTCTATCTCATCTATGTTTATACCTCCCATTACCGGCACCACCGGGGCGGAAAAAGTTATATCACTGGAGTATTAAATTCTTCCGGTGGTGCCCATGGTGAAGATAGAGGTTGTCGACATCGAAAAACCCGAGGGGGTCGAGGTCATAATCGGGCAGGGCAACTTCTCGATATTCACCGTTGACGACCTCGCGAGGGCCCTTCTCACCGCCGTCCCGGGAATAAAGTTCGGCATAGCCATGAACGAGGCGAAACCACAGCTGACCCGCTACACCGGAAACGACAGGGAGCTTGAGGAGCTTGCCGCGAAGAACGCCGTGAAAATCGGCGCGGGTCATGTCTTCGTAATCCTCATGAGGAACGCCTTCCCGATTAACGTTCTCAACACCGTCAAGAACCACCCGGCGGTGGCTATGGTCTACGGGGCAAGCGAGAACCCCTTCCAGGTCATCGTTGCCGAGACAGACCTCGGACGGAGCGTCCTTGGAGTGGTTGACGGCAAGGCAGCCAACAAAATAGAGACCGAGGAGCAGAAGAAGGAGCGCAGGGAGCTCGTTCAGAAAATTGGCTACACCCTTGACTAAACCTTTTAACCCCTCTTTTCCCCTCTTCTCCGGTGGTCTCATGAGGCTGGCGTTCATAACCTCCAACCCGGGTAAGGTTGAGGAAGCCAGGAAGTACTTCGAGCCCCTTGGAGTTGAGGTCTATCAGCTCCGCTTCAGCTATCCTGAGATACAGGCCGACACGCTCGAAGAAGTTGCAGAATACGGCGCAAAATGGCTGGCGGAGAGAATCGCGGGTCCCTTCTTCCTCGACGATTCGGGCCTCTTCGTAGAGGCGCTCAATGGATTCCCTGGGGTTTACTCGGCCTACGTTTACAAGACCCTTGGCTACAACGGAATCCTCAAGCTCCTCAAGGGAGAAACCAACAGGAGAGCCTACTTCAAGAGCGTCATAGCCTACTGGGACGGCGAGCTTCACATCTTCACTGGGAGGGTCGACGGCAAGATAACGACCGAGCCGAGGGGAAGCGGCGGCTTCGGCTTTGACCCAATCTTCAAGCCCGATGGATTCGGTAAGACCTTTGCCGAAATGACAACCGAGGAGAAGAACGAAATCTCCCACAGGGGACGGGCGCTGAGGGTCTTTGCCCAATGGCTAAGGGAAAACCTTTAAATAAGCCTTCTCATCAATCCCATGCGATTGGAGTTGAATAGATGACGAAGGGGGTCGCGATGACGGGCAACCTCGATGCCATAGACCTTAGGCTTTTGAAGGAACTGCGTGAGAACGCGAGGGAGAACATAGCGAGCCTCAGCAAGAAGCTCGGAATCCCGAGGACGACGGTTCACTACCGGATTAGGCGGCTCCTCGACGAGGGGATAATAGAGAAGTTCACGGTCAAGCCCAACTACAAGAAGCTCAACCTTGGCACGACGGCCTTCATACTCGCCAGATACGACCCCGACTCCGGCTTGACCCAGAGGCAGGTCGCCGAGAGGATAGCGGCACTCGAAGGGGTCTACGAGGTCCACATCATAGCCGGTGAATGGGACCTTCTCATAAAGGTCCGCGCCCCCAGCTCGGAGGAAGTCGGTAAAATAGTCGTTGACAAGCTTAGAGAGATTAAGGGAATCGAGCAGACCGTTACGATGGTGTCATTTGTTACGGTTAAAGAGGAGCTCTGAGGCTTTAGGGCGATGATTGGCGTTCTCCTTTCTGATTTATGATGATGCGAGGTTTGATGAGCCCTGCATTCTCCTCGTGAGGTTGTGGGATGCCAGACATAAAAGTAGACACTACCTCGTTGTTTCCCTTATACGTTGCGAGTTTTCTTGGTGTTTAGGTTTCTTTTGTTGTCCTGTTTTGGAAGTTGTAATTTGGCGCTTCCATAGTGGAGTAGTTCAATTCCAATTGTCGTTGCTTTATTAACATTAGAGTATAGTAAATTTTTTAAGGTTTGGATTTATTATCCATATGAACAATACTAGAGGTGACTGCATGGGTTGGAGGCGGTTTCTTGCTTTGGCTCTTGTGTTGCTATTCCTTGGAATGACGGTCAGTGGAGCAAGCGCGACTGCAAACCTTGTGAACAACAGCACGGTAAACGATACAGTAAAGGTTCCGCAGAATTTCAGCGTAGAGAGAAAGCAGGGAAACAACATCAAACCGCAGTTTGCGTGGGTTCCGATTGGTATTATAGTACTTGACCAGGCCGCTCACTGGTTCCTTGAGCGCTATGTTTCTCCAAAAGTTGCCTCTGTCTACGATGCGGTCACGATGGTCATTGACCCCGAGAAGATTGCGGAAAAGCTTGGAATTAAGGGGACAAAACTCGGAATTAAAGTCATCAGTCACAGTAAGGTGCTGATTGGTCTGTTCAAGGACAACAAGGTCGTCAAGGAAATCACGTACGCCTCCAAGGAGGCGGCTGAATGGGTGGCGAACAAGCTTGGGAACGAGTACATCTCAAAAATAGTTGAAAAATACGTGGTCAAGGACGGAGGATTGAAGAAAGGAGAAGACTTCGACAGCGTAGTAGGAGCAATGCAGAAACTCTACGACTTGGGGATAAAAAGCAAAGATGCCCGTAAGTATATCATTGACAGGGGCTGGAACGTCAAAAAGCTTGAGAGAATACTCGATGACGTGAGTAACATTGATAATGGAGGGAAAAAACTAATTAAGAGAATCAATGCGGACCTCAGAGATGAGAAAACTTTAGGCCCCCTCTACGAGGCAGAGGTCGTGAGCCACCTCAAGAAGAGCGGGTGGACAATAGATGAGGTTGAGAAGGACGTGGTAACATCAGCGGGAAAGACTGAAATTGACATAATCGTGGAGAAAGGGTCGGAGACCGTGCTGATAGAGTGCAAGAGAAACGCACATAAAATAAGCGAGGAACAGCTTGCAAAGTACGCTGAGTACGCCATCATTAAGGGAATCAGAAAGATTGAAGTGTACTATGCAGGGGGCATTGAGAACATAAGGGACTACTATTACTACACCCAGTACCTGCCAAAGGAGATAAAGTCCCGGTTTGGTGTGGACGTTGAAGTGCGTTACCTTGCTTCAGAATTCGACTGAACCTTTTTACCTTCTTTCCGTTTATGAATCGGGGGGATTGACATGGGGACCACGTATTATACCCTCGCCGTGTTTGATGAGCCTTGGGAGGAAGTACTTGAGAACCTCTCGCGCGAGTTCAGGTACACCCGCGAACTCGCGTACCAGTGGGAGGAAAGGGAGGAGCACCTGAAGTTCATCTTTGACATGAGGGGCTTTAGACTTGTTGCAGTGGGGGAACTGCACTACGAGCTGAAAACCACCGAGGGAGACTCCCTTGACTGGCTTGAGGTTGAAACGTACTCGAAGGATGACATAACACTCCTCCAGATTGGAGTCTCCACCGGCATGTGGATGTTCGTCCTGAGTTCTGAACTTATGAAGTTCCTCGGAAAGCTGATGCGGGCTGGGGCGGTCCTCATCTGCGGTTACACGGACGACCACGACCTCAGAAAGGCGGGCTTTGAAGAAGACAACCAGTTCCTCCTGTACGAATGGTTGGTCAAAACCGTTAAGCTCGGAAAGCTTGAGGTTCTTCCATCTGGCCTTACCCTAGTGAAGAAAGAACTCCTCGACCTTGAGGACGGGCTCTATGAGTTACTTGAAAGGCCCGGGAGAGAAGAGGGGGAGTACGTGCTCATTAAAAGTCTGGACAGCTACAAACTGCTCGTTTCAATTAGGGAGAGTGATTTAACCGACGAGGAGTGCTATCGCGACCTCTTAGAGGACAAAGCATGGTTCAGTTTGAAACTTGTTGGACTTCCCTTTAAACGTATCGGCCGGAGGATTGAGGACAAGTTCCTCCTCAAACGGGCCGAGGGTATCTTTAAGGCACAAACCGGAGCGTCGAGTGATTGCTATGGGGGATTGTAAGAGCATCGTTGCGGTGTTCGATAAACCGTGGGAGGTAGTGCTTGAGAATCTCTCGCGCGAGTTCAAGTACGTTGGGAAAAAGCGGTACGAGGGTGATGAAGGGAATAAGGAGTGGTTCAAGTTTTATGATGCGAGGGGTTTTAGGCTGGTGGAAGTTGGGGACATTGATTATGGAATGAAGACCACGCGGGAGTGGGGAGGAAGGGTGATAGCCCTGGCCAGCGTTGAAACGTACTCGAGGGGAAGCATAACACTCGTCCAGATTGAGGCGTGGACGAGCGGGTTTGATTTTGTCCTGAGTTCCGAACTTATGAAGTTCCTCAAGAAACTGGCGAGGACAGGGGCAGTTCTCATCTGCGGTTACGTCTACGGGCATGAAAAGCTTAGGGACGTGTTCGGTGACTACAACCAGTTCCTCCTGTACGAGCGGTTGGCTGAGATAGTGAGGAGGAAAAAGCTCGAAGTCCTTCCCTCGGACTTAACCGTCATCAGGGAAGACATTCTTGGGCTGGAGGATGGTCTCTACAAGCTGGTTGGCGAGTCTGGCTTGTATGTTTTTGTCAGGGGTTTGGGTGTAGAGGGGTATAAAGTGCTCCTCACGGTTGGAGAGGGGTTATTGGACGATGACCTTTACGGGAAAGTGCTCGAGTATGGGGACTGGTTCAGTTCGGACATCACCAGTCTCGTCTTCAAACCCATCGGCCGGAAGGTCGAGAACGAACCCCTACTCAAGAGGGCCGAGGAATATTTCAAAGCACAGGCGGGAGAAGATGGGCGTTGATACACCTACATCTACTTCATGTTTGATAGAAAGCCAGTGGAGGGCTTTGGAGACTTCCTTAGATGCTGAGGTTGTGATTAGCAGACTTAAGGCTTGAGTACAACAACCGTTATCCATTTGAATGGCTGGTGAAACAAGTCAAACCTAAGGAACTGGACAACACTGGGTGTGAGATATGACCCCTCACAGTGCTCCGGCGATTTACTGGTACTGGTATCTTCCAGGAACGAGCCCGTATTCAACCGCTAAAAGCGTGGACGAGCTTTTGGAGTGGACGGAGGTGCTCTTTGACTTTGATAATGTTCTCAAGCACCACCTGCCGGAGCTCAGAGGTCACTGGATTGAGAATCCTCCACTCCTAACCGTGGTTCCCAGGAACATCAGCGTTCTCTCCACCACCGTAAGTTTTCCTCTCTTCCTTGGGAACTTCATAGCTGGAATTTTATACGCGCTCGGAAGGGAGAACGAGTTCAGAAAGTTCATTGGTGGACCGGGAGTTAAAACGCCTGCAGGAGATGGCAGGATGGTTCCCGAAAATATTCTGAAGCCCGTCGGAGAGCTCCCCGACTGGGCAGGGGGAACACGACTGAAGGTCAAACTCTACGTGGACATGGACTTTGGAGCCTTTGACCCGACCGTTCATGCGGTGCTTTTAAGGAGTGGAAACTCTCTGATTTGGATTTTCGACAATGGCAGGGCCTACAGAATGGGCGCGCGAGAATTCATTGAACTCGCCTTGGGGGTTCTCGTTGAGGGCAAAAACTCGATAAACGCCCTGATTGAGCGCGTTAACGGCCGCTCGTCACTGGCCCGGGCTACGGTAAGGCACGTCGAGCGATTCGTTGATGCTCTCACATAACACAGCACTCATAGATTATCTCGACTTCTCTGACAGTTTTTGCCCACTCGATGACTTTCCTCGGCGGATTCGTCAATCTGTCAACTCCTTTCAGAACCGCCCCCCTGTCGAATTCCACCCGCCACCTTCCCGTTGGACGCATGCAGCCTATGCTCAGCTCCCCGTCAAAGCGCTCGCGCGCGTACTCGACGACCTTCAGGCTCTCCTCAACGCCCGGTTTCGGGACGTTTTCCATTTCCGTTCCCTTCGTCGGGATGAGAACGTCCAGCACTAGGACGTCTATCGGGTACTGAGCGAGGAGGTCAATCGCCCGGTACTCCCAGTGGATTCTCCCGAAGTCGAGGCCTATCGTTATGTGCGGAGCCACGCGAATTCCGTTCTCGGTGAGTAGTTCAACTATGTGGAGGTAATCTTCTACGGTTTTGTCTATCTTGTAAACTCGCCTTATCACGCCGTCATCGCCGACGAAGTCGAGGGAGACGACATCAACGTATTTCAACCACTCCAAATCGCTCTCGTCTATGAATCCGACGTGGGCGTTGAGCTTTAGGCTCGTTCTCCTCTTAATCTCCCTCAGCTCGTCCGCGTACTTGTCAATCGGCACCTTCAGCCGGGAGTCCATCCCCCCGCTCAGCAGACAGCCCCGCCCGCCGGAGCGCTCAAGGTCGAGGCAGAAGTTCAGGAGCCCCTTTCGCGTCGGCTTCTTCATGCCCTCAAGGTAGTGCCTCCCGCAGTGGGCGCAGTTGAGCGCACAGTAGCTTCCGGTGAGCGAGATTGATGGGAATTTGATTCCGGGGATATAGATTTTTAGTTTTTTCATTTAACCCACCTCTGGAGGGGGTTGTAGGGGGCGAAGCCCCACCTTCGGGGGGAGAGGGTTAGCAAGGACGTGGGGGGTGAAACCCCCGGTCCTGCGAGGGGAATTTGATGCCTGGGATGTATATTTTGAGCTTTCTCATCCTCGCACCCAAATGAAATGAGAAGAGGGGGTTAAAACCCTAACTGGAGGCTTCAGAGGAACGGGTTGTGGAACTTCTTGCCCGGATAGTAGGCTATTCCCTCGAGTTCCTCCTCGATACGTATGAGTTGGTTGTACTTGGCGTTCCTGTCCATCCTGGCTGGGGCGCCGGTCTTTATCTGGCCGGTGTTGAGGGCCACCGCGAGGTCCGCTATGAAGGGGTCGTCGGTTTCTCCGGAGCGGTGGGAGACGACAACGCCATAGCCGGCGCGGTAGGCGGTGTAGGCGGCATCTATCGCCTCGCTCAGCGTTCCAATCTGGTTGACCTTGAGCAGGAGCGCGTTGGCGGCGCCGAGCTCGATGGCCTTCCTTATCCTCTTGGGGTTGGTGACGAATATATCGTCGCCGACTATCTGTATCTTCTTTCCGAGCTCCTTCGTTATCTCGACGAAGCCTTCCCAGTCCTCCTCGTGGAACGGGTCCTCGAGGGAGACTATCGGGTACCTGCTCACAAGCTCCTTGTAGAGCTCGAGTAGCTCTCCGCGGTCGTACTCCTTTCCACCAACGACGTATTTGCCGAGCTTCTCGTCGTAGAACTCACTTGAAGCCGGATCGAGGGCGAAGGCTATCTCGTCGCCGACCTTATAACCCGTCTCCTCAATGGCCTCGGTGAGGAGGTCGAGGGCCTCGCTGGGCTCCCTGAGTGGCGGGGCGAATCCACCCTCGTCGCCGACGTTGACGGCGTTCTTGCCGTACTTCTCGGCTATGACCTTCTTGAGGGTGTGGTAGGTCTCGGAGACCCATCTTATGCCTTCCCTGAAGGAGTCGGCTCCAACGGGCATTATCATGAACTCCTGGAAATCCAGCTCGTTGCCCGCGTGAACACCTCCGTTGATGACGTTGCTCATCGGAACCGGCATGACGTAGGCGTTGGTTCCGCCGATGTACTGGTAGAGCGGAAGGCCGAGGGCGTTCGCGGCGGCCTTGGCAACAGCGAGAGAAACGCCGAGGATTGCGTTGGCTCCGAGGTTGCTCTTGTTCTCGGTGCCGTCGAGCTCAATCATGAGGGTGTCGATGTCCCTCTGCCAGGTGACGTCCATCCCGATGATTTCGGGGGCGATTATCTTGTTGACGTTCTCAACGGCCCTTTTGACACCCTTTCCGTGGTAGCGCTTTCCTCCGTCGCGGAGCTCGACCGCCTCGTGGGTTCCGGTTGAGGCACCGCTGGGAACTGCGGCGCGCCCCATGCTAACCGGCGTGTAAACCTCAACCTCGACCGTTGGGTTCCCCCTGCTGTCGAGGATTTCCCTCGCTATAACCGCCGTAATCTCGAACGGGTTCTCCATGCTAATCACCTCGGGTGATATTTTTCCTTCCCAAATATAAAGTTGGCGATGGGCTTTTAAACTGCCCCGTCAAGGCCGGAACATGGACTGGAAGAGGAAGCTCCTCGAGGAAGGCTACATCGAGCTGGACGGCCTCAGGATTGAGCTGAGCCTCGACAACACGTTCATGGATATCGACTACATCCCGAGGATTCTCGTTTACTCCGAGGAAACCGGCCGCTGGCACGTCCTCAGGAACGCCATCCCCAAGGGCAGGACGCTGGAGGAGAGCTGGAACAACGCGGTTAAGGTTCTTGAGATGATGGTGAGAGGGGAGGTTAAGCCTGAGCTTGAAGCTCCCCCCGTTGAGAGACGACTGGTCTCGGCCCTGAGAAAGCTTGAGATGCTTTGAAAATTCTCCATATTTCTGGTTTTTCTCCAAGTAAACGGGGGAAAACGCTAAATAGTTCTTCCAAGCTACCGACTTTAGGTGGTCATTGATGAACGCTCGAGAAATCGCTCGTTATATCGACCACACCAACCTCAAGCCCTATGCAACTAGGGAGGACATTATCAAGCTCTGCGATGAGGCAATTCAGTACGGCTTCTACGCCGTCTGCGTTAACCCCTACCGCGTCAAGCTCGCCAAGGACTACTTGAGCGAGAAGAAGGCCAACGTCAAGGTCGCGAGTGTCATAGGCTTCCCGCTCGGTGCCACCCCAACGGAGGTCAAGGTTTTCGAGGCCAAAAAAGCGCTGGAAGACGGCGCCGATGAGCTGGACATGGTCATCAATATAGGCGCACTCAAGGATGAGGACTACGACTACGTTAGGAGAGATATAGAGGAGGTCGTCAAGGTCGCCCACGAGAAAGGCGCAAAGGTCAAGGTCATAATCGAGACCTGCTACCTCACTGAGGAGGAGAAGGTCAAGGCCTGTGAGCTGGCAAAAGAGGCCGGAGCGGACTTCGTGAAAACTTCCACCGGCTTCGGAACAGGAGGGGCGACTGTTGAGGACGTCAGGCTGATGAGAAAGGTAGTTGGTCCCGGGATGGGCGTTAAAGCGGCCGGCGGAATCAGAACCTACGAGAAGGCCGTTGAGATGATTAAGGCTGGGGCCAACAGGATTGGGACGTCGAGCGGTGTAAAAATCGTGGAAGGTGCCCCAAAATGAAGGAGATTGGGGACGTTGTTGTTCGGGCCATTGAGGAACTTAAGAATGAGGGTATGAACCCGGACATAATGCTCGCCGGCCCGGGCTTTATAGAGCATACAAGGGAGTTCCTTACGTCCCTCGGCCTACGTATTTACCGCATAGAAGAGCTTGGCTACGATGCGGTTATAGCCGATTCTGCGTACCTGGGTCAGATAAAGAAGGCCTCGCGCAGAATCTCGGTTGAGCCGTTTCTTGAGGAGAAGAGAGTCTGGGAAGAAATAGAGAAGCTTGACGTTTAGAGCAGGCTCTCAACCTCGGGATATCTTTTCTTTATTGCGTTTGCGAGCCCGGTTCCGACGATTATTCCCGTCACAGCCTGCACCAGGTTTCCGGGGAGTTCCGAGTACGCTGCGGTGAAGCCAAAGGCATAGTACTCGAAGATGAAATAGCCCGAGACCATGAGGATTCCGCCTATCGTTCCTGCTACTATGAGGCCGGCGGTCCCTTCGAGCTTCTGGGCGATGTAGCCGACGGCGAGACCTTCGATACCCTTGATGATTAGTGTTATGGGGGACCAACCTGGATAACCCGAGATGACATCTCCAATGGCTGAGCCGACACCCCCTGCGAAGGCCCCAATGATGGGCCCGAAGACCATTGCAACGAACATGACCATGGTGTCACCGAAGTTTATGTACCCGCCCGTGGCGGGTACTGGAACGTTGATTACTTTCGTTGCAACCGCAACGAGGGCCGTTGAAATCCCTGCGACCGCTATCACGTTCACACTTCTGAACTTAGAGCGGTTAAGCCACAGGTAGAGACCGAAGACCGCTATCGCGAGAATAAACGCGTATGGGGCATAGCCGGCGAGTTCTCTAAGGGCTTCGTCCATCCAACCACCGAAGTAGAAAAGGAGGAAGGGGTTAAAAACTTCACTTGAGGGCGGCCTTGAGGGCGTCCTCGAATATCTCCATTGCGACGTCGATTTCCTCCTTGGTGACGACCAGCGGCGGGATGAAGCGAATGCTGTTGTCGCCACAGCCGAGCAGAACGAGACCGCGCTTCGCCGCCTCTCCGACAATCCTGTCCCTGAGCTCGGGGTACTTCTCCTTGGTGTCCTTGCTCTTGACAATCTCGACGGCCTGCGCGAGACCGAGACCGCGAGCGTCTCCGATGACCTCGTAGTTCTCCTTGAGCTCCTCGAGTATCTTGTGGAGGTAGTCGCCGACCTCCTGGACGTGCGGGAGGAGCTCCTTGACTATCTCGACGACCTCTATTCCAGCGGCGATGGCAACGGGGTTGCCACCGAAGGTGGTCGCGTGCCTTCCGGGCTTGTCGAAGCTTATATCCTTCCTGTGGACGACACCAGCGAGCGGGAGTCCACCGCCGATGGCCTTACCGAACTGGATGAGGTCGGGCTCGACTCCAAAGTGCTCGATGGCCCAGAACCTTCCGGTCCTGCCTATGCCCATCTGAACCTCGTCGTCGGCGAGGAGTATTCCGTACTCGTCGGCGAACTTCTTGAGCTCCTTGAAGAAGTTCTTCGGCGGGACGACGTAACCGCCTTCACCCTGTATCGGCTCGAAGAATATCGCGCCAATCTCGTGGGGTGGAACGTGCCTGAAGACGTACTCCTCTATGAAGTCGAGAACGCGGTTTATGAGCTCATCGGGCTCGTCGTAACCGTCGATTCCCCAGGTGTTCCTGTAGGGGTTTGGGTAGGGTATGTGAGTAACGCCCGGCATGGTCGGGAAGAAGCCGTCCTGCTGGACCCACTTGCTCGCGGTAAGGCTCAGAACGGCCTGGGTTCTTCCGTGGAAGGCGTGGTAAAACGCCAAGAACTGCTTCCTTCCGGTTCCGTACTTGACGAGCTTCATAGCGGCCTCGTTGGCCTCAGCACCGCTGTTGCTGTAAACGACCTTCTTCTCGAAGTCGCCGGGGGCGAGGCTCGTGAGCTTCTCGGCCAAGACAACGGCGTTCTCGTAGAAGAAGTCGGTGAGCGAGTAGTGGGTGAACTTCTCGGCCTGCTTCTTTATCGCCTCGACGACGCGCGGGTGGGCGTGGCCGACGTTTATAACTCCAACACCGCTCGCGAAGTCGTAGAAGACGTTTCCGTCAACGTCGTAAACCCTTATTCCCTCACCGCGCTCGATGACTATCGGAAGGTTTTCGGGGTCCTGGGTCGTAGTGGCGAGGTACTTGAAGTTCCTCTCGATTATCTCCTTGGCCTTCGGCCCGGGGAGTTCCTTAACGTTCGGTCTGACCACCATGTTAATCACCGACCGAAGCTCAACGTTCGGCTATATAACTCTATGCTCAATAATGAACATCTTTGACCGAAAGTTTTTCGAGAAGTTCTGCCAAAGTTGTGAATTCTGGAAGTCTCGAATGGATATGAAGGGCAAAAGCAGTAGGCTTTAAGGGGTATTTTGATTCGGTTATTATGTGGTAAAACTGGAGAACGAAACGTTTTGATAGACAGCTTTCTCTGCTTTACATTTAAAGGCACGCTGGAGCATAGCACTCTCTTCGTCTCACGGAGAATGAAAGAATAGAGAGGTTAATCACTCCCCGTTCTTCTCTCCCCACTTCTCAAGGAACTCCTTGGCGGAGTTCGCCGCAATGGCTCCCTGGCCGACCGCGACCGCTATCTGCTTGAAGACGTTGGTTATGTCGCCGGCCGCGAATATGCCGGGAACCTTGGTGCGCATGTGCATGTCAACCGGAATGTAGCCGTAGTCGTCGGTTATGTCGAGGTGCTTTACAAAGTCGGTCTTTGGCTCGTAGCCGATGAAGATGAAGACTCCATCGACCTTCATCTCCTTCTCCTCGCCGGTCTTGACGTTCTTCAGCCTCACAGCCTCGACCTTGTCCTTTCCGATTATCTCGGTGACGACCGTGTCGAGTATCGCCGGAATCCCGCTCTCCTTGAAGCGGTCCTGCAGTATCTTGTCGGCCCTGAACTTGTCGCGCCTGTGGACGAGCGTTACGTCAACGCCTATGCTCTTAAGGTAGAGGGCCTCCTGTAAAGCGGTGTTTCCACCGCCGACGACGATGACCTTCTTGCCCTTGAAGAGCGGGCCGTCGCAGGTGGCGCAGTAAGAAACGCCCCTTCCCGTGAGTTCCTCCTCGCCCGGAACCTTGAGCTTCCTGGGCGAGGCTCCGACCGCTATGATTATCGTCTTTCCGCGGTACTCCTTGCCGTTCTTGGTCTTCACGGTGAACTTGCACGGGCCCTCGTAGTAGGCGCACTCGGCCGGGTCAATCCTCTCGACCTCGTCGAAGACTATATCGACACCGAGCCTCTTGACGTGCTCGTGCATCCTGTTGGTCAGCTCCGAACCGCTGATTCCCTCGGGGAAGCCGGGGTAGTTCTCGATGAGGTCGGTCAAGGCCATGTTTCCTCCCAGGTCCTTGCTGATAATCAGCGTGTCGAGGCCGAAGCGCTTGGCGTATATCGCCGCCGTAAAGCCCGCTGGGCCAGCTCCGATGATGAGGACGTCCCACAGCTTCTTCTCGTACTCACCACCGCGTGAGAATCCTCCAAGGCTGAACATCTCTCCCACCTCCGCGCTTTCCTAATGTGGGTTATTTAAAAGCATTGTTGCCCAAAACTGGGTAAAACTAAACCAGCTTAACCGAGCGGTCGAGGGTTAGGTGGAGGGTGTAGCCGAGGAAAGCGCTCAAACCGACGAAGATTCCCTCGCCCGTTGACATCTTGAGGCCATACTCGACCAAAAGGAACGCGAGTAGTCCGTAGATTCCTGCGAAGAGTAGCGAGTGGACTATTCCCCTGTGCTTCGGCATGAGCCACGTGAAGGCGTACCACGCTACGAGCCCTGCCAGTGCACCCGCGACCCACGAGACGACGGGGTCGAGCCACGCCGGGTTCATGTGAACGAATCCCCTGGCCCATAGGAAGACGGCGCTTCCGGCGGCGACGCTGACTATCGGCTTTGAGCCCCTGTGAATCAGCGCGTCCGGGTGGTCCATGTCGGGTAAATCGCTTCCCAGGACGTAGAACGCATATCCAAGGATTAGCGCCGTTGCGGTTAACTCAATCGGTAGCTTGGCGTAGACCTTCAGGAGCTCGCCGATGAGCACCGCTATTGGGTAGGTCACTATTCCGCTGAGCACGTGGGTATCGTAGTTCGGCAACTCACTCACCCTTCAGCTTCTCCGCCTGCCCCTCCTCTAAAAACTTTCTGACGTAGTCTGGAACCTTGTAGTTGCCCTTCGGGTCGCCGACGAGGAAGCCGAGCCTTATGAGCTCGTTCAGCTTGTCGTAGACCTGCATTCCCGGCTTCTTGACGACCTTGGCGACCTGTATGTAGCTCACCGGCCCGCCGTTGAACTCGAAGACGATGGCCTCAACCAGGTCCTTGTACTCCTTCGGAATCCTCGTGAGGTACTCCTCAAGGCTCTTGGGCTCCTCAAGAATCGTTGTGACCACGTAATCGTCAATCGGGTCGAACTTGTGCTTCGCGGACTCGCTTAGGACGTAGTGAAGGAGTCTTAAAATCTGCCTCGGGTTGCCCTTCCCGAGCTGGTGGATTAACCTTATCGCCTCCTCCGTGAAGGGATACAGCGGGTCGTCGGTGTCCCTTATGCGAACGCGGTTGAGCCTCTTCTTCACGAGCTCAAACGTCTCGTCAAGGCTCATCGGGCGGAGCTTGAACTCGTAGTGGAGGCGCATGAAGAAGGCGGGGAATATCTTCGTGTACTCCTCATAAGCTTCTGGAACGCAGGCGAAGGCAACGATACAGCCCTTCGGCATCGTGCTTATGAAGTGCCTCAGCATCTCGAAGAACTGAATCTTCTCGTGCTCCCTTGCGCTCCCCATGTTCTCCAGCTCGTCCAGGAGGAGCGCGCAGTAGGGATACTTGCTCATCTGCTCGACGAGGAGCTCTGCTATGTCCCTGCTCTTGTACTCCTTCGAGTCGCTGAGCATCTTCTCAAGCCTGTCAATGAAGCCGAGCTTCCTGCTGAGGTTTTCGAGGAATATGTTCGTCCTGCTCTTGGGGGGCTTCAGCGCGTAGAAGATGTCGCGCGTGAGCTTGAGGATGTCGTTGGTATCGACTTTGACGTATATCGCCTTGCCTTTGTTCTCCTCTATGGCCTTCGCGAGCGTTTTGAGCCTCTGCGTTTTACCCATTCCAAGAGGCCCGACGATGCTGAGCGCTATCGAGCTTTTGTTGCCGATTACCTCCGAAACAATCATCTGGAGGCGCATGTCTATCTCCTGATAAACGTGAATGCTCTCGACGTCGGCTATTCCTTCGCTGGCGAGCTGTTCAAAGGGATTGGCCGAGAGACCGTAAACCTCGTATGACTGGTAAAGCTTAAGACCCTCCATTTCACCCACCGAAGTGTTTAAGGCCTTTCAATATAAAAACCTGTTCATCGGTGAGCGGAAATGATTCTCCTCGTAACGGCACCGCCCGGCAGAGAAGGCGATACGATACTCGAGCTGGAGTGGGCACTGGGGAAGGTGAGGGTTAAAGGAACGGACTGGCGGGGCGTCCTCCTCGCTGAAACTCCCCTACCAAAGGACGAGGCCCTCAAACGGTTGAGGAACTTCGAGACGCAGGCGATACAGAGGGTGGTTCCCCTTGAAAGGCTCGTTCCGGCCAGGTGGGGGGAGGTAGAGAAGGCCGTCCTTGAGCTGGGGAAAGCGATAGACGGAACCTTCGCCGTCCGCGCCAGAGTTCGCGGGAATAAACGGCTCTCCCAGAGGGAGCTCGAAATCAAACTTGGCTCGCTCCTCGTCGAGCGCTACAACCTGAAGGTCAACCTGAGCGAGCCCGATTACACCGTCCTCGTCGAAGTCCTTGGCAAAAAGGCCGGAATCGGCCTCGTCCGGAAGGGCGAGGTTCTCCGCTTCGAGGTGAAGGAATAAATAGTTTGGGCACCAACTAATCACATGCTCCGGAAGGTTGCCTACCTGACCCTGGCGCTGGCCCTCGTTCTCCCACTACTGTTAATCTTCAAGCCGGGCCCGAGGTTTGAGACCGTTGAGACGGCCTCGGGTGAGGTTGTGCCCCTTCCAGAACCCCGTTTGAGGGGTGAGATAAGCGTTGAGGAGGCGATAGCGAAGAGGAGGAGCATCCGCTCCTACCGTGACGAGCCCCTAACCCTTGAAGAGCTCTCCCAGCTCCTCTGGTCGGCTCAGGGAATAACGAGTTCAAAGGGCTACCGCTCGGCCCCGAGCGCGGGCGCTACTTATCCCTTCGAGGTCTACGTCGTCGCTGGCAAGGTTGAGGGCCTTGAACCCGGAATTTACCGCTACATCCCCTGGAAACACGCCCTTGAGCTGGTAAAGCCCGGTGACTATCGGATGGAGCTCCAGAGGGCCTGTCTCGACCAGGAATGGGTCGGTAGCGCCCCCGTTGACCTCGTTCTCGTCGCCTTCTACGAGAGAACAACTGACGTCTACGGTGAGAGGGGAATCCGGTACGTTCACATGGAGGCCGGCCACATAGGCCAGAACATCTATCTCCAGGCAACCGCCCTTGGCCTCGGAACGGTCGCGGTCGGGGCTTTCCACGACGATGAGGTTGCCTCGCTCCTTGGAACTGAAGGTGCTCCGCTCTACGTCTTTCCGGTGGGGAGGCATGGTTGACCACAACACGCTCGGCTATCTCAGCTTCGCCCTCATGACACTGGCCCTCGTTACCGGCGCCTTCTACTTTCTCTCGCCGAGGTGGAAGAGGGTTCTTTTGTACTTCCACGTTATCCTGGGCCTTCTAGCCTACATCGCGATGTTCCTGGCGATATGGCTCGTTCGCTGAGGAACAAAAGCTTATTAGGCCCGCCGACAAATTATTCAGGGGGTTGGAATGCTGGACGTCGATGATGTCATCGAGAGACTCCAGAAGCTGAGCTACGAGGAGGCCTTGGCCTACTGGATAGCCAGCGAGCTGGAGGAGGCCGAGTTTTATCGCAAGCTGGCCGAGAGAGCTAAGAACCTTGGGCTTCCAGAGAGCCTCGTGGAGACTTTTCTCAGGCTGAGCGAGGACTCCGAGAGGCACGCAGTTGAGCTCAGAAAGGAGTTCAAAGCCTCTTTCGGCAGGGAGCCGTCAACGGAAATCCCTCCTCTTGAAGTTTTACCAGTTCTCGACCGTTTTGAAAGGGCCGACCAGGTTAAGGAGGTCCTTGAAACCGCTATGGAGAGCGAGCTCATAGCGATGAACGCCTACAAAGCCCTCGCCGAAAAGGTTGGGGATGAGCGGTTAAGAGAACTCTACCTCAAGCTCGCCGACGTGGAGAGGGGCCACTACGAGGCCCTGAAGAGGGAATACGAACGGTTGGGTGATGGAAATGATTGAGGTTCTGGAGGAGATTAAGAAGCTCAACGAGCGCGAACTGCTCAGCTACTGGATTAAGGGCGAATACGAGGAGGCCGAGACCTACCTAAAGCTGGCCGAGAGGGCCAAGGAGCTCGGCCTTCCCAAGGAGGTCTATGAGACCTTTGAAAGGCTCGGCAAGGAGTCCAAGGGCCACGGAGACGAACTCTATAAGATTTACCGCCAGAAGTACGGGGAAAAGCTCGCCGAGGTCAACGTTGCAAGCATTGAAGGAACGCACCTACTCGGCAAGTTCTACAAGATAGAAGACCTCGAGGACGTCCTTCAGGGTGCAATGGAGGCCGAGAAGCTCGCTGAAACCGTCTACCGGAAGCTGGCAGAGGAAACCGATAACGAGGAGCTCAGAAAGGTCTACCTCTACCTTGCGGACGTTGAGAAGGGCCATTACTCGGCATTAAAGGCCCTCTACGAGTGGAGAAAAAAGAAGGGGTTACTTTGACCCCTTTTTCTCGGTCTTGGCCTTCTCGGCTTTGGCCTTTTCCTTGGCCTTCTTCTGCTCCTCAAGTTTCTTCCGTATCTCCTCGATTTTCTCCTCCTTCAGCGGGATAAATTTCTCGTCGTAGTTGTCGTAGCTCGCCAGGAGGAACTCGTCGCTCATCTGGAGCGCTCCGGTCGGGCAGACATCAACGCACTGGGCGCAGTAAACGCACCTTCCAGTCCACAGCGCCACCTTCCTGATGTCGGGCAGGTAAACAAAGACCCCCGCCGGGCAGACTGTGACGCACATTCTACAGCCGACGCACTTGTCGACGTTGTACTTAAGCTGGCCCCTGAAGTTCTCGGGAACCGGCACCGGCTCGGTCTTCGGAAAGAGGTTGGTCGCTGGCTTTCTGACGAGGTTCCTGAGCACCGTTGGGACGAGTATTGGCGCCCTCACATTATCACCTCCATCGCGAGGAGGAGCGAGCCGACGAGTGAGGCCAGGAAGACGTTCTTCCAGAGGAAGTCCACCGCCTGGGTTATCTTCAGTCTTCCTGTTACTGCCCTGAAGACGCTTCCGACGACGAAGAGCAGGATAAACACTTTCAGCGTGTGGAAGAGCAGGTTGACGACGTCCGCTGAGAGGCCCGTCAGGCCGAAGTAGCCCGCTATTCCCCAGGGGAAGAATATCGCAACCACCAGGGAAGCCGCTATGTAGGCCTTCAGAGCCTTCGTCAGCTTGAGCAACGCCAAATACCTTCCGCTGTACTCGACGAGCAGGCCCTCGGCTATCTCCTCCTCCGCATCCGGTATGTTGAAGAACCCGACCTCTATCTCGCTCGCCAGCCAGACGCAGAAGACGTAGAGGAGTATTATCGCTCCCACGAAGCTCATCGGCGTCCCTATCTCCCAGATGTTGTGCTGGTAGAAGATTCCCATGCTGAAGGGCTTGTCAACGCCGAGCTTTCCGAGGCGCCACATTATGGCGAATATCGCCAGCATCATTGCCGGCTCCCTGGACACCATTATCGTCGCTTCCCTCGCCGCTCCGATTTTCGCGTAGGGACTGCCTGAGCTTATCGCTCCAACTATCTTGAAGAAGCTGATGAGGGCTAACAGATAGATGAAGACGATGACGTCGCCCTTGCTCGCTAAAATCGGGGTGAAGCCCATCGGCGTGTAAGCCAGGAGCGCTATCGCCGTTGCCAGTGCCAGAACTGGTGCAATCCTGAACATGTAGTTTGCCGTGTTTGGGACTATCGTTTCCTTGCTCATCAGCTTGAGGAAGTCGTAGAACGGCTGTATCAGCGGTGGTCCAACGCGCCTCTGCATTCTCGCAACTAACTTCCTGTCTATTCCCTCCCAGAGGAGCGAGGCCAGTGAAACGAAGCCGTAGAGTCCGAGAAGGCCTGCAATCGGGTAAACGATGTTTCCCATCACGTCCATGAGCATCACCTCGAACAGCCGAACCCTACCGGGGTCGGGTCTCCCTTCACGTCGGGATTAATCTCGCGCGTCTTCTTTATCGAGGCCTTCAGGAGGTCCTTTTCGGTCAGGATTCTCTTCTTTCCGTCTTCAACGACCGCAACCCTGTCCGTACAGCTCAGACACGGGTCTATCGAGGCAACCGCCACCACGAAGTCCGCAACCTGGTCTCCCTTGACGCCCTCAGCGACCGCGAACAGGTTCGGGAACGTCGGTTCCCTTGGCTTCCAACGGAGGGGCTTGTCGCTTCCCTTCTTTCCGCGGACGTAGTGAATCAGCTCACCCCTCGGCGCCTCGTACCTTCCAATGCCCTCTCCGTCCACCATTATCCTGAGCTTGGCGACGAGAACGTTGTCCTTCGGGAAGGTCTTGATTTTTCCGTCCGGCATCTGGTCGAGGGCGTGCTCGATAAGCTCCAGACTCTGCCACAGCTCGCCTACCCTTACCGCCATCCTGTCGAATACGTCGCCCCTCGGCCTCTCTCCTGTAACGTCCTGGGGCATGACGGGCTTTATTCCCAAATCCGGATAAACGCCGAGCCTCTCGCTCCAGCGCGCGTCGTCGCGGATTCCGCTTCCCCTTCCAGTTGGACCAACGGCTCCCTGTTCCAGCGCCACGCGCTTGCTTATTATCGCCGTGTCCCTGAAACGGGCCTCTATCGTCGGGTCGTGGAGGAAAATATCTTCAATCTGCGGGAAGACCTCCTTGTAGTACTTTATCATATCGAGGATTATCCGCCTCCTCTTCTCGTCGATGTCCCTCCTGACGCCTCCGATGGTTACCATCGAGTAGTTGACGCGGTTTCCGGCAACTGCCTCAAGCGTGTCCATGACCTTTTCACGGGCGAGCCAGGTGAGGTGGAGCACGGTATCGTAGCCTATGTCGTGAGCTAAAACGCCGAGGTTGAGCAAATGACTGTGAATTCTCTCAAGCTCGCCGACGATTACGCGGATGTACTCTGCCCTCTCGGGCACCTCTATTCCGGCCGCTTCTTCAACGGCCCTCGTGTAGGTGTGGTTGTGGGAGAAACTGCATATCCCGCACATTCTCTCGGCTAAGTACATTATCTGGACGTAGTTCCTCCTGAGGGCTATCCACTGGATTCCGCGCAGGTTATAACCGAGCTTGACGTCAACGTCAACTATCCTCTCGCCGTCGAGGGTGAGTATGAACTTCTCGGGCTCCTCCAGACCGGGGTGAATCGGACCGAAGGGTATCTTGACCCAGTATTCAACTTTGGTCATTTCTTAGCACCTCCCTTGAGGTAATAGGGGTGGCCTGCGTTGTGCACCATCTCCTCGGGAACGCCCTTGTCGTCGAGGCGGAGTGGATAGATGCCTTCGGGGAAGTCGTCAGGCAGGAAGAGCCTCCTCTTGTCCGGTGCATTTTCAAAGTCTATGCCAACCATCTCCATTCCTTCCCTCTCGAACTGGAGCGCTATCGGAAAGATATCGCTGATGTCCGGGAGCGTTGGGTCGTCCTTCGGCGCGTGGACGTCTATGAGCAGTGAAACGGCAGGGGCGTCGTCGTAGTAAATCACGAGGTGACTGAGGAAGCCCAGGTCGTCCCCCCAGTCCTGCTCGATGCCTATCGAGTAGTGGGCCTCGCCGTCAAGCGTTTTTATGAACCTCATCAGCTCGCGGTAGCTTTCCCTGTCGATTCTCACCCAGACCCTCTCGCGCCCCCACTTGTTGGTCTTGACCTCGACCTGGGCGTTTGGAAAGCGCTCCGCTATCGCCTTCGCGACCTTCTCGGCTTTGGTGGGTTCTTTGACCTCCTCCCGAGCTTTCTCAACGTTAGCGTTATCGTTAACCTCGCTCATTCTTTCACCTCCGAAGAGCCCTTGCTTGCGCAAGCGCTCGCGGAAAGCCTTTTACTAACCAACTGGCCGTTATGGTGGACTGGGGGCTTTTCAAATGGCCCATTTCCAGCGTTCACCCCTCTATAGCGCCCTTCGGGCGCGTAATGATTGTGAACCTCTCCAAACGGCGTCATTCCTCGGAACCCCCCTTCAAGAGTTTGGCCAGCTTCTCAAGCGCGAGAACGACGCCGTGAAGTATTGCCTCCGGTCTCGGCGGACAGCCCGGGACGTAAACATCCACCGGAATCACGTTGCTCAGCGGTGCGTTGGTGAAGGGGCTCTCGTAGAACACGCTTCCGCCCGTTGGGCACGAGCCGACGGCTATGACTATCTTCGGCTCTGGAGTCTGCTCGTAGACGAGCTTGACCCTCTCAAGGCTTTGGTTTGTTACGGGCCCGGTTACGAGGAGTATGTCCGCATGTCTTGGACTGCCGACGAGCTTGACTCCGAAGCGCTCCGCGTCGTAGCGTGGCGTTAGAGCGGCTATGATTTCGATGTCGCAACCGTTGCACGAGCCCGTGTTCACGTGGAAGACCCAGGGGGATTTCCCGATGTAGCGACACAGCTGGGCGATTCTCTTCTCAAGTCTCTCGCGCTCCGATGAGTTTGAACCGCCGTTAGCGGGAACTTTGATGCTCACTCTCAATCACCCCCTATGAGCCCTTGCCTTCGCAAGCGCTCGCGGAAGTTTTGGGGTCTCCCCAAGCGCTCCAATCGTGATTGGGTTTCTCTTCTCTCGTTCAAACCCGCGCATGAGCATCACCTTCCTTCACCCCCAGATGAGCAATACCCCCATCACGAAGGCCGTAACGATGACGAGGTAGCTCACGTAGTCGGTCAGCAGTCCGGTGTGGTCGGCCTTGAGGACGGTGAAGAAGCGCTTGAGTGCGTAAGTTAGCCCCCACATGACGTTTCTTCCCGTGTAGTGGCCCTCAAGGTGCTCGAAGCCCGGAATAACCTTGTCCGGGTCCTCACCGCTGATGAATATCTTCGTCCCGTCGCCAACTTCTTTCGTTCCCATTCCGCTCCTCTTCGCCCACTGGTCGAGGAGATACGCTAAGATGAGTCCGACGATGAAAACGAGGACGAAGTAAAGGGCATCCCAGTAGCCGAACATCTTCACGCACCTCCCAGGACCGCGCTTATGTATGCCAGCTGGTTCTCAAGGGATTTAACTGCCGGAATCATGACCTTGTCGCTTATCTGCCAGGGGAAGAGTCCCATGACGACTATCGCGACTGCGAGGATTATTATAGGCCAGAGCATGCTTCCCTCGGGGTCCCTGGCCTTCATGACCCTCTCGTTCGGCCTGCCGAAGAAGGTGTAGAGCACCTTGACGTATGCTGCCGTACAGAATGCCGTTCCGATTATCGCTATCGCACCGAGTATCGGGTTGAACACGGCCGAGCTCTCGTATATGAGCCACTTGCTCGCGAAGCCGTTGAGGGGCGGCATTCCTATTATCGCGGCCGCTCCAATGAGGAAGGCGAAAGTTGTCTTCGGCATGGTCTTAGCTAAGCCGCTCAGCTCGTTGAGGTCCCTCGTGCCGAGCTGGTGAATCACAACGCCCGCGATGAGGAAGAGGAGGGCCTTCATGAGTGCGTGGTTGAAGGTGTGGTAAATCGCTCCCGCCATCGCTATCTCGCCGGTCTGGCTTCCATAAGCTGCCAAGCCGATTCCGAGGCCCAGCAGAATGTAACCTATCTGGCCGACCGAGGAGTAAGCTAAGAGACGCTTCATGTCGTTCTGGATTACCGCCATCGCGTTGCCGACTATGAGGGTTATGCAGGCGAAGATTATGATGACCCAGCCGACGGTTTTCATGCTCACGCTATGCCCGTAGATGCTGAAGAGTATCCTGGTTAAAGCGTAGATTCCGCCTATCTTTATGACGAGACCTGAAAGCATCGCACTTATCGAGCTTGGCGCGGCCGGGTGTGCGTCTGCCAGCCACATGTGGACTGGAGAAGCACCGCTCTTGAAGAGGAGTCCTGCTATGAAGAGCGCCAGCGCGACCTTCGCCGTAACGGTTGGGTTCTGGGCGAGCTTAACCGCGAGATAGCTCATCGTCAGCGTTCCGTACTGGCCGTAGAGGAGCGCTATGCCGAGTAAGATGAACGAACTCGCTATCGAGCCGACGAACATGTACTTTATGCCGGCCTCGATGCCCTCCCAGGTGTCGTTTCTAAAGGCCACCAGCGCGTAGCTCGCTATACTCATGATTTCGAGGAAGACGTAGAAGTTGAAGAGGTCGCCGGTTATCGCTATGCCCAGCATTCCGAGCTCGAGGATCAGGATGAGGGTGTAGTACTTGTCGAGGCCGGTGTCGTGCTTCATGTAGCCGATTGAGTAGACCACCGCGAGGAAGGCCACGAGCGTTACCATGAGGACCATTATCGCGCCGAAGAGGTCTACCTCCCAGACTATCCTTATCGGGAAGCTGACGCCCTGGCCGAGCGGGCTCTTGGCTCCGAGGGTGTAGACTATTATGCTCTTGTTCCCCCAGACGTAGTAGAAGAGCGCCGAGCCCACCGCTAGGGTCGCGCCGCTGATTATGACGGCCCACGCCTCCCTCGCCTTCCTGCCGAGGAGGTTCACTATCGGCATCGAGAACGCTCCGAAGAGCGGGATGATTATGAGGTAGGGAAGTATCTCGTGCCCGTTCATCCCCTCAACCTCCTTAGAGCTCTCACGTCAAGGGTTCCGTAGTGGCGGTAGGCGTTTATCGTCAAAGCGACCGCGAGCGAGAGCACACAGACGCCGATGACTATGCTCGTAAGCACTAAGGCCTGTGGAAGCGGGCCGACCATCGGGCTCTTCAGCGTCTCGTAGCCGGTGTAAATCGGCGCGGTCGGGATTTCGTTGAGCTCTATGCGGTAGCCGAGGCTTATGAGGAGCAGGTGTATTCCGGAGTCTATGATGTCCAGGGCAAGAATCAGCTTGATGAGGTTCCTCTTCGCGAGGAAGGCGTATATCCCAAGGACTATGAGCAGGAAGGCCGTGATGAACTGAAACTGAATCATGACTTCCACCTCCTGTACATGGCTATGGCCGTAAGCGCGCTGACGAGGCCGGTGAAGACCTTAAGGCCGACGGCGAGGTTCATTATGGGCAGGAATCCGGCGGATAGAAGCGTTCCGGGCTTTCCGTTGAAGAACGGGCCGTTGTGCCAGAGCGTGTTGTAGAAGAACGCCACGCTCATTCCGAGCATTGCGACGCCGAGGAAGACGAGACCGCCGATTCCTTCAAGCGCCGAGTACAGGCTCTTGTTATAATGCTTCTTCATCTCATCGAGGCCGAACGAGACGAGGAACAGTATTCCCGCTCCTGCAATCGTCGCTCCTCCCTGGAAGCCACCTCCCGGTGTCAGGTGACCGTGCATGACGATGTAGGCTCCGAAGATGCCTATCAGCGGGATTATCGCCCTCGCCGAGGTCTTGACGATGAGCCCCATATCGCTACCGCACCTCGGCCTCATTTCTCATCCCTCCTCCAGGGCCTCAGAAGAGCAATCGCGCCGGCTATGGCCGTGAACAGGACGGTCGCCTCTCCAATCGTATCGTAACCACGGTAGTCGAACACTATGTCGGTGACTATGTTCATACCGCCGACTTCTTGGACACCGTGCTGGATGTAGTAGTTGTCCGTGTACCTCAGGGTGAGCCACTCCTTTCCCCCGGGCCCGAAGACGAGGCCGTAGTTGGGGTTGGCTATGTAGAGCAGAACCCCGAGGATGAAGAGCAGTGAGAGGTAAGCTATGGTTCTCTTCACGGTTCCACCTCCCATCTCTCTGTCTTGGCTATGCCGTAAACCACAACCGCCGTAACGACACCGGCACCGACCGCCGCTTCGGCTATGGCAACGTCCGGGGCGTGGAGCATGTAGAACTCGAGGCTGAGGAGCAGGCTCATTGCCGCGGACATGAGTGCAGCGGCGAGCAGGTCTCTAAAGCGAATCGTGAGGTAGGCAGTGATGAGAACGCCGATGAGGATGATGGCTTGAATCGCCATGTCAATTGTGAGGGCGTTCATTCCCTATCACCCCCAAGCTTCTCCTCGTAGGCGTCAACGACCGCTTTAGCCGGCTTGTAACCGCTCAGGTGCGCGGCTTTCGCTATTGCATGCGCTCCGACGGGGTTCGTGAGGAGGAGCGCCACGAGGGCAACGAGGCTGTGAAGGGCCATCTGGAGGTACTTGGGGTCGCCTGTAATGTGAAGCTGATAGAGAGCGTAGGTTACAACGGCCAGAACGGCGAATATCGTTCCGAAGGTTGTGCACTTGGTCGCCCCGTGAAGCCTCGTGTAAACATCCGGGAAGCGGTGGAGGGCTATGCTTCCGAGCATGTTGAACGTCACGCTGACGGCGAGGAAGGTGTAAACCAGGTAATCAACCGAGCTCATTCCAATCCCCCCTGAAGGTATCTGGCTATGATGAGCGTTCCTATGTAACTCAGGAATGCGTAGACGATGGCTATGTCGATGTAGATTGTCCTGTCGTAGGCCGCTCCGAGGAGAACCATTAACGCGACCACTATGGTGTTGAGGGTGTCCACCCCAACGACCCTGTCTGGGACAGTTGGTCCTATCATCGCCCGTAGAACGCAGATTAGTCCCCCGATTGCTATTATCACGGCGGCGTAGAAGAACTCCGGGGCAATCATCTTCCCAACCTCCTCGCCCACTTCTCGAAGGGCCCGGAAACGGGCTCGGAGTTCTGGGGCCTCTCAAGACCTTCGGGGATGTTAATCCAATGGACGTAGAGTGCTTTCTCCTCCGGGATTGCGTCTATGGTGAGTGTTCCGGGGGTGAGGGTTATTGAGTTCGCTAAAATCGTGTACTGGGCGTCGTTTTCGAGGTCGACTGGAACCCTGACTATTCCGGGCCTTATCTTCCCCGTTATGACCCTGTATGCAACGTCGAGGTTTGCCTTCACCATGCCCCAGAAGAGAACTGGTGCGTAGGCTATTCCCAGAACCCACTTTTTGGGGTTCAGGAAACGCGTTGCCTTATCGCCAACTATGTCTTTCGTGGTGTATCCGACGATAACGGCAAATATCAGCCCCGCTATCAGCTCCTGCGTGTTCCAGAGCAGTCCCTTCGTTCCTGCCGTTAAGATGAGCCACAGGATATAGGCGAAGACGAACGCGACTAGGAAAGGCAAATTACCACCTCCAACGGAGTTTTCTTTTAGCTCTCGATTTTCAGTTCTTTATTTTACTTAAAACGCTTTTCCAAAGCTTATAATTGAAAACAAAGGTAGGGAACAGCTTGTTTTAAACCAAAGGTTAAATACCTTGACTGCCCCTTTCCACGGCTACAAGTTCGGCAACCTTTGCCCTCTTCTCCTCCCCGCCGTCGGGGCCGTAGTAGATTGCGTTCGCCGGGCACATCTCGTGGCAGGCCGGCTTCAAACCCTCGGCCCTTCTCTCGGCGCACATGTCGCACTTGTAAACAACTCTAACGACCGGCTCGTAGCCTATCGCCCCGAACGGGCAGACCGAGAGGCACATGAGACAGCCTATGCACTTCTCCTCGTTGATTATAACCGCTCCGTCCTTATCGCGGGTGATGGCGTTTACGGGACATACCGCCATACAGGGCGCGTCGTCGCAGTGCCGGCAGTTAATCGGGACGCCGACGCCGTTGCTCGCGAAAACCACCCTTATGTTGGGCCTTCCGTCGTGAATGAAGTCGCACACGGCTTCACAGGTCTCGCAACCTATGCAGGCGTTGAAGTCCACGAGGAGCTTCATGCTCCCACCTCCATCAGCCAGAGGTGAACATCGCGAGCGGCGTAGAGGCCGTCTTTCGTTGCCCTGCCTACGAGTGAAGGACCCAGAACAACGTCTCCGGCCGCGAAGATTCCCTCCCTGCTCGTCATGTGCCTTGAATCAACGATGATTCTGCCCTTTCTATCGGTCGCTATTCCGCAGTTCTCGCCGAATGGAGGCGTCGGCGTCTGTCCTATCGCGAAGACAATGTAATCCACGTTGACCGTGAACTCGCTTCCCTCTATTGGGACGGGCCTCCTCCTTCCGCTCTCGTCCGGCTCGCTGAGCTTTGTCCTGATGAGCTCCACGGCCTTGACCTTCCCGTTCTCGCCGATGATTCTCTTCGGCATCGTCAGTTCGAGCCACTCAACGCCCCTCTCGCGGAGGAGGTTTATCTCGTAGCTCCCTGCCGGGGCTTCTCTTATCGTCCTGCGGTAGCTCATGTAAACCTTCTCGGCCCCCATCAGAAGGCTTTCAAGCGCGGCGTCGCAGGCAGTATGACCGGCTCCCACGACCATTACCCTCTTGCCCTCTATCTCGGGCACCTCACTCCAGTCCATGTGGCTGAGCTTGGCGCCCTTTATCCTGAAGAGGTATTCCAGGGCCTTGAAGACGCCTTCAAGCTCTGTTCCCGGAATGTCTGCCACCCAGGAGCGCCACGTCCCCGTGGCTATCAAAACGGCGTCGAAGTTCCTCACAAGCTCCTCAAAGTCAACGGTCTTCTCGACGAACTCGTCGCCCTCGTCCTTCCTCCCACCGGAGACGACCTTAACCCCCGTATGGAAGACGACTCCCATGCGCTCCGCCAGGTCTCTGTAGCCAAGCCTGACCCTCTCCACCGGAATCCTGAACTCTGGAATCCCGAAGAGCATCAAGCCACCTGGCTCGGGCAGTTTGTCGTAGACGTGAACCTCGTGGCCCTTACAGGAGAGGTAGCCGGCCGCCGCCAAACCTGCGGGGCCGGCGCCTATTATCGCAACCCTCTTTCCCGTCGGCTCGGGCCTTTTGAGGCAGTGGAAGGCGAAGTTCATACCCTCCATACGGAACCCTCCAAGAGAATTTTTTCAACCGAAAAAGCTTTTCTGCACTCCCGACAGAGGAAAACCTCGTAGTAGCCTTTTCCTTTAGCCCATTCAACCTCCTTAACCGTGAAATCCGTCAGCCTTCCGCAGTTCTCACAGCGGGCCAGCTCGAAGGTGGCCGAGCTCTCCCCGCTCTCGTGGTTTGGGAAGCCCTTCACCGCGTTTACCGGGCAGACCTCAACGCAGAGCAGGTCACCGTCGCAGAGCCTCGGCTCGAAGGTTATCCTCCTCACTCCATCTTCGTCGCTGTAGCTCAGGGCGCCGGTTTTGCAGGCCCTCACGCAGGCGAGACAGCCTATGCACCTCTCCCAGTCAAAGACCGGGCGCATTCTCAGACCTCCTGAGGGCGAGCCTCTCGGCGTAGGCCTTCCTTCTACCTGCAGAGAAGTCGTTGGGCTCGACGTAGCTCAAAGCCCCCGTCGGGCAGGTCTGGACGCAGAGCGGGAGCTTCCCCTCGGCCCTTCTTTCGGGACAGAGGTCGCACTTCACCATGACCTTTCCTGCAATCTCCGGAATCCCGAAGGGACAGGCCAGGAGGCACATGTCACAGCCTATGCACTTCCTGACGTCCACCATAACGGCCCCATCCCTGTCCCTGAAGAGCGCCCCGGTCGGGCAGGCCTCTATGCATGGCGCCTTCTCGCAGTGCCGGCAGTTCAGCGGAACGGCCGAGCTTTCAAACTCGAAGACCGTTATGAAGCTCCTCCCGTGCTCCCTCTCGCAGGCAACCTCGCAGGCCCGGCAGGCTATGCACTTGCCGGGGTCGATTAGAATCCCGCTCAAGCTACCACCCCCTCGGCCCTCAGCTCCTCCAGAATCCGCCTCGCCTCGACCTCTCCAACGGGCTTAACACGGCAGGCGCAGGCCTTCGTATCTGGAATCTTCGAGACAGGGTCGAGGACGTCGTTGGTCAGGACGTTGGCCCCCCAGTGCCAGGGAATCGCCACCACACCGGGCTTCACGGCCTTGGTAACCTTCACCCTCGCGACGTATCTGCCACGCCTCGTCTCTATGAGCGCCCAGCCGTTGTCTTCAAGCCCGAAACGCCTTGCATCGCTCGGGTTGACCTCGAGGAACGGCTCCCTCCAGCGCTTCCTCAGGAGCTCGCTCCTTCCAGTCATCGTCAGCGTGTGGAAGTGCCCGACGTAGCGCGTCGTCGTCAGGATGAGCGGGTATTCATCGTCGGGTGTTTCGGCCGGCGGTCTGTGCTCGACGCTCGCCAGGTGGGCCTTTCCGTCAGGCGTTAGGAAGCGCTCGGTGTAGAGCAGGGGCGTTCCCGGGTGGTCTTCGCTCGGGCACGGCCAGTGGATTCCGGCGAGATTGGCCTTGAGCCTCTCAGGCGTTATGCCCCTGTACTGGGGCGTGCAGGCGTTTATCTCCCTCAGAACGTCCTCCGCCGAGCGGTAGCCGAAGCCTTTTGGTCCATTCCCGGTGAATCCGAGGGCCTTTCCGACCTCGCTAACTATCCACCAGTCCGGCTTCGCCTCCCCGGGCGGTTCGATTGCCTTGAAGCTCCACTGCACACGCCTCTCGGTGTTGGTTAGCGAGCCATCGTTTTCGAGCATTGAAGTTGCCGGCAGAACGATGTCCGCCAACCTCGCCGTCTCGGTCGGAAAGATGTCCTGAACGACGAGGAACTCAAGCCTTCTGAGGGCCTTCACGACGTTGCGCGAGTTTGCCTCGCTTATCACCGGGTTCTCGCCGACGATGTAGTAGGCCTTCAGCCTGCCCTTCAGGGCCTCGTGGGTCGCCTCGACCGTCGTAAGGCCGACCTCACCGCTCAGCTCAGTTCCCCAGAACTCCTCGAAGAACCTCCTCTTTTCCTCGTCCGTAACTGCCTGATAGCCGGGGAAGACGTTCGGGAGAGCGCCGAGGTCGCAGGCTCCCTGGACGTTGTTCTGCCCGCGCATTGGAGAGGCTCCGTTTCCGGGCTTCCCTATGTGGCCCGTGATTGCTATGAGAGTTGCAACTGCCCTGACGTTGTCGTAGCCGTGAACCGACTGCGTCAGCCCCATCGCCCACGTAACTACCGCGTTCTCGGCTCTCGCAAAGGTAACCGCCGCCTCCTCTATCAGCTCCGCGGGACACCGGTTATCTCCTCGACCCTCTCGGGCGTGTACTTCTCGATGGTCTTCTTCAGCTCCTGGAATCCGACGGTTCTCCTCTCCACGAACTCCTTGTCGTGGAGGCCGTGCTTTATGATGACGTGCATCAGGCCGTTGGCGAGCGCTATGTCCGTTCCGGGGTAGAGCTGGAGGAAGATGTCCGAGAACCACGCGGTCCTCGTGTAGCGCGGGTCAACGACGATGACCTTCGCGCCCCTCTCCTTGGCCTTGATGACGTAGCGGAAGCCGACGGGGTGGGTTTCGGCGTAGTTGTGGCCCCAAATCATTATCACGTCCGCCTTCTCGATGTCGCGGTAGGTGTTCGTCATCGCCCCCGCTCCGAAGACGGCTTTCAAACCTGCGACCGTTGAGGAGTGGCATAAGCGGGCGCAGTGGTCGACGTTGTTGGTCCCGAGCATTCTGGCCAGCTTTTGAACGAGGTAGTTCGGCTCGTTGTAGGTCTTTGCCGAGCCGAAGAACATAAGCCCGTTGGGGTCGTCTTTAGCTATCTCCCTCAGCCTCTTGGCGACCTCTCTGATGGCCTCACCCCAGCTCACCTCGACGAACTTACCTTCTTCCTTCGCCTTGAGGGGCTTCCTGAGCCTGTCCTTCGAGAGCAAATCGAGGACGGCGTTACCCTTTGGACAGAGGCTTCCGTTCTCGTTGGGGATGCCAGGCATGTCATCAGCGTAATCCAGCCTGTAACCGCTCGGCGTCCGCTCGATGTAGAGCCGACAGCCGACGCCACAGTAGGGGCACACGACGGGGACCTTCACGTTATCACCCCGAGAATTTTTAGCATTTGCACAAACTACCTTGGTCGTAGATGCTTAAAACAGTTGTCTAACGCTTTGGTTTTGAACAGGGGTTGTTAATCTCCCTCAATGGACTTAAATGTTCGTTAACGTTTATGCAAAGCTTTATATACCCTCGAACCTACTTCCCAACGGGACTCTTCTCGGAGTCTTTCGAGAAGGTTCCAGAAATGTGTAGGTTGTGTTGTGAATGTACGGAGATAGATATGGATATGGAAGGGACTACGGAAGCGAGGCCCCCGTTAAGGTTGGAGAGCGCTACAAGGTCAAGATTGAGAGCCTTGGAAAGGGTGGCGATGGAATCGCCAAGATTCAGGGCTTCGTGATATTCGTCCCGAACACCCAGGTCGGGGACGAGGTTGAGATTGTGATTAACTCCGTCAAGAGGAAGTTCGCCTTCGCCTCGGTCATCGAGTGATTCTTTTCCCTTTCCTCTTATCCTTGTATGTTCTTTATGATTGTCTTCTGAAGTTTAACGCGTAAGCTTGGCCCTTTTTGTCTTGAGTTAAGCGTATTCCTTTTTGCTACTTTAGACGAAAATATTTGATTACAATGTACATTAGAGAAAATTTTATAAAGATTAACATGTGATATTATAACGAAAACTTTGCATATGGGGGACTCCATAATGTGGAGGAAACTTTTGGGTTTGCTGATGGGGTTGCTGATTTTGGGTTCTATAGGGGGAGTAGCCAGTGCCGCTAAGCCGGAGACAAGGGCGAGTGACTCCAGTCCATACTACCAATATGGCCATTTCGTGGGCAAAGTTGGGGTTGCTTCTACATATCTCCCGAAGGTAGCGGTGATTAATCAAGATGGTGTCGTGACACTCCCGCAGGTCTTTTTCCTAAGGGTGAAACTTGGTAGTGGGTGGAAAAGTGGATGGAATCATTAATTATTTCCCTGTAAGCAGTGGTCACTGGATTTCAGTGAGAGTCACTAAGCCATCATCTGACACCTATGTGGGTGTGGTGTCAGGAAGAAACGGGATTTTTGTCGTTGATGCCGGGTGTGGGCACTCGGACTTAGAGAATACATATGCGGAGTTCTTCAAAAAGGCTGTGGATAAATTGGCTGAACTCTTGGGACTACCAAGCTTTGCAGATCTTGTATCAAGTCTGGGTAAGAGTGAGAAAAATAGCTACACCATCAAGACCTCTGGGGATGTAGCTTTCGATGTTAGTAAAATAACCATTAACTTCTACGGAGACTCTAGATTTAGGGGTACCGATTATGGCATGGGAGTAACGTGGATTATAACAAATCCCGAGGAGGGGGATTATAAATTTGAAATAAGCGGCGGCGCGACATTATACGTTGCGGAGTACTCCCACAACAGCGTTCCAATCTTCCCTGAAGGAAAAAGTGTTGGTCCCACTTCGGTTCTTGGAAAAACAACAAGAATCGCCCGTATAACTGTGAAGACAAGAGTCTACTATGCCAATCCGGGCAGGATTGAAGGGGGATAATCATGAAAACGAAGATCCTCTTCCTTCTTTTTCTGGTGGTTTTCGGGTTCTTAGCCTACTCAAAGTATATTCAACACGAGAGGGCAGTAAGGGAGAAAGTAGAGCTCAACAACACCCTTAACCTGGTTCAAACGGACCTTGAGAAGTTTAAGCTGAGCTACGATTCCACTCATTGGGCGTATCTGAATCAAAAGGTGGATGACGAAGACGTTGAACGTGCCATTGAGCGGGTTCTGGAGCTTAGGGAGATGCTTCTCAAGCTAAATGCCTCAGATGATGAAATAAAAGACATCAATGTCTGCCTTAACGAGACCTATTCGTATCAACACAGGGGTCAGTTTTACGCTGCCCTCACAGAGGGCAGGAGCTGTGCAATACTCGCCGCTGACTACTTGGGCTCAACCCTTGTACTCTCAAACCGTACGGAGTTCCTTGAGTACATCCGTGGACAATTTCAAAGCGTGGAAGCATTACAGAACAAAACGGCCGAAAAGTGGAAACAAACGTTGGGAAGCGGGATTAACTTCACGGACTACCTTATAACGGGCTTTGTGGTGGAGGACAATCTCATCAAGGCTGAGATTTTCCTGAACCAATCCCGCGACTTTCTGAAAAAGCTTGCTGAGACACCTAACCCTACAGCGCCCCAAGAGTTTGAGAACGTGAGCATACTCGGAAGTTGGGTGGTGGCTTACTTGGAGTTCGCTAGGAGCTTTTTGATGGACTCGGAGGCTCTCATGAACCACTTAACCCTCGGCACTTACAATCCCACTGGGCTTAGAGATAACGTGCACGCGCTCGTGGGTAATCTCTCAAGGGTTGATGTCCCGTGCGAATTCGAGGAAACGATGCTAAAGGTGGCGTGTGACTGGAAGGATTACCACAAAAAGCGGGGGCTCCTAGGAGTCGAGAAAGGCTATTATTCAGCCGCCATTTACCACCTGCTGTACGCAATCGCGATAGACGAGCATCTCGACGAGTTTGAGGCCCTCAATTCAACTTTTGCCACCCTGAAAACTCCAGCGGAGAAAGTCAGGATGGTTCTTCGCCTGAGGCATGAGGCCCTGGAGTCAATTAATGCCTGCCATCGGGACCCACTAACGTCTCTCTACATTCGGGACGCCGTGGGATGGTACTTTAAGCACGGTGACGCGGTCTTGGAGTCCATGATAAAACTGCGCATGGAGGACCCAACGCTTCAGCCCATCTACAACTACGAGATGGCAAAAATTATAGCTAAAACGATGTGTCCTTACGTCTCAGAGGTGTTACTAAACATACTGACCTCCCCCTGATTATTCCAACGTGAGTTCTCACTTCTGAACCATACATCTGAACCATACATTTTTTAAGGCCCTCCTTGGAGCGCCCACCGATGGTTAAAGTTCACGTCGAGAGCTACGGTTGCTCAAGGAACAAGGCAGACGGCGAGATAATGGAGGCCATGCTCCTGAAATCCGGCTACGAGTTAGTCGAGACTCCGGAGAATGCCGATTACGTCGTCGTCAACACCTGTGCAGTCAAGGACCCGACCGAGCTCAAGATGGCGAAAAGAATTAGGGAGCTCCTCGATTCCGGGAAGAGGGTAATCGTTACCGGCTGTCTCGTCCACGTCAACCCCGATGCAATAGACCAGCGCGTTTCGGGGATTTTGGGCGTTAAGAGCATAGACAGAATCGCCGAGGCGATTGACGTTGCCGAGCGCGGTGGAAAGCTCGTCAGCGTGGAAGGCTGGCGGGAAAGAAACCTTGACAAGCTCGAACTCCCGCGCCTCTGGAAGCCCGGCGTCGCCTTCGTCGTCCCGATAAGCGAGGGTTGCCTTAATGCATGCACATACTGCGCGACGCGCTTCGCCCGCGGGGTTCTCAAGAGCTACAAACCCGAACTCGTCGTCAAATGGGTAAAAGAGGCCGTGGCGAGGGGCTACCGGGAGATCATACTGTCGAGCGAGGACACCGGCTGCTACGGCTTCGATATCGGGACGAACTTGGCGGAACTCCTTGATGAGATAACGGCCATCGAAGGGGAGTTTCGCGTCAGGGTCGGCATGATGAACCCCAACCACGTCCTCAAGTTCCTCGACGAACTGATTGATGCCTACATCGATGAGAAGGTTTACCGCTTCCTCCACCTGCCCGTCCAGAGCGGCGATAACGAGGTTCTTAGACGGATGGGAAGAACATACACCGTTGAGGAGTTCGAGGAGATAGTTCGTGCCTTCAGGAAGGAGATTCCGGACCTGAACCTCAACACTGACGTCATCGTTGGCTTCCCAGGGGAAACTGATGAGGCCTTCCGGAACACGGTCGAGCTGGTTAAGCGGATTAAGCCGGACAAGATTAACGTTTCCAGGTACTCGGCAAGGCCTGGAACGATAGCGGCAAGGTGGAAGCAGTTACCGGGCTGGCTCGTCAAGGAGCGCTCGAGGCTTTTGCACCGCCTGCGGCTTCAGATATCCTACGAGATAAACAAGGCCTACGTCGGCAGGACCGTTGAGGTTCTCGTCCACGGCCCGGGCAAGAAGGGCGGGGTTGAAGGGAGGACCTTCAACTATAAGGAGATAATCCTCGACTCCGGGAAAGCGGGTGAATTCGTCGAGGTCAAGGTTACCTGGGCCGGGTCTACCTACCTGCAGGGCGCCTCTGGGGTGGATTGAGCTTGCGGGGCTTCTCGTTGGAGATTCCTCAAGTACTTTTGGTTTTAATTGTGTTCAATCTAATGCAGAAATCGAACCATTAGGGTTCATTTTAGAAAACTATTTATACCACCGTTTCCACCTCCCTTGAGGGTTAAAACGGAGGTGGCTTGAATGAGGAGGAACGCAAAGAAGCGTTTAATTCCACTTGTGTTTGTGCTGGTTCTCACTCTACTCGGAACTGCCCTTGCCGTTCCAAGGATTGGCATAAGTGTTCAGAAGGTCGGCGGCGGTGCCAACAGTACGGTTGCCGTGGACACTACCAAGGCCGCCGTGAACTGGGAGTTCTCCTCGAACGAGCCAGTAATAACTGGGGCTACCATAACCCTCGACAAAGGTCCTGGTGTGAATGGGACCTGGACGTTCTACGTAACGCTTGATAATGGAAACGTTATATCACAAACTGGTTCAATCAAAGCAGACCAGACCACGATAACCGTCTCGAACCTCAACATAGACCTTGAGAATAACTACATAACCAAGGTCTCCCTCGTCATCGCTGGCAAGCAGGTTTCAGTGAGCTGATGGGGGTTTTGAATGAACCATCGCCCCGCCCCCCTGTCCCTTCTCTCCTATCTTTTGGTGGGTTTCCTCGTCCTCGTGTTAGTCCTTCACTTCGCCCTCGGCTTCCAGTACGTTGTCATACTCACAGACTCCATGGAGCCCCACATAAACCCCGGTGACCTCGTGGTTACAAGGCCGGTTTCTCCATCCGAGCTTCACGTCGGTGACGTGATACTCTACGAGGTTCACATAGGAAGCTCAACTTATAGAATCTCTCACCGAATCGTGGCAATAAAAACCGATGAATCCGGCAGAATTTACTTCGTGACGAAGGGTGACAACCGAAAATACACCGACCCCTGGCGCGTTTATCCGGACCAGGTTATAGGGAAGGTAATCCTCGTGATTCCGAAGGTTGGCATGGTCTGGTACTACACTCCCCTAATAGTCCTCCTCATCTTTCTGTTCATCATCGGTAGCCTGGCCTATGAGATTGCCCTAATACTCCTCGAAGAAGAGCCACCCAGGCCCAAGTGGGCCAAGCCTTCTCTGCTCGCAGTCAAAAGGAAAAAGCTGAAGAGGTACTACCGCCGTTAAGCCCATTCCTCCTCGGGGATGGCTTCTTTCTTGGCCGGAATGAGGCAGAGGAACTCGAAGGTGTCAGTTAGGGCCTTGTAGCCGTGGGGCTCGTTGGGCGGGACGTAGAGGAAGTTTCCAGCTTTAACGTGGTGCTCCTCCTTTCCGTTGGTTATTATTCCCTCTCCCTTCATGATGAAAATCTCGTGCTCCCAGTCGTGCTGGTGTATCGGAATCTCGGCGCCCTTCTTCATGACGAAGTAGCGCATCGCGAAGTTCTTGGCGCCAAGCTTCGGAGAAACGAGCCACCTTATGGTCACGCCTTCAAAACCGGTGTCCTTCTCGGGGACGTCCTTGTAGTGCCCGACGAACATGGTATCACCGCTCAGGTTTAGACGGATTCATATTTAAACCTTCACGCTTTTAAGGCTAACATAGAGTTTCAGCGGGTGGTTGCATGAGGCGCGTACTTGGCCTGGTCTTAATCCTGGTCGTTCTGGCCGGCGGATGCATAGGTTCAACCCAGACGCAGAGCTCAACGACGTCCACATCTCAGCCCACTGGAATTAACTTCGCCAAGTATCCCACAGGAAAGGTCATCGGAAGCTGGTGGGAGCTCTTCAACGAGACGTTCTACGTCAGCGACGGCTACGAGGGCCTGGTTAAGCACTACTTCCCGAACGCAAAGGTCGAGCCCTTCTCCCAGTTTGGGGGAAGCGGGATAGTCGTTCTCTCCCCTGGGGACGAGGTCAGTTCAAGGATACTCTTTGGAAAACCCGTTCAGGTTCGGGAGATTGAACCCTTCGGCTACATCGCCTATAAGTACGGAACCCACCTTCCGGGCCCCTGGCTCGGCGCGATAGCGATTCTCAACTCCGAGAACGGCTCCGTCATGGTCGTTACTGGAACGAGCAGGGCCGGCGTCGGTGCCTCGCTCTACTTCCTCAGGGAGCTTAAGGACGGAAAGCTTTCCGTTGACCCCAACGCTGTCGTTCGCTCAGGTTCCTTCGAGGGGATTCTCCTCAAGGAGTTCGGCGACGTTAACTTCAACGGAATCCCCGATAGCGATGAGCACTACGAGCTCTACCAGCTCCTCTACGACGAGCCCTTCAACTACTACTGGAGGGTTGTCAAGGGCGAGAACGTCACGGTCAATGGCGGCTTCATAAGGCTCGTCAACGGCACGACGGTCTACATAAGGGCCCTTGGCTTCAACGTCACCGTGAAGGTTGAGAACCCGAAGAACGTCAAGCTAACCTACGTCATCGAGAACGTCAACCCGGAACTCATGGTTCTCCCCGAGGGAGCCAAAGTCCTTGACAACACAACGATAGAGTTCACCACGAGTGAGCCGAGCTTTTCAATAGTTGCTAAGAACGTTAGCGAATACCGCGTCCTCGCTTTCGGCGACCACCGGCCGGCGAGCGGTGACAAGCCCCCAGAGGTCTTCCTCAAGATAATGGCGGACGTCAACAACGAGAGCGGGGCCTTCGTCATAGACGGTGGCGACCTCGTTTACTCCGGCACAATCTACCAGTGGGCCGAGCTCATGAAGGTCTGGCACTGGAACAAGCCCGTCTTCATAGCGGTCGGAAACCACGAGTACCAGGGCGAGGGAGTAAGCATCTTCCACTACTACTTCGGTCCAACTGATTACGCCTTCAGCCTCGGAAACTACCGCTACATCTTCGCGGACGATGTGGACAACGACTACAGCCTGACCGACGAGCAGTTTGCCTGGCTCAAGAAGCAGTTTGAGATAGCCAAGGAGCGCGGTGAGAGGCCGGTCGTCGTTATGCACGCACCGCCCTACGACCCGAGGCCTGGTGGAGACGACCACGCGATGAGCGAGGAGAGCGCGAAGGAGCTTCTCAAGCTTATGCGGGAATACGGCGCATTCGGAATCTTCAGCCACATTCACCTATACTGGAACGGAACCTACGACGGCGTTCACTTCCTCATAACGGGTGGTGGCGGTGCTCCTCTCTACGCCCCGCCTAACGAGGGCGGCTTCCACCACTACGTTGTCCTGACGATGGAACCCGATGGAAGGATTGACATAAAGGTGGTTAAGGTTTCCACTTGAACTTTTTTATTTATTCTATTTATGTCTATATAGAGACATTTAGTGGGCTATATTTTATTGCGACAAGATATTTATTTTGTGCTATTTAGTTTCGCCCGGTGGTGTGGATGGACCCGTGGCTAATCGCTACAATCATCCTCGGATTCTGGATGGCCTGGAACATCGGTGCCAACGACGTTGCCAACTCGATGGGAACCGCCGTCGGTGCGAAGGCCATAACGCCGAAGCAGGCCGCGGTTATAGCGGGTGTTATGAACTTCACGGGCGCGTACTTCTTTGGGAAGAGCGTTGCGGAGACGATAAGGAAGGGAATCCTAAACGTCAACATGATTCACGACCCCTGGGTAATAGTTTACGGGTCGCTGGCAGCCCTCCTTGCGGCTAGCATCTGGCTAATCTTCGCCACTTACAACGGCCTTCCCGTCTCGACGACTCACTCAATCATCGGTGGCGTCGTCGGCTACGGACTCGTCTACGCGGGCACGAGCATAGTGGACTGGGGTAAGCTCGGCCAGGTCGTTCTCAGCTGGATTCTCTCCCCTATATTCGGTGCAATCGTTGCGTTCTTCGTTTTCAAGGCTGTTAGACGGAGCATCCTCGTCCGGAAGGACCCGGTGAAAAGCGCACGCTACTGGGCCCCCTTCTGGATTGGGCTGGCCTTTGTCGTAATAGGAACCATGTTCTACATCAAGGTCCTCCACGGCAAAAACCTCGTCCATGGTGTTCTTTTCTACGGGATTCCAACTGGAATCGTCGTCTTTATCCTGAGCTACCTCCTGATTAAGCTTCACTTCAAACCCAGCGACCCCTACATCGGAGTCGAGAGCATCTTCCGGAAGGTTCAGGTCGTTACCTCCGCCTACGTGGCCCTTGCCCACGGCTCAAACGACGTCGCCAACGCAGTCGGTCCGATAGCGGCAGCCTACGCCGTTATAACGATGGGGATGGCCGGAATGAAGGTTCCAGTTCCGAAGTGGATTATGGCCATGGGTGGTCTCGGTATAGCCATTGGAATCTTCATGTACGGCTACAAGGTTATGGAGACCGTTGGGAAAAGGATTACCGAGCTGACGAACACAAGGGGCTTCTCCATAGACTTCTCAGCGGCAACGGTTATACTCGTGGCCAGCTGGCTGGGAATGCCGATTTCAACGACCCACACCGTCGTTGGTGCGGTTGTTGGCGTCGGTCTTGCCAGGGGAATCAAGGCGATAAACACTTCAATCCTGAAGGACATAATAATCTCATGGTTCGTGACGGTTCCGGTGGCGGCCGCGATAAGCGCCGTCATATTCAAGGTCTTAATGCTCGTGGGGTGATACCGTGCAGGTATGGATGAAACTCTTCGCGAAGAGCCCCTTCAAGCCTCTGATAAAGCACTCGGAAGTAGTTTACCAAACGGTAGAGACACTCGAAAAGGCCCTTAACGCATGGTACAGCGGTAACTACGAGGAGATGAGGGACCTGGCAATTGAGGTGGATAGGCTTGAGGACATAGCGGACAGGATAAAGGAAGAAATCCGCGATTCGCTCAGCTCGAAGCTTATGATGGCGGTCTCGCGCGAGGACGTCCTCATCTACCTCCACATGCAGGACAAGGTTGCCGATTCCGCTGAGGACACCGCGAAGTGGTTGCTGGTAGGAAAGCCGGACGGGATTCCAAAGGAAATAAAGGATGTCATGTTAGCGATGGGAACAGAGAGCATAAACGCCGCGAAGCTTGTCCACGAGGCTATTGTTCAGATGGACAGGGTTATAGAAAGCGGTTTCGCAGAGAAGGAAATTGAGAGGGAGTACGAGTTAATCCACGCCATCGAGGACGTTGAAAAAACCATAGACGAACTCGACACTCAGTTGATGAGGCTCGTTTTTGAGAACGCCGAGAAGTTCAACTGGGGAACTGGGATATACCTGCTCAACGTCGCCAGAACTCTCAGCAACATCTCGGACAAGGCCAAGGATGCCGCAGAGAGGATAAGGCTGATGATGAACAAGTGAGGGTTACTTTTTTTAAACCTCCTTCCTAACTTTTTTCGGGTGGGATTGGGGGGCGACTTTAGAATAGTTCCCAACTTTTATGGAAGCATTGCCTCATCGTTTCACCGTGCTGGCGTTACAGGTGAATCCCTTACTTCTCAGGGTGAGTTGTAGGTGGTGCGAAATGAGAACTAAGCTTCTGCTTTTCCTTATCTCGCTCTTCCCG
Organism: Thermococcus henrietii; assembly: GCF_900198835.1. NCBI lineage: Archaea > Methanobacteriati > Methanobacteriota > Thermococci > Thermococcales > Thermococcaceae > Thermococcus > Thermococcus henrietii. The sequence goes on along the minus strand of NZ_LT900021.1, from coordinate 187,689 downwards.
GCCATAGCGGTCGAGATAGACGTTAACAGGTTTACCTTCCACTACCCCAACGTGTCTCCTGAACGGCTCGGCTACCGGATAACGGCCGATTTGCTCTCCAAGTGGCATCCAAACTTCATCAAGTATCTTCTGGCTCCCCTGCTCTTAATTTTGCTCCTCTCGCACTTTGGCTCGGAATTCGAGCGGGGCAACGTTCTCTTAATGCTCTCAAGGCCTCTCACAAGGAGGCGCTACTTCCTCGGCTGGGCCGTTGAGGGCCTGAAACTCGCCCTGATTTCTGCTATGGGGTAGCTGTTTCCGGGACACTCGCGATGCTGGCTCATGGTCTCGAAGTTAAAGACTATCTCATCGGCTCCCTCGCCCTTTCGCTCTCGCTGGTTGGTATAATCGGAATTGCCCTGCTCCTTCTTCCATTAGCGACCTCTCGTGACTCTGGGGTCTTCCTCGGGCTTGGAGCGTTTATTGCGCTCCCGCTCCTCGGAAAGTTCGATTATTCCTTCATTCCGACGGCTTACATTGAGAGGGCAATCTCTATCGGGGAAAGCGTCTCGGTTTCTTACCGCGCCGTGGGGGAGCTCCTGGCTCTGTATGTTGCACTCTCGCTCGCTGGAATGGAAGTCTTCCGGAGGAGGGAGCTTAGAAGCCCCGAGGCCCTCTCACTTCCGGAGTTTCCCTTCTCCCTACGCGGGCTTCACGGTGTTTTCCTCGGGCTGAGCATTCAGAGCAGGCGCTTCATGGCTTTTGTCGCCTTTACTGCCCTAATGGCGTTTTTAAATAAGGCCACTCTCGACAAGTACAACTCCCTTTACGGTCTTACCGGCATTTTGAACGCTCTAATCTCGGCTCTGGCTGGAGTATTCCTACCATTTGTTGTCCTCCCCCTCGGGGCGGTCTCGATAAGTTCGGCCATCGAGAATGGGACTGTGAGGGTTCTGCTGAGCAAGCCGTTGAGGAGGAGGGACTTTTTCCTTGGAACGCTCCTGAGCGACATCTCTGCCGTCTTCATCGGGACCACCCTCTACCTGGCCATCCTCGTTGCCTACGCCCTCCACTTGGGTGCTCCCTTGAGCAGAACCCTTGGGGTCGGATTGGTCTTCGGTTTTCTTCTCTTCCTCTCGCTCGTCCAGTACTTGGCGCTCGGCTATTTGCTTTCGGTCTTTATGCGGGGCAGGAGGGCGCTTTTCGTCTCGCTGGTACTGGCCTTCCTGCTGAGCTTTGCAATTCCAATCGCCATCATTGCGGCCTCAAACTCGGCGGGGGAGCCGTTAGTTGATGTTCTGGCCAAAAACTCCCTTCCCGTGCCGAGTCCTTTTCTGCACTACACCGTGCTTGGGATGGCGGTCTCTCCAAAGAGGGACCTTCCGCCAAGGCCCCTTTCAGAGATTCTCGACTATCCCGGGAGCTTGACGATGCTAATTTTCCCTACGCTGGTTTACCTCACAATCGCCTGGCTCAAATTCAGGAAAGCCGACCTGAGATGATGAGCCCAATCTCCGCTTGTGGAGATTAAGAATCGTAGAGAGAAGAACGAGAGAATCAGATGGCTATCATCGTCGAAGTCATCTGGATTTCCGGCATGCGCCTTATCTTCTCGGTTATGAACTGGTCGAGGTCCTTGAGCGTGTCCGTTTCAACTTTGACAACGAGGTCGTACTCGCCGTAAACGACGTAGGCCTCCTTAACTTCTGGCATGGCGAGAAGCTTCTCCATAACTTCCCTTTCCTTTCCAGCGGCCGTAACCATCAAAATAAAAGCCGTCACCATGGGCTATCACCAAAAATATTTAACCCGCGACCTATTTAAGCTTATCGAGTATGACGTTCGAGAACATCATCGGTCGTAAGAAACTGGAGCGGTTTCTGAACCACCTTGAGGGTCTTGGGTTAAGTGGGGTCAGGCCGTTCTCCAAAGGCACTACGAGCCTCGTCTTCCTCGGCGAGTTCAAGGGAAGAAAGGTCGTCGTGAAGCTCCAGAGGCCGGATTCGCCGAGGAACAACTTTGAAAGGGAGGCGAGGATACTGAGGGCGATAGAGCCCTTCGGAATCACGCCCCCGCTCCTCTTCACGGGGGTCTTTGAGGGCCTGCCCTACCTCGTCAGGGAGTTCGCCGATGGTGAGCCCGTTCTCTACGGGGACGTTGAAAAGCGTCACCTCTTCGGAATATCCGAGAAAACGGCCTTACTCGACAGGCTCTACCTCGACCACGGCCAGATTCAGGGGGGTAAACACATAATAGTCGGCGAGGACGTTTACATCATAGACTTCGAGAAGGCCGGCTGGAGGAAGCCGAACAACCTAACCTCGGCCTTTTCGATGCTCTTCGTCGGCAGAAACGCGATTTCAGAAAGGTTATACATGAAGTTCGGTCTCGACGAGGGTTTCAGGGAGGAGGTAAAAGAAGCGCTGAGGGAGTACAAGAGAACCGGAAAGCTTTCACGCCTTCTGGGCCTTCTTTCCGGCCTTTAGCCTGTCGGCGTAGAGAGCAAGGAGCGGAACGACGATGGCGAGGGCTATGAGTCCAATCCTCGGGTCGAGGAAGTAGTTGAAGACGAGGATTACAACTATCGAGATGCCAATCATGAGGAACAGGTCCCTGTCGTAGAGCCTCGACTTCGCGAGTATGTTCTGTTCACGGGCGGTGTAAGCTAGGTACGCCGGTATTCCGAAGGCCGCTATTGCTATCCCGATGTAGTTCTTCAGGAGCAACGAAACGCCTATCCCCACGGCCAGGATTATCGCTATGGCGCTTGTTTCCTTCATGCTCTCACCTGTCCTGGCACTATCGGCGGGCTCCTTTTAAAGGTTCCCGTGTTCATTGATGTCCATTGGAGTTAAGCTTTTATACCTCGGCGCCTATCATACCCTGGTGATAGCGTTATGAGCGGTATCGAATGGAACGAGAAGACCTTTTCTCGGTTCGCCTACGTGAACGACCCGAGGATTGAAGGGAGCAGAGTAGCTTACACCCTGACCAAGGTCAACATGAAGGACAACAAGTACGAGAGCACGATAGTCGTTGAGGACCTCGAGACCGGCTCAAGGCGCTTCATAGAGAACGCCTCCATGCCGAGGCTCTCGCCGGACGGGAGTAAACTTGCCTTCACGAGGCCCAACGAGGAGAAGAAGGAAACAGAGGTCTGGGTTGCAGAGCTTGAGACGATGAGCGCCAAGAAGGTTCTCTCGGCCAAGAACATTCGCTCCCTCCAGTGGAACGACGACTCGAGGAGGCTTCTGGTGGTAGGCTTCAAGAGGCACGACGATGACGACTTCGTATTCGACGACGACGTTCCCTTCTGGTTCGACAGCATGGGATTCCTGGACGGTGAGAAAACGACCTTCTGGGTCCTCGACACCGAGGCGGAGGAAATCATTGAGGAGTTCGAGAAGCCCCGCTTTAGCTCGGGTCTCTGGCACGGAGATGGAATACTCATCAACGTCCCGCACCGTGAAAACGGTAAACCCGCCCTCTTCAAGTTCCACGACATCTACCTCTGGAAGGACGGAAACGAGGAGAAGCTCTTCGAGCGCGTTTCCTTCGAGGCGGTTGACTCCGACGGGAAGGTGATTCTCCTGAGGGGCAAGAGGGAGAAGAAGTTCATCAGCGAGCACGACTGGCTTTACATCTACGACGGCGAGCTTAAGCCCGTCTACGAGGGTCCGCTCGACGTCTGGGGCGCGAAGCTCACCGAGGGCAAGGTTTACTTCCTGACGCCAGACGCGGGCAGTGTTCACCTCTGGCTCTGGGACGGTAAAGCTGAGAGGGTCGTCGTTGGTGACCACTGGATTTACGGCTTGGATGCCAGCAACGGAAAGGCGTTGCTCCTCATAATGACGGCAACGAGGATAGGCGAGCTCTACCTCTACGACGGCGAGCTCAAGCAGGTCACCGACTACAACGGGCCAATCTTTGAGAAGCTGAAAACCTTCGAGCCGAGGCACTTCCGCTTCAAGAGCAAGGATTTGGAGATAGACGGCTGGTACCTCAAACCTGAGCTCAAGGAGGATGAGAAGGCCCCGGTGATAGTCTTCGTCCACGGCGGGCCGAAGGGAATGTACGGGCACCGCTTCGTCTACGAGATGCAGTTGATGGCGAACAAAGGCTACTACGTGGTCTACGTCAACCCGCGCGGTAGCGACGGCTATAGCGAAGACTTCGCGCTCCGCGTCCTCGAGAGGACTGGCCTGGAGGACTTTGAGGACATAATGGCCGGTATAGAAGAGTTCTTCAAGCTCGAGCCTCAGGCTGACAGGGAGCGCGTTGGAATAACGGGCATAAGCTACGGCGGCTTCATGACCAACTGGGCTTTGACTCAGTCCGACCTCTTCAAGGCCGGAATCAGCGAGAACGGCATAAGCTACTGGCTGACAAGTTATGCTTTCTCGGACATCGGCCTCTGGTTCGACGTCGAGGTCATCGGCCCGAATCCACTCGAAAACGAGAACTACAGGAAGCTCAGCCCGCTGTTCTACGCGGAGAACGTGAAGGCCCCGATACTGCTCATACACTCGCTTGAGGACTACCGCTGTCCGCTCGACCAGAGCCTGATGTTCTACAACGTTCTGAAAGACCTCGGCAAGGAAGCCTACATAGCCGTCTTCAAGAGGGGCCCGCACGGCCACAGCATTCGCGGAAGCCCGAAGCACCGCTCAAAGCGCTACAAGCTCTTCATCGAGTTCTTCGAGAGGAAGCTCAGGAATTACAAGGAGGGCTTCGACGTCGAGAAGATACTGAAGGAGAAACCTTAATATACACCTCTGGACATCCCCCTTTTAGGGGGTGTCCAATTCTGTTCATTTCTTCCCCGGTTTTCTCGCCACGACTCCAAGTGCCTCTTCAACGCGCTTAACGCCGACGAAGCCCGCTTTTCGTAACCGCTCCATGACGCCCCTTTGGAGGTCTTTTCTTCTGTATCTCTTCCCCGGATTTCCAACGTAGTGGAAGAGCCTTCCGCCGGGCTTCAAAACCCTGAAAAGCTCGCGGTAGAACTCCTCCGAGTAGAGCTGGCCGGCTAAGGAAAAGCGCGGCGGGTCGTGGATGACTACATCAAAGCTCTCGTCGTTAAAGCGCTTCACGACCTCGAAGGCGTCGCCGTGAATCACCTGTATTTTACCGCCCGTGAAGAGCTCCCTGCTCCAGGGGTTTATCTTCGCAAGCTCGATGACGTTTGGGTCTTTCTCGATTGTTATGACGTAGGCTCCCCTCTTTGAGGCCTCTATGGCGGTGTAGCCGAGCCCCATGCAGGTATCTAAGACCGTCTCGCCTTCCTTTGGTTTTACAGCATTCACCTTGTTCCTTGTGTCTTGGAGCGGGTTTACTCCCTTTGTCCTGTGCATCCTGATGCCGTTTATCTCAATCGTCGGCGGAATCGTCGGAACGAGCTTGTAGAAGTGCTCTCCAGCGATGGCGGCCTTGTAGACACCCCCTCCTCTCACAAAGTAAACGCCTCCCTCGTCCCTCGCTATCCTCTCGATGACGTCTCTCGAAACTCGCGTTCCGTCGGGGAAGATGAACTCGTTGCCCTCCAGCTTTATCTCCCACGTCCTGTTGGTCCTCCTGAGGTCGAGGTTGAGCCTGACACTCTCCCTTGAAAGGAGCATCCTCCTCGCGTCCCGGGCCGTTAGGAAGTAGTTGTCCATAGTATTCCCTCACACAGGGTGGGACACCTTTTTATATAGTTTTGCCCATTCATTAACAAGAGGGAGGATGGGACGATGAAAGTTGGCGAGAGAGTTCGCACGGGAATTCCCGGCTTTGACGAGCTCATCGAGGGCGGTTTCGTCCCTGGGAAGGCTTACCTTGTCACGGGTCCTCCTGGAAGTGGGAAGACCACCTTTGCCATGCAGTTCCTCGTGGAAGGTGCGAGAAACGGCGAGAGGGTCGCTTATATGTCCCTCGTCCACAATCCAGAGGAGGTTTTGAAGGACTTCGAGCGCTTTGACCCTGAGGTGAGGGACCACGTTGCCAGGGGAAACCTAATCCTCTACGACCTCGGAAAGGAGCTCTGGGGTTCTACAGCCAAACCACCCCAATGGAGTAGCGTCATGTTCCGCATCAAAGACCTCGCTAGGGAGGCGAAGATTTCGCGTCTCGTCATAGATCCGCTTACCGCCATAGACTTCCCGACAACCGACCCAGCTGAGAAGAGGGCGGAGCTGGCAACGTTCCTTAGGACGATTGAGGATCTAAACATAACAAGCGTCCTCGTTGCCGAGCTGACTGAGCTTGACCGCTACACCGAGGAACACTACCTCGTCGATGGCGTCATAATGCTCCACTACTACCTCGACGGGGTCAAGATGGTTAGGGCCCTCCAAGTGCTCAAGATGCGCAGGACGAACCACGAGACCAGGATGTACCGCGTTGAGTTCGGTTCTCGCGGACTCTCCGTCAGGGGGCCGCTCATATGAGGAGGTTCCGAAGAAAGCCTGTGACAGTGGCAGAAATCCAGATGGAGGAAAATCCAGTTAGAAAGGCCTATTTACTCGGCTATTTTCTGGGCTACTCTGGTCACTTGGCTTGGAGCGGCTGGTCGAGGGAGCTTAAGGAGCGGGTCCTTGGGGAGGCTGAGGCCAAGAATGTCCTTCCAAGCGCCCTTGAGGCCTTCAGAAAGGGAAGAAGTGAGGGAGCCTCCGACAGGGAGCTTGATATAATGCTTGGAGTCTACCGGCCCCCCGTACTTGAGGTGGAATTCGCCAGGGAGTCCGCCCGCTCTGCCGCTGAGCGGTCGGGGATTTTCAGCGTGCTCTCCACGAGGTTCACTGGGGAGGTGCGTTTCCTCGGCTTCGTGCGCTTCTCCAACAGCAGGGACCACCTAGGGATACCTCCTTTCCTTAGGAGGCCTTAGGTTATCCTCTCAAACACCCTCTCGAAGTTCTTGAAGGCTATCGCCTCCACCTCTTTCTCGCTGAAGTTCTCCTTCAGCTTTTCAATGAGTGCGGGAATCCTCGACTCGTCCTCGAAGCCCTCGACGCTCTTTCCGCTCCACCCGCTCAGGTAGTAGACGAAGTCGAAGCCGAGGCCGACGTGTTTGTATCCGATGAGGTCGGCCATGTAAGTTATGTGCTCGACGTACTTTTCCAGCGTCGGCCCCTCCTTATCCACGAAGCCCGGTATGGCAACCGCCCCAACGACGCCGTCCCTCTCGGCTATCGCCTTCAACTGCTCGTCGGTCAGGTTCCTTGGGTGGTCGCAGAGCTTCCTCGCGTTGGAGTGCGACGCTATGACCGGGAAGGAGGTGACATCAAGGGCGTCCCAGAAGCCGGCCTCGTTTATGTGGCTGAGGTCTATCACTATCCCCAGCTCCTCCGCCTTTCCAACGACCTCCGCGCCGAAGTTGGTGAGGCCTCCTTTGGTCCTCTCGAAGACACCGTCGCCTATTGCGTTCCTCAAGCTCCAGGTAAGCGTCAGAACGCGGAGCCCTAGGCGGTAAAAGACCTCGAGGAGCTCTAAACTCTCGCCTATCGGCTCTCCTCCTTCGAGGCCGAGCCAGAGTGCCACCCTACCGTCCTTAATTGCGCTTTTCATTTCCTCAACGTTCCTTACGAGCTCGAAGCGCTCGCTCTCCTCGACGTCCTTAAGAAATGCGTTCAAAACCTCGAAGCCGTAAACGGTTGCGTCCTTTCGCCTGTCCGGCCTCGTCCATATCGCCATAACCCTAGAACTAACCCAGCCGTTGAAGAAGTGCCAGTTCCCTTCGAGGACGCGCGTTTTTCCTGCCTTTCTCTCGTCGTAGATGAAGGTGGGCAAATCCGAGTGTGCGTCGAAAATCATGGGCTCACCCAAGGGACATCATCTCGACGTCCCTTAAGGTTTCCGCCCTGACCTCTGGCAGGGGTATTGACTCGGCCACCTTTTTGGCCTCGTCGTACTCCTCCCTCTCGGCGAGGGCAATCGCTATTCCCCTGAGGGCACTGCTCTTCCTTCCCGGGTCTTCTATCATCTCCGCGAAGGTCAGCGCGTCCCTGAGGCTTCCGAGCTGGGTCAAGAGCATCGCCACCCTCTGGGCGCTCGCCGGTGAGAGCTCAACGTTGCCGGCCTCGCGGAGTGCCTCTTCAATAACCTCTACGTAAGTCGGCTCATTTACGCGCTTCATCCAAAGGGCCGCCTCGAGTTCCCCAATGAGCTTCGACGCACCCTTGAACTTCCTCCGTATCAAAGCCAGCGCGTAGTGGTAGCGTCCCTCGAGCAGGGCGCGCCTTATCTCCGGCAACCCAGTCTCGCTCATTATCTCGGCGAGCTGGAGCTTCTTTTCTGTGACGCCGGCCCTCTGGTTCACGTGGAGCTTGTCGAAGATGTCAAATGCGGTCCTGTAAAAGCCTATTGCGTTCTTAGAGAACAGCGCATCGCCGGCGTTCTCCATGAGTTCGGCTATCTTGAGAAGGCCGTCAACTTTAGCCCTGTATTCTACCTCCGCCCTGGCTATAACGTCGAAGGCCACGTCGAAGAGCCCCATGGCCATTTCAGCATCGCCGGTCGTGGCAACGTAGTACGCTATCGTCGCTATGGCTTCCCCTTTTAACAGGGAATCCTTAATCTTGCCGGCCTCCTCTATGGCGGTGTTGAAGGTCTCGGCTGCCTCCTTGTAATAGCCGAGGGCGTGGAAGGCGAAGGCGATTATGCCGTACCCTATGGCCCTAACGTATGGGTCCTTCGAGTGCTCGGCTATGTACTCTGCGTCCTCGAGGATTCCCGGAATCCAGTCCTCGGGACCGCCTTTTCGTCGTATGGTGATGGCTACGTTGATGAGGGCCTCAATCTGGTCCAGCTCATCCTCTAAGTCCCACACTCTCTCAAGCGCGTCCTCGAACTGTCCCCTCTCTGCCAAGGCTTTAATCTCTTCGACGTCGGTCATGACAACTTTTAATTTATTTCCAAATCCTTATAAACGTTCCCGGAGTTCGTCCAACATGCCTATGCTAACTCTGGCTCTCTACAACACATACGATGCTCGGAAGCTTCATGAGGCACACCTGCGTGCGATAGCCCGCTCCGCGCCTATAGCTTATGCCTACGGCTTTCACCTGGCCCTCGTGGGATTTCCACTGGAGGGAAAACCACTCGACGTCGCCGAGACCGTAGCAGAGTCAACGACGATAGGTGAGGGCGGCAGGTACCTCATCGAACTCGCGCAAGGAAACAGATTTCATCTTCTTGATTTTCCAAAGAGGGGATTTCCGCCCCAGTTTGGAACTCCAGTGGCAACTACGAGAAAGCCCTCTGAAGAAAAAGAAATCACACCCCTTGAACTGGCGGAGAGAGCCCTCAGCGGTGAGCGTTTTCTTCTCCTCATAGGGCTCGGACGGCACGGCCTGCCGAAGGAAACCTTTAAGTTGGCACGTCATCATATGGACATCACGGGGAAGAGGGTCAGCCTCGAAACCTGCACCGCTATAGGGGCCATCGCCGTTAGAATCGCCACGTACATGGAGGCCTTGAAATGGAGGAGTGGAAGAAGGAAGTAGCTTGGTTTTTGGTGGCAATCTTGGTCGTCTTTGGAATCCAGGCGGGCCTTAAAGTGGCCCTTCACACAAGCTCTCCCCTCGTCATTGTCGTCAGCGGCTCGATGGAACCCGTCTTTTACAGGGGAGACGTGGTTCTCCTCAAGGGTGTAACGAACCCCGACCAGATAAAGGTCGGCGACGTGATAGTCTACAAGCGTCCCGGCTACGAGTACCCGATAATCCACCGCGTCCGCTACATTTACACGGTTAAAATCAACGGGAAGCCTGAGAAGTGCTTCGTAACCTGGGGCGACAACAACCCCGTTCCGGACCCCCCGTATCCGACTCCGGAGGGAATGCTCGAGGTTCAGTTGCCGAACGGCTACATAGCTGGTTGTGCTCCCGCCTACGCCGTTGAGGCCAAGGCCGAGTTCGTCATACCCAAGATTGGCCTAATACCGCTCTGGATTCGCGACGCCCTCGGCCTCGGCGGATGATGTGAGGGTAGGTGGCTGAGCCGTGATGAACTAATCGGCCCCTGACGCTTTTTCGTTAATTTTTTCTTTCTATCGAAAGGCATTTTAACTTCTCTATGCCAAATCCCTTTGGTGGTTGAATGGACGCGAGGGATTTTCACAGGGGTAACTTCATCGGTAGTGGCAAAATCGAGGTCATTCCAAAGGTCCCGCTCACGAGGGAAACCCTTCCCCTGGCGTACACTCCAGGTGTCGCCGAGGTCTCGCGCGAGATAGCGGAGGAGCCCGAGAAAGCCTTTGAATATACCAACAGGGGAAACACAATAGCGGTAATCAGCGACGGGACAAGGGTTTTAGGTCTCGGAGACATTGGGCCCCTCGGTGCTCTCCCGGTTATGGAGGGCAAGGCCCTGCTCTTCAAGGCATTCGGCGGCGTTGACGCGTTCCCGCTCGTTTTAGCAGAGAAGAACCCCGAAAGGTTCATAGATGTCGTTAAAGCCGTCTCACCTTCCTTCGGTGGGATAAACCTTGAAGATATAGCCTCGCCCAAGTGCTTCTACATCCTCGACAGGCTGAGGGAAGAGCTCGATGTTCCGGTCTTCCACGACGACCAGCAGGGCACGGCGAGCGTCGTTCTGGCGGGTTTAATCAATGCCCTCAAGGTAGTCGGCAAGAAGCTTGACGAGATAAGTGTCGCGCTCTTCGGAGCCGGGGCGGCCGGTTTCGCGACGCTCAGATTAATCGTCAGGGCAGGCGTTAAGCCTGAAAACGTCCGGGTCGTCGAGCTCGTGAAGGGGAAGCCGAGGATTCTAACGCCGGATTTGCCTCTTGAGGAGCTGTTCCCCTACAGGGGCGAACTCCTCGCGAAGACCAACGGCGAGGGGATTGAGGGAGGCCCGGCAGAGGCGCTTGAAGGAGCGGACGTTCTAATCTCATTCACGAGGCCGGGGCCGGGCGTCATAAAGCCCGAGTGGATAGGGAACATGGCCGACGACGCGATAGTTTTTCCCCTCGCCAATCCCGTTCCGGAGATTCTTCCAGAGGATGCCAAAAAGGCCGGTGTGAGGATTGTCGCCACCGGAAGGAGCGACTATCCGAACCAGATAAACAACCTCCTCGGCTTTCCGGCGATTTTCAGGGGAGCGCTCGACGTCAGGGCCAGGACGATAACGGACGGTATGATAATAGAGGCCTCAAAGGCTATGGCCTCGGTCATAGAGCCGAGCGAGGAGGAGATAATTCCATCACCGTTCCACCCCGACGTTCACCCGGCGGTGGCGAGGGCGGTGGCGGAGGAAGCCATGAAGGAAGGCGTTGCGAGGGTTCGCGTTAATCCAGAGGAGGTCGCGGAGAGGCTAAGGAAGTGGAGGGAGTTCTACTCGCGCTTCATAGTCCCCATGAACGAGGGGCGGAGGGCCTACCGGTAGAGCGAGTTTCCGTGCGCATCTATGGCAACAATCAGTGGGAAGTCCTCCACCTCGAGGACCCAGAGGGCCTCCGGTATCCCAAGGTCGAGCCAGTGGACGGCTTTGACCCGCTTTATGCTTTTGGCGGCGAGCGAGCCGGCCCCGCCCGTGAAGGCGAAGTAAACCGCTCTGCCCCTGAACGGCTCAGCGCCCATTCCTCCCTTCCCGATTATTCCCCTGACGCCCAGGCCAAGAACCCCGTCGAGGTAGCGGTTCATCCTCGCGCTCGTCGTCGGCCCGGCAGACACTATCTCGTAGCCCCTCTCCGTCTCCCTCACGACCGGCCCGCAGTGGTAGATTACGGCCCCCTCCGGGTTAAACGGGAGCTCTTCCCTCGGTGTGCTCAGAATCCGCCTGTGGGCCGAGTCCCTCGCGGTGACGATTTCTCCCGACAGGTAAACGACGTCCCCCGCCTTCAGTCTAAGGACGTCCTCCATGCTCAGCGGGGTTTTCAGCCTCACTGCCACACCTCTACCCTCCCGTCGGGCTTTACCCTCAGAAACGCCCGCCTGTTGGCCCAGCACTGGACGACTAAACCGACTGGAAAGCTTGCAGGATGCCTGTGGGCGACCTCTACCTTCACGTCCAGGGCGGTCGTTTTCCCACCCATCCCCATCGGGCCGATCCCGAGGGCGTTCACTTCCTCCAAGAGCTCCTCCTCGATTTCCGCAATCCTTTCATCGGGGTTCCTCTCGCCGACCCTCCTCAGGAGGGCCTTCTTTGCCAGCAGGAGGGAGTAATCGGCACCACCGCCGACGCCTATGCCCAGAACAACCGGAGGACAGGGCTTTCCACCGCAGGCCTTGACCCTCTCGACCACGAAGCGCTTAACTCCTTCCCATCCCTCGCCCGGCGTGAGCATTGCCAAAGCCGAGCAGTTCTCGCTTCCGCCACCCTTCGGCAGAACCGCCATCTCGATTTCATCGCCTTCAACGAGTTCCCAGTGGATTACCGGAACGCCCCTGCCCGTGTTGTCGCCCGAGTTCTTTCCCGTGAGAACGTCCACCGCGTTGGGCCTGAGCGGGACCTCCTTCGTGGCAAGCCTCGTGGCTTTCACTATCGCCCCCTCGATTTCCCCCAGAAACGGGCTGTCCAGGCCGGCTTTCACGAAGAAGGTGAGCGTCCCCGTGTCCTGACAGACGGGTATGGACTCGGTTCTGCCAATCTCTATCGCCCTTAATATGTTCTCAAGGTTGAAACGCGCCACCCCGTTTTCCTCGCGCTCGTAAGCGTCTCTTAGAGCGGAAACGACGTCGTCCGGAATCCTCGTCACTGCGAGCCTTATAGCCTCGACGATTGCCCCTATCAATAGGCATTCACCTGTCTAAGGCTGGGTGTGAGAGTTAAAAAGATTGACGCGGGAATTTAAAAGCCACCTCCAGAGGGGAACGGCGTTAACCCTCAGTCCGTTCCTCGTTATCTCGCCGGAGTAATCCCACGTCACGAGCGTTCCCCTTTTCACGCCGGAGAGTTCCATAACCCTGAAAAGGTTTTCCAGCTCCCTCCCTGCTATCTCTCCTTCCTCTGAGGCGTAGGTGACCTGAATCAGCTCAACACTCCCGTTCTCCTTGGCGACGAAGTCCACTTCGCCCTTCGCGTCCCTGTAGTAGTAGAGCTCAAGTCCCGGCCTCCAGTAATGTTTGAGCCTCAGGAGTTCGAGGAAGACGACGTTCTCCATGAGTCTGCCGATGTTCTCGGAAACCTTCGGCAGGACGGCGTTGAGCATCCCCGTGTCGATTGCGTAGACTTTCTTATCGCTTCTCACGACTTCTTTCGGCTTGAAGGAGAACTTAGGAAGCTCGAATATCAGGTAGGCCGATTGGAGGTACTCAACGTAGTTCTTGACCGTCTCGACGTTGCCGATTCCAAGGACGTTCTTCGTCTTGCTGTAGGTAAACCTGCCCGCGAAGTTCGAGAAGAGATAGAACGCGACCTCCTTCAGCTCGCGGACGTTTCTAACGCCGTAGCGGACTATAACGTCCCTCGTGATTATGTCGTTGTAGAGGTTCACGAGGTACTCCCTGCCGAAGCGTAGCGCCTCTGGAAAGCCCCCGCGCTCGATGTACTCCGTTAGGGCTCTCTTTACCCTTGCCTCGTCCCTCGTGGTTCTAACCTCCGGTTTAATCCCCCTGTAAGCCAAGAACTCCCTAAACGAAAACGGGAGGAGGGTGTAGCTCAGGTACCGGCCGGTCAGGTAGGTTGAGAACTCCCGCGAGAGAAGGCGAGCGTTGCTCCCCGTAACGACGGTGGGATGGCTCTCCCTCAGAACCGAGACCATTCGCTCCCAGCCTTCAACTTCCTGAACCTCGTCGAGGACTATGTAGTCGAACTCGCCGAGGAGCTCGTAGCCGGCTCTGAGTAGTTCCTTGTAGTCCTCCACGCCGAACCCCGCCATCGCAGGGTCCTCGAAGTTTACGTAGAGTGGCTTGCCCGGCAGGGTTGCCGAAAGAACGGACTTTCCGGAGCGCCTCGGCCCCGTTATTATGTGGGCCGTTGGGCTGAAGTTCTTCACTATCTTCTCTTTTAGCTCCCTCTCGACGATGTTCTCCCTTTCGAGCTTCTCGCGGAGGGTCTCCCACTGGTCCGCCAAAACCCTCTTGAGTTCCTCTGCCTTCATGGTCTAAACTGGTGCGAACTTCCTATAAAGTTTACCACCATACCGGTAAACTTTTCCCCAAAACTCTACCACTATACTGGTAAACATTCCGCCAGAACTATCACACCATACAGGTAGTTTCCGCTTCAGAGCGCCGAACCTGCTTCAGCGGGCGTCAGAAGTAAGAGTAAGAATGGAAAGGGCCTCAGCCCTTGAGAATCTCGACTATCTGCTCCGCGACCTGGACTCCAGCGCGCATCTGGGCCTCCTCGGTGGAGGCTCCGATGTGGGGCGTTAGGACCACGTTGTCGAGCTTCGTCAGCGGATGGTCCTTCGGGAGTGGCTCCTCTTCGTAGACGTCGAGGCCCGCTCCGTAAATCCAGCCCTCCTGGAGGGCCTTGACGAGGGCGTTGGTGTCAACAACGGGGCCGCGGGCGGCGTTTATGAGTATAGCGGTCTTCTTCATGAGCTTGAGCCTCTCCTCGTTTATGAGGTGGTAGGTGGCATCGATGAGCGGGACGTGTAAGGTCACGACGTCGCTCTCCCTGAGGAGCTCCTCAAGCTCGACGAACTTTCCGCCGACCTCCTTTGCGCGCTCCTCGTTCGGCTTGGGGTCGTAGAGGAGGACGTTCATTCCAAAGGCGTTCGCGATTTTCGCGACCTCGTAGCCTATCCTTCCGAAGCCGACGATTCCCATGGTCTTGCCCTCGAGTTCGATTCCGAGGCACTGCTTCTTGGCCCAGATGCCTTTTCTCATCTTCCTGTCGGCGAAGGCCACCTTTCTGGCAACTGCAAAGAGCAGACCAAAGACGAGCTCCGCAACGCTCCTTGAGCTCGCTCCGGGGCTGTTGACGACCTTAACCCCCCTTTCCTTCGCGGCCTCGAGGTCTATGTTGTCCAGGCCGACGCCGGCCCTTCCGATGACCTTGAGCTTGGGAGCGTTTTCGATGACCTTTCTCGTCACCTTCGGCTTGCTCCTAACGATAATAGCGTCAACATCGTGGACGAGCTCTATCAACTTCTCCTCGTCCGGGTACTCCTCGTAAAGAACTTCAAAACCGGCGTTCTTCAAAACCTCCAAAGCTTTCTCGTGCAGTGGTGCCGCAACGAGAACCTTCATACTTTCACCCCCTCCTTTTTATAGCCATCAGCATTACTTGGTCGGAGGCATCCTCCGCTCGGTCGGCTATGTCGCCAACCTTCGTGAGGACCTGGTTCCATATTAGTTTTGCGTAGGTTGTTATCGTCTCACTGTCAAAAACCATCGCCTTGAGCTTGTACTCGACCTTGTCAGCGTTCTCCTCTAGGTCCTCAGTTTCTTTTGAGAGCTCCAAAGCCCTGTCAACGTCCTCGTTGAGGGCCTTTACCGCCTCCATGAGCCTCTCGTAGGTTTTCACTGCCTCCTTCACGAGGGCCATTATCTCCTCTTTGAGCTCCTCGGGAACCCTCGGCTTGGCGAGAATCAGAGTGTGAGCAGCGCTCTCTGCCGCGTCCGCCACCTGGTCTACCAGCTCACTCAGCCTTACGTAGTCTCCCCTGCTAGCGGGCAGAAAGGCCCCCTCGTAGAGCATGAGCTCGATGTTCCTCCTGAGCTTGTCGGCCTCGCTCTCGAGCAGGGTTACCCTCTCCTCAAGGTCCTTTGCACCGTCTAAATCACCGTCTAGGTAAGCCTCGATGAGCCTCTCAAAGGCCTTGACGGTTTCGTAAACGACGTTGAGATGCCTGTTTATGGCGTCAAAAACGTTGCTCTCCTTACCGCCGAAGATGGCCATCTTTACACCCCCGTTTCAAACTTTGCCGCTACCCCTATTTAGGTTTTCCTTCCCCTTGATGAGTGCCCATAGGAGTTCGTTCCTCGGAGCCTCAAGGCCGACGGAGTGAGCATATTCAACGATTTTGCCGTGAATATAGTCCACCTCGGTTCTCCTGCCCCGCATTATGTCTTGGAGCGTCGAGTTGTAGTTCTCCCGCGTTCTCTCTATCGTGTCCCAGAGCAGTTCGAGGGGGTGAATTTCGAACTCGATGCCGAGTTGCTGTGCAACTATACAGCCCTCCCGCGCTATCTCTATCGAGATTCCCTCAAGTTCTGGGATGTCGCGCAAGGCCCCGTTCTTAACCTCCAGAACCGTTCCAAGCCCGTTTATGACGGAGTTAACTATCGCCTTCGCCCACTTCCAGCCGATTGCGTTCTCGGTTACGCTCGTCTCTATTCCTGCCTCGTTGAAGACCCTCGCGACTTCCTCGACGAACTCAGCCTTTCCCGTTGGGTACTTCCCGATGACGGTTATTCCCTTCCCAGTCCACCTGACGACGCCCCAGTCCACGAGCATTGCGCCGTTGGTCGTTGTCCCCCCGATGACGTTGGGTGTAACCTTCAGCGCCAGCTCCTCGTTTCCGAGGCCGTTCTGGACGCTCAGAACCCACGTCTCCGGCCCTATGCAGTTCCTCGCGCACTCTAAGGCGGTCTTCGTTGAGTAGGACTTCGTTGTCAGGAGGAGCAGGTCCGGAGGCTCGTCCGGCGCGTGGAGGGAAGCCCTGACCTTCACCTCGAACTCCTCTATTCCGGTAACCTTCAGTCCGTTCTCGTTTACGGCTTTAACCTGCTCCTCTCGTCCTATGAGAAGGACGTCGTTTCCGGCCTTCGCCAGGAGCGCGCCGAGAAGGGAGCCTATGCTTCCAGCTCCGAGCACGTAAATCCTCATCCTCTCACCTCAGGAGCTTTCTCAGGTGGTTGAGCGAGTAAACGTAAACCAGCGCGAAGAGGGCCAGCTTAACTTTCTCGGAAACCTGGTAAGCCCCGATTAGGTAGAGCGCCGACGCCGGGAGGAGCCCGAAGGAAGAGATAACCCTGTTCCTCAGGAGAAGGAACGGGACGGCAACCCCGAGAACTGCCTCTATGCTCCCGAGGTTGTAGAGGCCGAGGGCTATGGCAAGACCCGTCCCCCCGATTACCGCGTTGACGAAGCGCTCCCAGAACTTCACCGGCTGATTCTCGTAGGGGTAACCGAGGGCAAGAATGAGGACCGAAAGAGCCATTAGCGCGTACCTTTCCGCTCCGAGCGGGTAGGTCAGCGCGAAGGCGAGAACTGCGCCGGCTGAGAAGGGTCTGGCCTTTTTCTTCACCGCCGGAACGATGAGCGAAAGGTACAGGTAAGGAATCCACTCCATGCTCCCACCGCAAGCGTTTAAAGAGTCCCCCTTAAATGCATACCGATGATAAGCCTAGTTCTCGTCGAACCTGAGGGGCCGGCGAACATAGGTATGATTGCCAGGACGATGAAGAACTTCGGCTTCTCACGGTTAGTCCTCGTGAACCCGAACCTGACCGAGGAGAGCTACGCTTATGCCGTCCACGCGGGGGACGTCCTTGAAAACGCGGTCATAGTGGATACCTTTGAGGAAGCCTTAGAGCTATTCGATTTGGCCGTCGGGACAACTGGGAAGCCGGGAAAGAGGTTCATACCCTACCGTGCACCGCTTTATCCCTGGGAGCTGAGGGAAACCCTGAAGGACTACCCCGGTGAGGTCGGCCTGTTCTTCGGCCGGGAGAGCATAGGGCTTAAGAACGAGGAGCTTGAGAGGCTCGACATAATCGTCACGATTCCGACGAGCGAGGATTATCCCGTTATGAACTTAGCTCAGGCGGTAGCGGTTATACTCTACGAGCTTTCAAAGACCACTCCCGAACCATCTGTCGAAGCCCTAAAACCTGCGACGAGAGATGAAAAGGAGGCGCTCGTCAGAGTGTGGGCCGAGCTTTTAAACGTCCTCAACTACCCCAAGGACGAGGAGAGGCGAGCTGTCTTCGTTAAGGTGTTCAGGAAGGCAATCGGTAAGGCTTTCCTCTACGGGAGGGAGGTGCACACCCTCATAGGCCCGCTGAGAAGGGCCGTTAAGAGGCTGGAGGAATGCTGAATGCTCGCGGTGGAGAGGTTTAGGGTCAACGGCCGGGACGTCTGGATTGGGGTAATCTTTCACGGGAGGATTCAGGGAATCAGCTTCGCCTTCACGAGGGGTGAGCTTTTGGAGAGAATCAGAAATCTCGCCGAGTTCCTGCGGAGGAGAAACGTTGGCGTTTCACTCGATGTCCAGCCGAGCAATTACACCGAGCTCGTTTATCGCGTTATGATTGGGGAGCTCGATAACGAGAAAGCCCTGCTCGAGCTCTCCTTCGGGGGTGTAACGCCCTTTGAGAGACGCGTTTACGAGTGGCTCACGAAAAACGTTAAAAGAGGAGCCGTCATAACCTACGGTAGCCTTGCAAAAGCCCTGGGAACGTCGCCGAGAGCCGTCGGCGGGGCGATGAAAAGGAACCCTTACCCTATAATCGTTCCCTGCCACCGAGTTGTAGCGAGCGACGGCATAGGCTACTACAGCTCTGGGATTGAAGAAAAGAAGTTCCTGCTCGAACTTGAGGGGGTGAAAGAATGGACAAGCTGAAAGCCTACATAACCGGCTTCCTCATTGCTGTTTTGGCGGTAGCCGGCTTCATAGTCTACGAATGGGGCTTCTGGAAGCTGGTGCAAGTGGTCCTCGCGATAGGCTTCGTCGGTTTCACGCTCGCGCTGCTCTTCTTCACGGCGCTGACCCTCTATGCCGAGAGCTGGAAGTATGGTGCAGTTCTGGCAGTCCTGACGGCGATAGCGGGCTACGGCTCCTATCTCGTGCTCACATGGCAGAACCTCAAAATCGTCGGTGCTATAATAGCTTTCTTCATCCTGCTCTTCGCCTTTGGAATCTGGTACATAAGCGAGCCCGATTTGAGCATAGCAGACCGCTTCCGCTCGGCTGAAAAGCTTGAGAGGATGGGACGCTACAAGCAGGCCGCGAGGAAGTACGAGAAGACCGGAAACTACGAGAAAGCGGCTGAGATGTACCTGAAGCTCGGCTGGCTTGAGAGCGCGGCGTGGGCCTACGAGAAGGCCGGGAAGTACGAGAAGGCAGCTGAGCTCTATGAAAAGCTCTACGAGAAAGAGAAGGACACCTACTACCTGAAGGAGGCTCACGAGTACTGGAAGAAGGCTGGAAACATGGAGAGGGCCGCCAAGGCGCTTGAAAAGTACGCTGAGGAGGAGCCCTGGTTCTGGGAGGACGTGGCGAAGCTCTACGAGGAGCTCGGAAACGAGGAGAAGGCTAGGGAAGCCTGGGAGAAGGCCCTTGAGTACTACACCAAGGAGGCTCAGGAGGAGGGCGTATTCTGGGAGGACGTCGGCAACATAGCGAGGAAGCTCGGCAGAGAGGAGCTGGCCCGCGAGGCTTACCAGAAGTTCCTCGAGTACTGCCTCAAGGAGGCGGAGGAGGACCCGATGTGGTGGAAGCACGTTGCAGAGGCCTACGAGTACCTCGGTGAGACAGAGAAGGCAGAAGAAGCGAGGAAAAAGTACGGGGAGTACAGGCAGAGAATCCTTAAGGCCAACGAGGAGACCTCGCACTTCCCTGAGAATTAACCTTTTAAGCTCTCCCTCCCTACCTTTTCTTCGGGGATTGCCTTGGACGAGGAAAAGCCGAAGCTGAACATAGCGAAGCTCTCCAAGATGCCGATAAGGCTCGCGATGGAGGAGAAGTTCCTCCGCCTGAGCCCGGACGACAGGGTCGAGGACCTAATCAAGGGGCTCGAGCACAGAACCTGCGCCGTCGTAACCGACGAATCTGGGAAACTGCTTGGCTTCATCTCCGTTGACGAGATAATAAACCTACTCCTTCCGCCGTCCGATTACGTTCTCGTTGGCCTCGACGCCCTCAGGGAGGCCCACTTCGACTGGGACAGGCCGGTAAAGGAGATAATGAACACCCGGCCGATAACGCTCTCCCCGGGCGATACGCTTGGCTACGCCCTAAGTATGATGCTCGAAACCGGCGTGAGGCAGTTCCCGGTGGTTGAGAGGAAGAAGGTCGTTGGAACCTTCTCGGCTCAGAGCGTCATACGCTTGCTCAGGGTCTTCGCGCGGTGAGGGAAGTTGATTGAGCTAATCCTCTACCTCGCGCTCATGCTCTTAACGGCGGAAACATTCGGCTGGCTGTTCTCGAGGATTGGACAGCCCGTGGTTCTCGGTCAGATAGTCGGAGGAATCCTCCTCGGGTTGGCGTTCCCGCCGACGGAGGAAGTGAAGGACATATCCATGATAGGCGTCCTGATGCTTCTCTTCCTGGCGGGCCTTGAGAGTAGCGTTGAAGAGCTCAAGAGCGCCGGTAAGAGTGGTTTTTCCGTCGCTTTCGTCGGTGTCGTTGTGGCCTTCGCAATGGGCTTTGGTATCGCTTACCCCTTCAAGGGCTTTGACCAGGCCCTCCTCTACGGCGCGCTGACGACTCCAACGAGCGTCAGCTTAACCGTCAGGGTTCTGATGGAGATGGATCGGCTGAAGAGCCGTGAGGGGACTACAATCCTCACCGCGGCGATAGTTGACGACATACTCGGCATAATCGTTCTGACGGTCGTCATATCGTCCCTCGTCTCCGGGGGCGTCAGCGTCGTCAGTCTCGTTGAAATCCTCGCCAAGGTTGGCATCTTCATAGCCCTGATGGTCTTCGCGATGCCGAGGGTTCTCGACTACGCCCTCAGGAAGGTCGTGAGGATAGGATTCGCCGATTCGACGGTTACCCTCTCAATGGCCGCCCTCTTCGCCTTCGCCTACCTTGCGGAGCACATGAACCTCGCCTCTATCCTGGGTGCATATCTACTCGGCCTCGCGCTGAGCGAAACCGAGTTCAGGAAGCCGATTTTCGAGCACTCCAGGATAATAGCCCACTCCGTCTTCGTCCCGCTGTTCTTCGTCGACGTCGGCATGAACATACCGGTTAAAGACCTCAAGAGTGCTGGGCTCTTTGCCATTCTCTTCAGCCTTGTGGCGATAGTGAGCAAGGTAATCGGCTGTGGAATCGGGGCGCTAATCGGTGGTATGAGCCCGAGGGAAGCCCTGCGCGTCGGCGTTGGAATGATTCCGAGAATGGGTGTCGAGCTCGCGATGCTGGCGATAGCGATGAAGGCCGGCATAGTCGGGAGCGATGCCTACCTCGTGATAGTCCTAATGATATTCCTGAGCACTCTGGTTACCCCACCACTCCTCAAGCTGGCCTTCAGGGGTCAGTAAACGTCTCCAGAGTCTTCGAGCTCCTTCAGTTCCTCCTTAATTTCCTCCTCTTTCCGCTGGGCGTAGCGCTCCATCAGGTCGCCCGCGAAGTATATCAGAACCCCGGAAATCACCGCGACCACGAACATCAGAACGACCTTTGTCCAGCTCAGGCCGGACGGTGGTGAGGAGCCATCGGGAAGTGGAGCGGGGGCCACCTTAACTCGCCGGCGTTTCCTTGGTGGAACTTCTAATTAAACGTTGCCCTGCCAACCTTTTTAAGAGTCGCAACGAACCTTAGCCGGTGGTTGAGATGATGGGAATGAACCCCAGGCAGATGAAGAAGCTCATGCGCCAGTTCGGAATAAAGATGGAGGAGATGGAGGGCGTTAAGGAGGTCGTTCTTAAGCTTGAGGGCAAAGAAATCGTCCTTAAGGACCCCGTCGTTACCGTCATGGTCGTCCAGGGCGAGAAGACCTACCAGATTGTCCCCGGGAGCGAGGAAGTAAGGGAGGTCATAGAGATTCCAGAGGAGGACATCGAGCTCGTCATGGAGCAGGCCGGCGTTGACAGGGAAACCGCGCTTAAAGCGCTGAAAGAAACGAAAGGGGACATAGCGGAGGCAATCCTCAAGCTGAGCGGGGACTGACCTCCTCTCCGCCGGTTGGCGGTTCGGTTTGCGGGCCCATCGCCTACTTAGGTTGCCCCTTTCGGTTCAGCCCGCGGGCCGGGTCTTCGGCCCATTACCCCTCACCGCAAAGCGGATTGGGGTTATGGTTTCTGAGGCCACCACTTAGAGTTTTTGACTGCCACAACGGGCAGTCATTGAAAGGACGCCTTACGGCGTCAATCCTCCGATGGTGAAAGGTAACATGAAACCCCTCGTCTCCTCGGGGTTGTTTTACGGTAGTTCCTCCGAGGCTCTTACTAAACGAAAGAATATTTAAAGGTTTCGATGGCTTGAAGGCTGGTTGGGTAATCACTCCTTCTTGAACTTCTCTATTGCCTTCATGAGCGGTATGAGGTGCATTAACGCCGGTCCTCCGGCCATCAGCACCGCGACGAGGCCGGCCTCGATGAGCTCCTCCGGCTTCGCTCCCGCCTCCAAAGCCTTCTGGGTGTGGAGGTAGATGCACCACTCACAGCCCTGGGCAATACCGAGGGCGAGAGCTATGAGCTCTTTTTCCCTGGTTGTAAGGGCCTTGTTGTCAAGGGTCTCGCGGAGGAACCTTGAGAACGCGGCAATCTCCTTTGGGTGCTCCTTCCCGAGCCTGTCGAGGAGCTCCTCAATCTCCTTAAGCTTGACCTCAACCTCTGTGTTCTCCATGGGAATCACCGTTATTTGTTGGGAGGAAAAATCTTAAAGGCTTTCTTGAACGAAACGTTCCCAACTACTCGTTTACCACGATTCCCTGCCTGCGCATCTTTAGGATGTCGTCTATAACGTCTATCAGCCCGGCTATTATCTGGTCGTACTTGCCCCCGTCCTTTCCGTAGAGCTCCTTCAGCTTGTCCTCCAGCGCGAAGAGGTCCTCCGTGTCGAGGTCGAGGAGCTTTTGAGCTTCCCTCGCAATCACGCGGAGGGTTATTCCCCTCGTTCTCTCATCCTCAAGCAGTTTTAGAACGAGCTTGAGCATACCCGAGAGCATCTCCCTTGAAGGAAGCCTGT
This sequence comes from Thermococcus henrietii, assembly GCF_900198835.1. Lineage (NCBI taxonomy): Archaea > Methanobacteriati > Methanobacteriota > Thermococci > Thermococcales > Thermococcaceae > Thermococcus > Thermococcus henrietii. Next base: position 164,975 of record NZ_LT900021.1, on the reverse strand, counting down.
CCGTTAGCCTTGCCATGAGCTCGAGGGCTCCCTCGATGTCCCTCTCATTACCAGACTTGAGGAGTGTGTCTAGTAAACTGCTGAAGAACTTGGACGTTCCAGGGTAGAGGGCGTAGATGTCCGCTAGGACTTTTGCCGCCGTTTCCCTTGCCCAGGGGTTCTTGCTCTTCAGGAAGTCCCCGAGAACCGGAAGAATCCTGTAGGCGTCGCTCGGTGTCAGATGGCTCGTCAGCCTTGCCACAATCCAGAGCGCGTCCATTCTCCTGCTGTAGTCGTCGCTCTCCAGCATGCCGAGAACCCTGTCCATGACCTCTGGGTCGAGCTTTGCCATCTCCGCCACTATCTCGGTTTTTCCGGCGTCTAAGAGCCTCTCGATGTCGTCTATGCTGTACTGGCTTATTTCGAGCCTCTTCTTGGCTTCGGTCTCGTCCATTGCTTCCTCACTCGTTACCGCGCTTTTTTCGAGCTTCTCAAGGACCTGGGACGCCTTGACGCCGAGCTTGACATCTCCTTTAAGCTCCTTTATCCGAGTTATTGCCTTCAGCTTGTTCCTCGTGCTTATCTCGTTTTCGCGGGAGAGCATCCTCTCGATGGAGTACAGCGCCCTCTCAACGACGTATGGGTCGGGGTGGGCAAGTAAATCGGCTATCCCGTCGAAAACTTCGTTCAGGACCTTTCTATCGTCGGTCTTCATCGCCATTTCAGTAAGGGCCGTTATCGCCGCGCTCTGAACCTCCCTCTTCTTGCTCGACCCTATGAGAGAGAACAGCCAGCGGATAATTTTGTACGCTATCTTCGCGACCTTTGCGCCGAGCTTTCCAAGCCCCTCTGCCGCGTACTCACCGAGGACAGGCATTCCGGACTTCACCACGTCCTTCAGGGCCTCGGTGACCCTCTCGTACTCCTCGTCGGTGAGCTCGCCGGTTTCGAGGAGTGCGTTTATGAACTCCAGCGCCTTCAGCGCCACCCGCTCATCGTCGTCCTTCACGAGCCCAAGAACCGCGTCCAGCGCGAGCTTCTTCCTCTCACCATCAAGCTTTCCCTCGGAGAGCATGTCTATGAGCACCTGTACCACGTTGGCACGCACGTGGGGGTTCTCGTCGTTCAACAGTTCGAGCAGAACCTTGAAGACCTTGTCGTACTCCTCGACCAGCGCCCGAACCTCCTTGAGGTGCCATGCGAGCAAATCTTTTCTAAGGCCTTCCTTGTCAACTATGATATCGCCACCTTTTAGCACGGCAAGAAGCGCTAAACCCAGCATAGTCTCCCCCCACTATATTACGGTGCGTTAGGATTTAAGCTTAGCCCAAAGGTTATTAAGGGCCCCTCCGATGGGTGGACGATGAGGGCAGTAGGCGTCATAAGGTACTCGCGGAGGGAGAGGCTCAGCAGGGAGGAGTTCGAGGAGCTCTTGAGGAGCGCCGGTTACGAGGTTCTGGCTGTTCTTGAGCAGAACAGGGAGGAGCATCCGCGCTACAACATCGGAAAGGGGAAGCTGGAGGAGCTTAAGGAGCTCGTCAGGGAGCTCAAACCGGACAAGGTGGTTTTTGCGAACCGCTTAACGCCTTCTCAGGCCTACAGCCTCTGGAAAGAGCTTCGAGTTGAGGTTATCGACCGCTGGCAGCTTGTCCTTGAGATTTTCGAAAAGCGGGCCCACTCAAAGGAGGCCAAACTTCAGGTGGAACTCGCGAGTCTCCAGTACGAGGTTCCGCTCGTGAAGGAAGCGATAAGGCGAATCAAGCTCGGCGATAGAGCGGGCTTCAAGGGAATGGGCGAGTACCAGACCCAGCAGTACCTCAAGCACATCAGGTACAGAATGGGCAAGATAAGGAAGGAACTCGAGCGGGTCAAGGCCGAGAGGGAAATCAGGAGGAAGAAGCGCGAGGAGGTCGGCTTTATCCTCGTCTCCCTTGCCGGATACACGAACGCTGGAAAGTCAACGCTCCTTAACGCCTTAGCTGGAGAGAGCGTCGAGGCAAGGAACCAGATGTTCACGACCCTCGACACCACCACAAGGCGCTTCAAGCTCGGGAGCAAGAGGGTTCTCGTCACAGACACTGTCGGTTTCATAGATGGCCTTCCTCCCTTCATAGTTGAGGCCTTCCACTCGACGCTGGAGGAGATTGTCAAGGCCGACATAGTCCTCCTCGTCCTCGATTCGAGCGAGCCCTGGCGCGAGATAGCGAGGAAGTTCCGGGCGTCGGTAAACGTTCTCCGCGAGCTCAAGGCCCTCGACAAACCATTGGTCGTTGTCCTCAACAAGGTTGACCTGATTGAGAGAGGAGATGCCGAGGAGAAGGCGAGGCTTTTGACTGAGCTGAGCGAGAACCTCGGGGTCTCGATTGAGGGGGTGGCGAAAGTTTCGGCCAAGGAGAGGCAACTTGATGAGCTCTACTCTCTCCTCGAACGGGTCCTCCTCAAGCTCCCCAAGTACGGGGCCTTTGAGATAGTCGTTGAAGACCCCTCTAGGGTTCCGGCGGTGATGGCCTTCCTGAGCTCGGTTGGTGAGGTTCTGTCGGTTGAGTACGGCGACGTAACGAGGATTAGGGCCTACGTCCAGACAGGCATGCTGAAGGAGCTCACGAGAATGGGGGTAAAGATAGAGAGGCTAAAGCATCCCGGCGATGCTGAAGAGCTTGACGAGAACGAAGGAAATCACGATGGCCGTTAAAGGCGTCGCGACCCAGCCGAAGAGTATGTCCCTGATTACCCTTCTGTCAACGCCCTGGCCGACGACGAGGCCGACCCCGACGACGCCTCCGACGATTGACTGGCTTGAGCTGACCGGCAGTCCGAGGAAGTTGGCGAGGCTGACCGATATCGCCGAGCCGAACTGGGCCGCGAAGGCTGAAATCGGGCCGAGGGCGGTTATCTTCTTTCCAACTGTGTGCATCACCGCGTAGCTGAAGGTAAGGGAACCGATGGCCAGGCTTATCGCGACGAGAACGCCCGCCGTCTTGGGCTCCATGAAGCCCGCCCCGACTATCGGGCCCGAGGCGTTCGCGACCTCGTTGGTTCCGAAGTTGAAGGCCATGTACGAGCCACCGAGAATCGCGAGGGCCTTGTAGAGGGCTTCAATCGTCGAGACGCTCTTGATCTTCGAAATCACCTTGGAGTAGAACTTGTAGAGTATCGCGGCGAGGATTCCCGAGAGTATCGGCGAGATAACCCACGCGGCCGCTATCTTTCCGAGGGTGAACCAGTTCACCGGGGCCTTCATGGCGAGACCGACGCCTATAACGCCACCGACTATCGACTGGGTCGTGGAGACTGGAAGGCCCCTCACGGTTGCTATCGTGACCCAGATTCCGGCGGCGAGAAGCGCTATCAATGCCATCTCCATCGTGAGAAAGCCCTCCGGGACTATACCCTCTCCGACGGTCTTCATGACCTTGTAGCCCTTCAGGTAAGCCCCGAGGACCACGAATATCGCTATCGTGAGCGTCGCCTGGCGAAAGCTCAGTATCCCGGAGCCGACCGCGGTTCCCATGGCGTTCGCTGAATCGTTGGAGCCTATGTTCCACGCTATGTAGAATGCCACTGCCAGTATGGCTATTGCAAGTCCCTCCATCCCTCATCACTGGCTATATAGTCTATATAGTACTCAAAAAGTTTTCGAGAATCGATGAGCGGAAAAAACCATCGGAGGAATTCAAAGTTCACCCTTACCCAGAAAATCCCGTTTAGGGTTCCTTAACACGATACCGAAACCTAAATAAACCTTTCGGACTAACTGAAGGTGAAAAACCCACAGGAGGCAGGGAAGATGATTGAGATACGTTTTCACGGTAGGGGTGGACAGGGTGCCGTTACGGCCGCCAACATCTTAGCCTCTGCTGCCTTCAAGCAGGGAAAGTACGTCCAAGCGTTCCCCTTCTTCGGTGTTGAGAGGCGTGGAGCGCCGGTTACTGCCTTCACCAGAATTGACGACAAGCCGATAAGGATTAAGACCCAGATTTACGAGCCGGACATCGTCGTCGTCCTCGACCCGAGCCTTCTCGACACCGTCGACGTCACTGCCGGCCTTAAGGAGGGCGGAATCGTTATCGTCAACACCGAGAAGAGCAAGGAGGAGGTCCTTGAGAAGCTCAAGAAGAAGCCGGCCAAGCTGGCACTCGTCGACGCCACCACCATCGCCCTCGACATACTCGGCCTTCCGATTACCAACACGGCCATCCTCGGTGCCGTCGCTAAAGCCACCGGCGTTGTCGAGCTCAAGTACGTCCAGGAGGCCATCAAGGAGACCTTCTCAGGAACCCTCGGCGAGAAGAACGCCAAAGCCGCCGAAGAGGCCTTCAACAAGACCACCGTTTACGAGCTCTAATCTTCTCTTCCCTTCCTTAACCGAGGCGGGTGGTGGTAAAGTTGAACACCTTGTTTGGAGAAAAGAAAGCCCAGGCTGAGAAGCTCACCTTCACCTCAGTAGAGCAGTACCCCGAGGCGCCGATAACCCTTGGAACGACCCTCAGCAACTTCACAGGTGACTGGAGGACCTTCATACCCGTCGTGAACGACGACAAGTGCGTCAAGTGCTACATCTGCTGGAAGTTCTGCCCGGAGCCTGCAATCTACATCCGCGAGGATGGCTACGTTGGAATAGACTACGACTACTGTAAGGGTTGTGGAATCTGCGCGAACGAGTGCCCGACCGACGCCATAACGATGGAGAAGGAGGAGAAGTGATATGGCGGAGTACAAGCCGATTAGGAAGGTTGTGAGCGGTAACTACGCGGCCGCTTACGCGGCCAAACATGCCCGCGTTCAGGTCGTCGCCGCTTACCCAATCACCCCGCAGACGAGCATCATCGAGAAGATAGCCGAGTTCATAGCCAACGGAGAGGCAGACATCCAGTACGTCCCCGTCGAGAGCGAGCACTCCGCGATGGCGGCCTGTATAGGTGCTTCCGCCGCTGGAGCGAGAGCTTTCACCGCAACCTCTGCCCAGGGTCTCGCTTTAATGCACGAGATGCTCCACTGGGCGAGCGGTGCGAGGCTCCCGGTTGTGATGGTCGACGTTAACAGGGCCATGGCTCCCCCGTGGAGCGTCTGGGACGACCAAACCGACAGCCTGGCGCAGAGGGACACCGGCTGGATGCAGTTCTACGCCGAGAACAACCAGGAAGTCTACGACGGCGTTCTCATGGCCTTCAAGGTGGCCGAGAGGGTCAACCTTCCCGCGATGATAGTGGAGAGCGCCTTCATACTGAGCCACACCTACGACGTCGTCGAGATGATTCCGCAGGAGCTCGTTGATGAGTTCCTTCCGCCGAGGAAGCCCCTCTACGACTTAGCGGACTTCAGCCAGCCGTTCTCGGTCGGAGCCCTCGGTGGGCCGAACGACTACTATGAGTTCAGGTACAAGATTGCCAGGGCCATGGAGGACGCAGTCAAGGTCATCAAGGACGTCGGTAAGGAGTTCGGCGAGCGCTTCGGCAGGGACTACAGCGAGATGATTGAGAAGGGCTACGTTGACGATGCGGACTTCGTCTTCATGGGTATGGGCTCGCTCATGGGAACCGTCAAGGAAGCGGTGGACCTGCTCAGGAAGGAGGGCTACAAGGTCGGCTACGCGAAAGTTAGATGGTTCAGGCCGTTCCCGAAGGAAGAACTGAGGGAGATAGCCGAGAGCGTCAAGGGCATAGCCGTCCTCGACAGGAACTACTCCTTCGGCCAGGAGGGCATACTCTTCAACGAGTCCAAGGGCGTTCTCTACAACACCGATGCCAGGCCGATAATCAAGAACTACATCGTCGGACTCGGCGGCAGGGACTTCACCGTTCCGGACGTCAGGGCCATAGCGGAGAACATGAAGAAGGTTATCGAGGCAGGAAAGCTCGATAGAGAGGTTGAGTGGTACCACCTCAAGAGGTGAGAACGATGGAGATTCCCGAGAACGTTAGAAAAAGGCTGAGCATCCCAGCTGAGGAGCACTTCTTTGCCGGCCACACGGCCTGCCAGGGCTGTGGCGCCTCGCTCGGAATAAGGTACGTCCTCAAGGCCTACGGCAGGAAGACCATCTTCGTCATCCCCGCGTGCTGTTCGACCATCATAGCCGGCCCCTGGCCCTACACCGCGCTTGACGCTAACCTCTTCCACACCGCCTTCGAGACCACCGGCGCTGTCATAAGCGGTATCGAGGCCGCTTTGAAGGCGAGGGGAATAAAGGTCAAGGGCGACGACGGGGTTATGGTCGTCGGCTGGGCCGGCGACGGTGGTACAGCGGACATAGGCCTTCAGGCTTTGAGTGGCTTCCTTGAGAGGGGCCACGATGCCGTTTACATAATGTACGACAACGAGGCTTACATGAACACCGGAATTCAGCGTTCGAGCTCAACCCCCTACGGAGCCTGGACCACCAACACTCCCGGAGGAAAGAGGCACTTCCTTGAGAAGAGACACAAGAAGAAAGTCATCGACATCGTCATCGCCCACGAGGTTCCCTACGCGGCCACGGCAAGCGTCGCCTTCCCGGAGGACTTCATAAGGAAGCTCAAGAAGGCCAGGAAGATAGAGGGGCCGAGCTTCATCCAGCTCTTTGCTCCCTGTCCGACCGGCTGGCGCTCACCCACCGACAAGAGCATCGAGATAGCAAGGCTCGCAGTTCAGACCGCATACTTCCCGCTCTTCGAGTACGAGAACGGAAAGTACAAGATAAACATGCCCTCGCCCAAGAAGGAGCCGAAGCCAATTGAGGAGTTCCTCAAGCTCCAGGGCAGGTTCAAGTACATGACCAGGGAGGACATCGAGAACCTCCAGAGCTGGGTGCTTCGCGAGTGGGAGAAGCTTAAGAAGCTCGCCGAGGTCTTCGGCTGAACCTTTCATATTTGTCCACGCAAAGTTTAAGTTTCCCTCTGATAACTCACCAGGGGTGATATAAATGGCTGAGAGCCCGTTTAAGGCCGACATAGAGAGGGTTCAGAAGGAGTATAGCGAAAAGATGACGCCGGGAGCGATTGCCTACATCCCGGGGAGTAGCGTAATCAACAAGACCGGTTCCTGGCGTGTCTTCATGCCCGAGTTCCACAGGGACAAGTGCGTTAGGTGCTACCTCTGCTACATCTACTGCCCGGAGCCGGCCATCTACCTCGACGAGGAGAACTACCCGGTCTTCGACTACGACTACTGTAAGGGTTGTGGAATCTGCGCGAACGAGTGCCCGACCGACGCGATAATAATGGTTAGGGAGACCAAGTGAGGTGGTGAAAGATGCCGATTAGGACGGTTATGAAAGCCAACGAGGCGGCCGCCTGGGCCGCGAAGCTTGCCAAGCCGAAGGTCATAGCGGCCTTCCCGATTACGCCGTCGACCCTCATTCCGGAGAAAATCAGCGAGTTCGTCGCCAACGGCGAGCTCGATGCGGAGTTCATCAAGGTCGAGAGCGAGCACTCGGCCATTTCAGCCTGTGTCGGTGCCTCAGCGGCGGGCGTTAGGACCTTCACCGCGACCGCTTCTCAGGGTCTCGCTTTGATGCACGAGATACTCTTCATCGCCGCTGGAATGCGCCTTCCGATAGTTATGGCCATTGGAAACCGCTCTCTGAGCGCACCGATTAACATCTGGAACGACTGGCAGGACAGCATAAGCGAGCGCGACACCGGCTGGCTCCAGTTCTACGCCGAGAACAACCAGGAGGCCCTCGATTTAATCCTGATAGCCTTCAAGGTCGCCGAGGACGAGAGGGTCCTTCTCCCGGCGATGGTCGGCTTCGACGCGTTCATCCTCACCCACACCGTCGAGCCCGTTGAGATACCTGACCAGGAGCTCGTTGACGAGTTCCTCGGCGAGTACGAGCCGAAGCACGCTTACCTTGACCCGAAGAGGCCGATAACCCAGGGTACCCTTGCCTTCCCCGCCCACTACATGGAGGCCAGATACAAGGTCTGGGAGGCCAACGAGAACGCGAGGAAGGTCATCGACGAGGTCTTCGAGGAGTTCGAGAAGAAGTTCGGCAGGAAGTACCAGAAGATTGAGGAGTACCGCACAGATGACGCCGAGATAATCTTCGTCACCATGGGTTCACTCGCCGGAACCGTCAAGGAATACGTCGACCACCTCCGCGAGAAGGGCATAAAGGCCGGAGCCGCGAAGATGACCGTTTACAGGCCGTTCCCGATTGAAGAGGTTCGCGAGCTGGCCAAGAAGGCTAAGGTTCTCGCTCTCCTTGAGAAGAACGTCACCTTCAGCGTCGGCGGAGCCCTCTTCCAGGACTTCAGCAGGACCCTCGTGAACGAGAAGGAGAAGCCGGTCATAGTGGACTTCATCCTCGGACTCGGTGGCAGGGACGTCACCTTCAAGGACCTTGACGAGGCCCTCGCGATTGCGCAGAAGGCCCTCAACGGAGAGGAGTTTGACGAGGTCAACTGGATAGGCCTTAGGAAGGAGATTCTGTGAGGTGATGAAGATGGCCGTTAGGAAGCCCCCGATTACAACTCGCGAGTACTGGGCACCGGGCCACGCCGCCTGTGCTGGCTGTGGCTGTGCAACCGGAATGAAGCTCGTTACCAAGGCCTTTAGCGAGGCCATGGAGGAGAAGTACGGCGACCCCGATGCCTTCGCCATCGCCCACGCAACGGGCTGTATGGAGGTTGTTAGCGCCGTCTTCCCGTACACCGCCTGGAAGGCCCCGTGGGTTCACGTGGCTTTTGAGAACGCCGCGGCAGTGGCGAGCGGTGTTGAGGCCGCTTGGAAGAAGAAGGGACTCAAGGGCAAGATTCTTGCATTTGGTGGAGATGGAGGAACCGCGGACATCGGTATGCAGGCCCTCAGTGGTATGCTTGAGAGGCGTCACAACGTCGTTTACGTCATGTACGACAACGAGGCTTACATGAACACCGGAATCCAGAGGAGCTCCTCAACCCCCTACGGAGCCTGGACGACCACCTCACCGCCCGGCAAGTACTCCATCGGTGAGGACAAGCCCAAGAAATGGGTCGCCCTTATAGCTGCAGCCCACCAGATACCCTACGTGGCAACCGCGAGCATAGGCAACCCCTTTGACCTGGTTAGAAAGGTGAAAAAGGCGGCAAAGGTTGATGGTCCGGCCTTCATTCAGATGCACTGTACCTGCCCTACCGGCTGGAAGAGCCCGCTCGAGAAGGGAGTTGAGATAGCGAGGCTCGCCATCGAGACAGGAATATGGCCACTCTTCGAGATTGAGAACGGCGACTTCCACAACATCAAGATACAGAGCCCCGGAGGAGGCGCGAAGGTCAAGCGCGAGGGAGGCAGAGTAGTTGCCATAGAGTTCAAGAAGCCCATCGAGGAGTACCTCAAGCTTCAGGGCAGGTTCAAGCACCTCTTCAAGCAGCCGGAGGCCATCGACGTTATGCGTGAGCAGATAAAGGCCATGTGGAAGGTCCTCGGCGTCGAGGTCACCCTCCCGAAGCCGGAGGAGTGAGCCTTCTTTTCTTCTGTTTTTTCCATTTCGGAACGTTAAGTTTAAGGTTTCATTCTTTAGTCAACTCTTGGTGGATTAAATGACACTCGAAATTGAGAATATCGTGGCATCGATTGACCTGCATGGCCCCATAGATATGAACCTCGTGGTAAAAAATCTCGCTCCAATTAAGTATAACCCCAGAACTTTTCCGGGAGCCGCTTACAGAATGCAATCACCGGAGGTTACTTTTTTGATATTCTACTCCGGACGCTTGGTATGCACCGGAGCCAGAGACGTTAAAACGATAGAAACCGCAGTCCTGTATCTCAGGCATATGCTTGAATCTCTGGGAATGAAGTTTGAAGGAAGTCCATCTATTAAAATTGAGAACATTGTGGCCGCGGGTGATATAGGTCTTGGAAACGTCGAGCTTGAGGAAATCGCACTAACCCTTCCAAACGTTGAGTACGAGCCTGAGATATTCCCCGGTGTTGTTTACAGGGTGAGAGATTCTTCAATGACTATCCTTATATTCAACAGTGGAAAAATTGTCGTTTCTGGGGCAAAGACGGAGGAAGATATCAAAAAAGCAGTTGACCGCTTAAAAAATGACTTGGAGCGATACGGCTTAATCTCCAGCTAAAGGTACAAAGCTGATATTCCAAGCGCCAGATTTTCAACGCACTCTTTAATATTGGGTGTTATTGTTTTTTCACTTCCTGGCTGGCAGCCGAGAAGCAATATTTTAGTGTCAGGTAAGAGCTCGCTCACGTGCCTCAGGGTGACCTCAAGTTGCGGTCTGAACTCCTCGGGAATGTCTTCAATGGCCTCCCAGGGCTCGGCAACGACGAGCTTTCCTGGTTCCTCACCGAGCTCGAGGGGGACTGCGATGATAAGAAGCTCAGGGGCAAATCTAACCGTGACCCCGGCCTGGCTCTCCGGAACCTCCCTGCAGTTGAGGACGAGGAAGTTCGGGTTTCTAATGGCTATCATAAGGGCCTCAGCAAGATAGGCCCCGAAGCCGTAGTCGCCCCGCTTTTCGTTTCCTATTCCCCACAGGACTACTCTCCTTGCGTTCCCGATAACGTCACTCAGCCCTATCCTTTCCATTTTCACACCACCGAAACAAAAAGGTGTCAGAGAACGGAGTAGCCGGAAGTAACGCTCCTCTTCAGCTCCTTATCGCTTAGCTCGCGCTGGTGCTCCGGAATGTTCTTGGCGCGCCTCTCCTTAACGAGTTCGAGGACAATCTCAAGCGGGCCGTACTGAATCGCCTCTGCCGGGCACATAAGGGCGCAGGCCGGCTCGAGTCCCTCCTCGCGTCTGTCGGCGCACATATCGCACTTGGTTATCGCCTTCACCTTGAGGCTGTAGAATGGAACGCCGTAGGGGCAGACCTGCAGGCAGGCTAGACAACCGATGCACTTCTCCTCGTGGATTCTAACTGCACCGTCCTCGTCGCGGTATATCGCGTGGGTGGGGCAGACCCTGAGACAGGGAGCATCGTCGCAGTGCTTGCAGTTTATCGGGACGTACTGCTTGTTCTCGGTCACGTAAATCCTGATGTTGGGATTGCCATCGTGAATGAATGCACAGACGGTTTCACAGGTCTCACAGCCGATGCAGGTGAGGTAGTCGAGGTAGAGGTACTTCCGCTCCATCAGAGCTCCCCCCTGAGCCATTTGTCTATTGAAACCGCCGTGTACAGGCCGTCCTTTATGGCCCTGCCGACTTTCGTCGGGCCGTTGACGACGTCGCCGGCCGCGAAGATTCCCTCGGCGCTCGTCATGTGCCTTGAGTCAACGACTATCCTTCCCCTCCTGTCAGTGGCGATGTAACCCCCGTTCACCGGTGGAGTTGAAACCATTCCTATGGCGAAGACGAGGTAGTCGAGCTCGACCTGAAACTCGGAGCCGGGAATGGGAATGGGTCTCCTCCTTCCGGTTTCGTCCGGTTCACCGAGCCTCGTCCTCAGGAGCTCGATGGCTTTAACCCTGCCGTTCTCACCTATAACGCGCTTCGGTGTTACGAGCTCGAACCATTTAACTCCCCTGTTTCTCAAAATGTTTATCTCGTAGGCTCCCGCCGGAGCTTCCCTTATCGTCCTGCGGTAAAATATCTCAACCTCGGCTCCGAGGCGGTTGCACTCGAAGGCAACATCGACCGCCGTCAAACCGGCTCCTATGATGCCGACCTTCTTGTCCTTTAAATCGGGAACCTTCTCCTTTGGAACGTAGCCGAGCTCGTGCCCCTTTATCCAGAAGAGGAGCTCGAGAGGCGAGAGTATGCCCTCAAGGTCGTCTCCGGGAATTCCTATCCTCCTGACGTTCCATATCCCCGTCGCTATGAGCACCGCGTCGTACTTTTCCTTCAGCTCGCTCAGCTTGACAACCCTCTCGTAGAACTCGTCGCCCTCGTCCTGTCTCTCACCTTCCATGACCTTCGTTTTTGGATAGTATGTTACCTCAAACTCTTCCTCAAGCTCTTTAGCTCCGAGGCGAACCCTCTCAACCGGAATCCTGAACTCCGGGATAACGAAGAGCATGAGCCCGCCGGGTTCCGGCATTTTATCGTAGATATCAACGTCATGACCCTTACAGACGAGGTAACCGGCGGCAGTCAATCCCGCGGGGCCGGCCCCGATTATCGCCACCCGTTTGCCGGTTTTCTCCGGTTTGCTCCTGCAGAGAAACGAAAACTTCATGCCCCTCATTTGAGCATCCCCCCGAAGAACTTCAGGTACTCGCTCGGGAACTCCTTAACGCGCTCGTGCTTGCACCTGTCGCACATGAACACAATCTCTGGGTAATCGTAGAACTTTCCGAGTTTGCGGTAAAGAAACTCCGCGGTCTTGACCGTGTAGTCGAGCTTTTTACCGCAGACCTGACAGTGGGCGTATTCAAATTCAAGGTCAATTCTCGTGGGCTTCCCTTTGATTGCCTGAGTGGGACAGATACTGTTGCACTCGTAGTTGCACTCCCCACAGAGTTCTGGGTGGAAGGAAACGACCCGTTTATCGTTATCCATAACGAATATCGCGTTGTGTGGACACACCTGAGCGCAGAGTCCACAGCCGATGCAGGCGTCGGCTTTAACCCCCTCGAATTCCTCCCCCATGGTATCACCTCAAAAAGAGTGAAGAAATGAGAAATCAAATTCCAAGCTCTTTCCTCTTCTTCATGATGTGCTCGTACATCAGCTTTGCCGCCTTGTACGGGTCTGGCTCCACTATGAAGGCCGCTCCAACGATGTCGTAGAGGTCCTGCGTAAGAATCTTCACGACCTTGGGCCCGCCGAGAACCGGCGGAACGACGCCAAGGTGAGTTGTTATTCCGCTGGCGACGAAGTAGGTTCCTATTGAGACCGCCTTCTCGGTCATTGCCTCAGGTGCCGAACCAACGACCGGCAGTGCCGAGATGGGCACATTGAGGTCCCTCGCTATGAGGTCGGCCAGGACGAGCATTCTCGTACAGTCAACGCACGAGCCCATGTTGAGCGCCGGGGGAATGCCCCACTCCTTGGCGAACTCCCTCAGGCCGGGCCCGACGTTCTCTGTGTCTGCGTACTCTGGCAGGAAGATGCCGTACTTCATCGCCGCGGTGGCCCAGCAACCTGTTCCAATGAGGAGGACGTCCCTCTTCATGAGCTCGTTGGCTATCTTTATGTGGTTGTGGTCCTGCTTCACCTTCGGGTTGTTACAGCCGACGAGGCCGGCGACGCCCTTTATCTTGCCCTCAACGATGGCTTCCTCGATGGGCTTGAGGGAGCCTCCAAAGTGCTCGAGTATGGCCTCGACGCTGAAGCCGACGTAGCCCGACATCTTTTCCTTCGGTATCTCAACCCTCTGCTTCGACCTGTTCGGGAAGTTCTCAACTGCCGTTCTAACGATTTCCTTCGCTATCTCGTCGGCCCTCCTCTCGTCGAACTTGATGTGAATTGCCCCTGGGAAAGTCGCTATCGGGCTCGTGTCTATTATCTTGGTGTGGAAGCACCTTGCGACGTCGACCGTTGCGGGCATTATACACTGCACGTCAACGACCATTGCCTCGACGGCACCTGTAACGATGGCCATCTCCTGCTGGAGGAAGTTGCCCGCTATCGGAATTCCGTGCCTCATGAGGACCTCAAGGCCGGTACAGCACATTCCGACGACGTTTATGCCCTTGGCTCCAAGCTTCTGGGCGAGCTCTATCAGCTCGGGGTCCTGGGCCGCCTCGACTATCTTCTCCGAAAGAACCGGCTCGTGGCCGTGGACGACTATGTTGACGTAGTCCTCCTTCAGGACGCCGAGGTTGGCCTCGGCCTTTATGACCTTCGGTGTGCCGAAGAGGACGTCCTGGAGTTCAGTTGCTATGAGCGAGCCACCCCAGGCGTCGCCGAGGGCCGTCTTGAGTCCGTGGAGGAGTATGCTCACCGGGTCGTGGTCGGTTCCGATGTGTGTCCTGTGGAGGCTCTCAACTATCTCCCTGTCTATGCTCCTCGGGAGGACGCCCTTCTCAAACCACGGCATCCCGGCCTTTTCGGCGGCTTTTTCAAGCATCTCGTAGGTCTTCGGGTTGAGGTATGCCTTGAGAAATTCCAACGGTTCCTCGTCCTGCTTTCCGAAGTCCCTGAGAGCTACCTCTGCTACCTCCTTGGCGAGCTCCCTTATGCTCTTGCCCTCGGTTTCGATTCCGAGCCTCTTCGCAACCGCCTTGAGCTTCTCGGGGTCTCTGACCTGGTAGGGCAGGGTGTTCGAGGCCATGTTGTCGAGCTCAAGGACGGGCTTTCCTTCCTTCTTGAACTTCTCGGCCATCTCGGCCGCGACGAGGAGCGTTAAAGCAACATGCCTCCCGTGGTCGCTGTGTGCAGCTGCACCGGCCGCTATCATTCTAAGGAGGTTTCTGGCAACGATTGTATCGGCGTCGGCACCGCAGACGCCTCTCTTGGGCTCTCCGCCGAAGGGATTAATCCTACACGGTCCCATCATACAGTTCCTACAGCAGATTCCAAGCAGACCGTAACCGCACTGGGGTTGCTGTTTCTCGAGCCTCTCCCAGACGGTTTCAATGCCCAGTTCTTGGGCGCGTTCGTACATCTTCTGGGTGGTGGGGTCTATCGATACTTCCTTATACTTCTTCATTTTGACTCCCCCTCATTAATCCGAATAACCTCGGCCTGAAAAGACCTAAACAGGTCCCAACCGTTGTATTCCTCCTTGTATTCGCCTTCCTTCAGCTTGATTATCTTCTTGGCGGTCTCCTTTCTGACCTGCGAGACCACCTCGTCTATGGTTCCAAACATAAGTGCGCCGGTCTTACAGGCCTCAACGCAGGCCGGAAGCCGTCCCTCTGCCCTTCTGTCCGGGCACATGTCGCACTTGAACATCACGCCGGTGAGGGCGTCGAACTCTGGGATACCAAAGGGACAGACTATTGCGCACATCTTGCAACCGATGCACTTGTCCACATCGACGAGAACGGCGCCATCTTCGTCCTTGAAAATCGCCCCGGTCGGGCAGACCTCCATACAGGGTGCGTTTTCACAGTGCCGGCAGTTCATGGGAACGTTGTATGCTCCCATGGGGAGAACGTGTATCCTCGGCTTCGGTAGCGGATTCTCGAATATCGCTGAGAACAGGTCCTTGCTCTGTGAGTGCTCCACTGCACATGCTATTTCACAGTGCCGGCAGCCTATGCACTTTGCTGGGTTTATGAAAATTGTAGGCTTTGAATCAGGTGGCATAGGAATCACCGAAGCTTATGTAACAAATTTGTATATAAATGGGTTTCCATTTCAACTTAAAACCGTGAATTTGTAATTCAAATTGTTACACTTTAGTTCCATATCTTTGTGTAATGAGATTTGGTTCTTATGACTGAATAGTCATACGGATAAGTTATCCTAAGGTTTGAAACTTTTAGTTATGCGCCTTTGAACAGAAATGTTCGTATGAACAATTAGATACAATATTATCCAATTATGTTCCCCACAGTCCACAATTCTGCCCATTCTAATAGTTTTAAATTCGAACCTAAAAGCATTTATACGTTGGGTTTTTCAAATTTTTTGGTGTTGCTTATGGGAAAGCCCCTCAAATCGGTTGAAGACGAAAGACGAAAAAAGCTATTTCAGATAGCTGAAGAGTTGCGAGAACGAACCAAAAAGCAGGCCCCGGAAGAGGGGTTCAGAGTTGTAATCACCGGCAAGGGGGGTGTGGGTAAAACAACTATGACCGCCCTTCTCGCAAGACTACTCGCACGCGACGGCTATCGCGTTTTAGCAGTTGATGAGGACCCTCAGATGAACCTTGCACACGCACTCGGTGTTCCCAAGGAAATCAGGGATGAAATAGTTCCTCTCAACAAGAACCTTGACTACATCGAGGAAAAAACTGGGGCGCGACCCGGAACTAACTGGGGGCTGTACTTCTCGTTGACCCCAGATGTACGGGACGTGGTTGATAGGTTCGGTGTTGTTGGGCCCGATGGAGTCATGCTCCTCGTCATGGGAAGCGTTGTTCAGGCCGCCGCCGGCTGTCTCTGTCCTGAAAACGCTCTCCTTGATGCGGTTGTTAAGTACATCAACCTGAGGAAAGGTGAGATAATTCTCATGGATACTCAGGCGGGTCTTGAACACTTTGGAAGGGCTTTGGCCAAGGGCTTCAAGCAGGCCGTTGTTCTCACAGAGCCAACTTACAACTCCGTTCAGGTGGCGGTTGATGCCGCAAAGCTCGCGAGACAGCTCGGCATTAAGTATGTCCACCTCGTGATAAACAAAGTAAAGAAGGAAAGTCAGATTGAGAAGGTCGAGAGGATACTCGACGAGCTTGGATTCAACGATTTCACGACAAAAACGATAATCCCGTACGATGAGCTCGTGGAAGAGTACGACCCGGAAATTGAGGCCATACTCGGGAATCCGGAGTCTCCAACTTACATAAAAGCCCTCGAGCTGAAGGAGATACTGTTGAAGTACGCCGAGTGAATATTGCACAATTCTGACCAATCTTACCCTTTTTGGGACAAAGGTTTTTAAGTTCACCGAACTATTCCCGTCGGTGGTGCAAGATGACGATTAAGGCTCCCACGCTGAACATTGGAGGTCTCGGAGCGGACCCGCTCACCGAGAGGATAAAGGAGAAGCAGAAGAAGTGGAAGTACAAGATAGCGGTTCTCAGCGGTAAGGGTGGCGTTGGAAAGAGCACCGTCGCGGTGAACCTCGCGGCCGCGCTCGCGAAGAAGGGCTACTACGTCGGCCTGCTCGACGCGGACATACACGGGCCGAACGTGGCAAAGATGCTCGGCGTGGACAAGGCCGATGTTCTGGCGGAGAGGCTGGAAGACGGTCGCTTCGAGATGCTTCCGCCGATGGCCGACTTCATGGGCCAGATAACGCCCATCAAGGTCATGAGCATGGGCTTCCTCGTCCCCGAGGACCAGCCGATAATCTGGCGCGGTGCCCTCGTCACCAAGGCCATCAAACAGCTCCTCGGCGACGTCAAGTGGGGCGAGCTCGACTTCATGATAATCGACTTCCCGCCCGGAACGGGCGACGAAATCCTGACGGTTGTTCAGAACGTCCAGCTCGACGCCGCGGTCATCGTCACGACCCCCCAGGAGGTTGCCCTTCTCGACACCGGCAAGGCCGTCAACATGATGAAGAAGATGGAGGTTCCCTACATAGCCGTCGTTGAGAACATGAGCTACCTCATCTGCCCGCACTGCGGAAACGAGATTGACCTCTTCGGCAAGGGCGGGGGCAAGAAGCTGGCCGAGAAGGAGGGCGTTGACTTCCTCGGTGAGGTTCCGATAGACCTCAAGGCGAGGGAGGCAAGCGACGCCGGCATTCCAATAGTCCTCTACGATGACACCCCCGCCGCTAGGGCCTTCATGGAGCTCGCCGATAAGCTCGTGAAGAAGCTCGAGGAGCTCAAGGGTGGGGGAGAGGAGCAGGAGAAAACCGAGTGATTTTTAACTCCCTTTACTCATCCTTCCCTGGGCGCGGCTCAGGCCGGCGGAAGCCGCTGCGATGGGGCCGCGCTGGACCAGGCTACGTTAAGCTTTTTAACCCCTTCCCCTACCTATCCCGGGGAGAGGATGAGAAGGGCTTTGGCTTTGATTTTGCTCCTCCTGCTCGTTTCACCGCTCGTTTCGGCCGGTGGGGTTAGCTATTATCCGGATAAAGAAAGCTTCGAGCACTTTTTGCACTCCAGCACCACTTATCGCGTCGTTCCGGGCAGGGATTACTGGGCAAAGGGCTGGGCCCGCTACGTTGATGCCAAGCTCGGTGAAGTCCTGGAGCACGGGAACGGCACGCTCGTTCTCGTCGGAAACGTCTACGAGAACCCCGAGATGAAGAGGCTTTGGAACCTGACGGGCCTTCCTCAGAGTGCCTCGCTTTCTCCCATGGTAATCGTACTCAACGGCACGGTTTTCATCACGGGGAGCAAGGACGACATCTACCTCACGCACGAGGCTTTCTCTGAGATATGGAACCCCCCTGTGGTCTCGCTTCTGGTTTTCTCAATTTTCTCCTTTCTGCTCCTGCTCGTCTTTGGCCTCAGCCTCAGGAGGGACAGGAGTTACTCCGCGAGGTTCTTCCTCCTTGGGCTCTCGTTAATCTTCGTGTGGTTTACGCTCTCTGAGAGGCCTGAGGTGTCGGGAGCCTTTTTGGGCGTCTTCTTCAAGGCTCTCTCCGTCGCGGCCGGCTCAACCCCGAGTTCCCCCCTCGGTGCAATAATCGGCGGTGTTCTATCCATCGTTCCGCCGATTGATGAGAACCTCTGGCTGGCCCACTGGCTTTTTCTTATGGTCCTCACGGGTCTCTTCTTCTACGTTGCTCCAAGGCGCGAGAGGGAGCTGGGTTTTCTTGCCTTTGGCCTGGTCTTCTCTTCACCGGCTTTCCGCTCCCACGTTGCAACCGTTGGAACGTCTCTTCCCGGAATCGTTCTCATGCTCCTCTCTATTGTTATAATGACGAACGCCTCTTTCCTGCCCGGTCTGCGCAGAACCGTTGAGATACTCCTGCTTTCGATGGTGACGCTTTTGGCATCCTTTTTCAATCCCTACGTCCTTCTCTTTCCTCTGTTCTTTGCCCTCACGTACCCCGGTAGGAAGCTGCGGAACCTCTCTTATCTCCTCCTGGTCTGGTTAGGCTTCTGGTTTGTCTGCAGGCTTTACGGTTTTGATTGGCTTTCGAGATGGGTTCACTTCTCTCTTCACGCATCCTTCCTAAAAACTCTTATTGAGCAGGCCCTTCTTGGCCTCATCGTGATTTTCTACGCCCTATTAACAGGACTGAGAAGAATAAGGTGGAGGGGTCCGACGGCCTTCATAACCCTTGCAACGTTGGCCTTTCTGGCAATTGCTCCCTTCGTGGGCGGGTTCTTTCCCTACGCCCTAACCCTCGTTTCGATACTTGCCGTCAGGCTCGTTCATTCGGTCATTCAAACTTGATTGCACCGAAGACGGCCCCTTTCAGGTGCGGGCCGATTGCCTTGATGATTCCCGGGGCCTGGGTTCCCCTCTTGAGGACGAGGAGCGTCTCCATTAAACCGAGCTCCTCCATTCTCTTGACGTCCCTGCCGTGGCCCGTCTTGATGAGCGCCTCTTCAACCTTCTCGCTTATCGTCCCCGTTATGAATAGCTTGTCGTAACCGTCGCTCAGCCACTCCTTAATCCTCTTCAGCTGGGCGTCGCTGAAGGCCAACTCCACTTCCCTGGCACCGAACTCGACGTCCGTCACTTCAACCTCGATGGGCAGGTTGTCCACCCAGCCGAACTCCCGAATCATCTGCCTTACGGGCTTATCTCCGAAGGTTCTCTTAAGATAGTAGAGAGGAATCAGCGCGTCCTTGGGCTTCGGCTTGAAGATTCCAATGTCAACGTAAGCGCCGTAGCCGACTTTGCCGAGGTCTATGAAGCGTCCCCTATAGGTCTTCCCCATCTCAACGTTCTTGAGGCTGTGGGGAACCTCCCCGAACTCGTCCCTGACGAGGTTCGCGCTGATTTCCTCGTCCTCACCGCTGAGGCTGACCTTAACCCAGTTCTTGGTCGTTGCCGATAACTTCCACTCAACCTCCAAATCTCCCAGAAGGGAGCGGAGCTTCCTGTGGAGCTTGTCAAAACCACTCCTGTCACCGTAAACCTTCTCCAGAATAACCACGTCTTCCATCTTCACCATCCCCGAAGTTCATTGGGACCATTCCCTTATTTCAACCCTTCTTTTTCTTCTTCGGCTTCTTCCTGATGCCGAGCTCGATTTCAAGTTCCTCTATGCGCTTCTTGAGCTCCTCGACAATTCGACTGTTGTCGTACTGCATGAGCATCTTGCCGCATATCGGGCACTGGAACTCGTACTCCATCGCCTCGTCGAAGGTGAGCCTCGGATGGCCCTCCTCGCCGCACCAGTAGTAAATCTCGCTGGTCTCCTCTTCAAGCATCTCCTTGAGCCTCTTCAGCTCGGCCATCTTTCTGGCCTTTATTATCTCGGGCAGTCTCTTGGTTTCAAGGCGCCAGTAGTAGTAATACCATCCCGTCTCGGGGTCGCGGATTCTCTTGAAATCTGCCAGTCCCTGGTCGTTGAGTTGGTAGAGAATCCTCCTGACGGTGTTCACCCTGATTCCAGTTTTCTCAGCGAGTTCTTCGTCGGTGGCTTCTTTCATTTTTTCGAGGGCTTTGACTACCTCAACGGCCTCGTCTCCGCCTATGTCCCGCGCTATTTCAATGAGCTCCTTGTTCTTTCGCCTTGCCACTGGGACGACCTCCAAAAGCATTAAACCAGACGTCCAACGTTTGGTTAAACGGGTAGACCCCAATAGAACTATTGGGTGCGGGGATATATATAAGTTTCCTGTCAAAACGACAACTATAATGAACAGAAAAGGACGTTAGTCGTTGAAGTACTCGTTGAGGAGTTCCTTCGCGGACGGCTTGTAGAGTTCGAGGACCTTAATCTCCTCGATAACGTTTCCCTCGCGGAGCTTAAGCTTGACCTTACCTCCGTAAACCTGAAGGTCGTCAAGCATGCCGTAGATGGCGTCTTCCGCCTCGAGGGGGCTCTTGAACTTCATTATGTACTCCTCTCCCTCGGGAAGGATGAGCTTGACCCAGTACTCGTTCTTCCTCTTGAAGGGCCTTGTTATCTTTGGCTTGAAGTTGTCAATCACTATTTCCAAAGGACTCACCTCCGCTCTTCCGGCTCCCTAACCTTTTTTGAAACCCGAATTTTTAAGGTTTTCCGAGGGGTTACAGATGTCACCACGGCAAATCGAGGTTCAGCTCCTTTGACAGTGTGATTACCCTCTCGAGCGGGACTATCGCGCTCCTCGCCCCAACCTTCTGGACGGTGAGATACGCCAGGAGCATGCCGAGCTTTGCCGAATCCCTGAGCGACCATCCCCTGAGGATTCCGTAGATTACGCCGGCGTCGAAGGAATCGCCGGCACCGGTGCTGTCAACGACCTTCGCGCTCAGCCCGCGAACCTCGAAGGTTTCATCCCCCTCGCGGACTATCGCCCCGCCCCCGTTGAGCGTTATTATCAGGTTCTTGGCGTTGCTGAGGGAAGTGTCGAGCGAGCCGTACTTCCGCCTGTACTCGTCCTCGTTCATGAGGAGGTAGTCAACCATACCCTCCACTTCTCTGGGGAGAGTTGCCTCCCCGATGTCTACCGAAATCGGAATCCCGCTGGCGTTGGCGAAGCGGACCGCCTCCTCGATGAGCTCAGGTGGATTGGACGAGAGATGTAGGAACCTGGCTTTCTTTGCGTACTCGGGCTTGAACTTCCTGAGGGAGTTGGCTCCGAGGTGCTTGACTATCCTCTTGTCGTCCCCGTGGACCATCGCAACGGCCACTCCCGATGGAACGGCAACGACGTCTATTCCAGAGGTGTCGACGCCGAGCCTCTCAAAGTACTTCAGGTGAGCCTCTCCTATCTCGTCCCTTCCAACCGCCCCGATGAAGCCCGTTTTTAAACCGAAGGTTGCGAGCCAGCTTATCGTGTTCCCGGCCGCACCGCCGAGGCCGAAGTGGGCCTCCCTGGAGACGACCTTCTCGTGGAACTCGGGAAAGCGGTCGAGCAGGAAGATTATGTCGTAGTTGAGGTTTCCCATGCCTATCACGTCGAGCATTCCACCACCTCCGGAATCCCCAATACGGTGTTGGATGTTATAACCTTTGTCCGGGGAAAGATTTAAATATCCATTTCTACCCAGGTATGAGTAAGAGGTGAACAAAGATGATGCTCATACTTGAGGCCTACTTCAAGAACTATCCCGCCAGGAGGAAGGTCGCCGAGTTCCTCTTCGAGAACGGCCTGAGCGTGCGGAACGGTAAAATTTACCTCAAAAACGTTGAGGTCCCGATAAGCGAGCTCGCTAGAGCCATAGGCGTCAACAGGAAGATAATCTACCACACAATCGAGTACATAGAGAAAACCTATCCGCTAAAGCTCATCTTCGAGCGCCTCAACCCCCTGCCGAGCCTGATAGACGTCGCTCCGCTCATGGGCTGGGAAGTGCTCGAGATTGACGTGGAGAAGGAGGACTACCAGGGGGCCTTTGCCGAGGTTATGCGGATTCTCGCGGAGAACGGCGTTCCGGTGATGGAGGTCTTCGGCAGAAACCTGCGGGAGGAGACGAGCAAGATATTCATCGTCATAGACGGAACGCTCCCGGTTGAGACCTTCGCGAAGATAAAGGACATCCACGGCTTCCAGAGGCTCATACTCCACACGCCGGAGAAGGAGAAGGAAAAGCTCGTCTGCAACTACTGTGAGGTCAAGTACTGCCCGAAGAGGGTTCTCATAGAGGCCCTCAACCGGTGACCTTAAAGCCCTCCAGCCCCTCCGGTTCTTCCCACTTTACCTCGACGCGCGTTACCCTCGCCAGCGGCGGTCCTTGGTGGGCCCATCCAATCAGCGCCTCGACCCTCTCTTCGTCGCCTTCCACAACGGCTTCAACGCTCCCGTCTGGCAGGTTTCTGACCCAGCCGGCAAGACCGAGTTTTCTGGCTTCCCTCTGCATGCTCCAGCGGAAGCCGACTCCCTGAACGCGCCCGTATATCCTGAGGTGCGCTCTGACCCTCGCCATACACCATCCCGTTTCAAGTTCTCCACAAGGGATTTAAGCTTTACCCGCCCACTAACTCAGGGGTGTCCGATGGAGGCTGTGTTCGTCTACACGACCTTCCCCGATTGGGAGAGTGCCAGGAAAGTCGTCAGAGAGCTCCTTGAGAGGAAGCTCATAGTCTGCGCCAACATGCGGGAGCACGAGGCAATGTACTGGTGGGAAGGAAAAATAGAGGAGGGCAAGGAAATCGGCGTTCTCCTGAAGACCGAGGTGAGCAAGTGGAAAGCTTTGAGGGACGCGCTGAGGGAGCTTCACCCCTACGACGTCCCGCTGATAGCCAGGATTGACCTCGACAAGCTCAACAGGGAGTACTCGGAGTGGATGGCGAGGGTGCTGTTCGGATGATTCGCAAGGTGAAGCCCGAGATAAGGGTCGTTGGCTTCGATGACGGGACGTTCTCCTTTTCTTCCAAGCTCGAAAGAAGAAAGACGGTTCTCTTCGGAGTCGTCATGAAGGGCTCGAAGGAGGTCGTCGGGGCCGTTTCGAGGTGGATAACCGTCGACGGAACCGACGCCACCGAGAAGCTGATTGATGCCGTAAACCGGTCCCGCTTCAGGGATTTGAGAGTAATCCTCCTCAAGGGGATAACCTACGGGGGCTTCAACGTCGTTGACCTTGAGAGGCTCCACCGCGAAACCGGCCTTCCGGTAATCGTCGTCGTGAGGAAGAGGCCCGATTTAAACGCCATGGAGCTCGCGCTTAGGAAGCACTTCCCTGACTGGGAGGAACGGGTTGAACTCCTGAGGAAGGCTCCCCCGCTCTTCGAGATGATTCCCGGAAAGCTCTACGTCCAGGCCCTTGGCGTTTCTCCGGAGGTCGCCTTTGAGGTCGTTAGAGTAACCACGAAGACCGGCCTGATTCCGGAACCGCTGAGGCTCGCCCACATAATGGCGAGCGCCTTCATGACAGGAGAAAGCACGAAGGAGTAGCTTTATAAGGCCGGAAAAATAGGGAAGGACAGCCGATGATGGCAACAGGGTAGCTACCGAGTTGATGAGGAAGCCGTTCCAGTCTGAGGCTATTCGCACGGGACGAGGAGGACTGGGAGTTTCGAGTCCCGCATGACCCTCTCCGCCGTGCTACCAAGTATCAGGTCCTTGAGAACGCTCCTGCCCTTCTTGCCGATGACTATGAGCGTTGCATTTTTCGCCAGTGCCGTCCCTATTATCGCCTGGCTGGCGGTTCCGACCATGACCTCAAGCTCGAAGTCGGCCTTGACCCCCTTCGCCGTCTTCTCGAGGTTCACCTTCGCCACCTCAATGTTGTGCTCCAGCTCGTCAACCTTGCCGTAGTCAACCGAGTGCAGGAGGATTCCCCTCTCCATGAGCTCCTCGAACTTCCGAACGGTCTTGACTATCTTGATTGAGCACTTTGAGAAGTCCACCGCTACCAAAGGCCTCCTGAAGAGCTCGGAGCAGTCAACGGCCAGCTCGTAGGAGTCGTCCTTCTTGACGTACTTGAGCAGGAGAACCGGCTTTTTAGTTGCCCTCGCGAGGTTCGAGGCGGTGCTCCCCATGAACATCTGCCTCCATATGTTCTCGCCGACGCTCGGCGTCACGACGAGGTCAACCCCGGCTTCCTCGCTCGCCTCCGCTATTTCAAGCGACGGGATTCCCACTCTCACGTCGGCCTTTGCGTTGATTCCCTTCTTTCTCAGCTCCTCGGCGAGCTTTTCAAGCTTCTCGCGGTAGATTTCTTCAAGCTCGAACGCCTCGAGTTCCGCAACGGTTATGTCGATGACGTGGAGGAGGTAGAGCTCCTTGGCACCGAGTTCGAAGAGTTTGGGGATGCAGTGCCTGAGGGCGTGGAGCGATACGTCTGAGAAGTCGGTTGGGTAGAGGATTCTTTCAAACATGACATCACCTCGTATTCTATAGGGCGTCATCGTATTTAGAACTTCCGAGGTTCCGGGGATAAAGTTAATAGCCTCCTCTCTGAGTTTCAATCATGGGTGAAAAAATCGTTTTAAAAGCTGTCGAGCTCTACAAGAGCTATCAGCTCGGCAGGGTAACAGTTCCGGCCCTCAGGGGGGCGAGCCTTGAGATTCGGGCCGGTGAGTTCGTGGCAATCATCGGGCCGAGCGGCAGCGGTAAGACCACGCTCCTCAACATTCTCGGCCTTCTGGACACTCCTGATTCCGGCGAGCTCTACATTGACGGCAGGTCCGTTATCGGGCTCGACGATGACGAGCTCTCCGAGATGAGGCTCTGGAAAATCGGCTTCGTTTTCCAGCACTACAACCTGATACCAATCCTAACAGCCCTTGAGAACGTCGAGGTCCCGATGATTCTGGCGGGGGTTCCCCCTAAGAGGCGGGTCGAGCGCGCAAAACGTCTCCTTGAGCTCGTTGGAATCCCCCACATGGCGGAGCACAAGCCAACGGAGATGAGCGGCGGTCAGCAGCAGCGTGTTGCCATAGCGAGGGCCCTCGCCAACGAGCCGAGCATAATCCTCGCGGACGAGCCGACTGGAAACCTCGACACGAGGTCCTCGGAGGAGATAGTTTCTCTCATGAAAACACTCAACCGCGAGAAGGGGACTACCTTCGTCGTCGTCACTCACGACCTTGACGTCGCCAGAAAAGCCGATAGGGTTTTGAGGATTAGGGACGGAAAGCTCTACGAGGTGGAGAACCTATGAGGCGCGTTGTCGTTTTTGCAATCGTGCTCATTCTTCTGCTTCCCCTACTCCCCGGTGTCTCCTGTTCTTCCAGTTCTTCGGGGGAGCCCGGCTACCTGGAGGTCTTCTCCGGCTACCTTGGGATGGGCCGGTCGATTAGCTTCGGGAACTACACGCTCACCCTCGTTGATTTTCTCTACGGAGTCTCGTCCTCGAATCCGATAGTTCTGTTTAAACTGAGGGACAACTCGAACTTCAGCGTCGTCACGTTTTCCCTTCAGGAGGGGCAGTCCTTTACCTACGGTGACATCAAGATAACGCTGGTCTACCTGAAACAGCCCGCCAAAACCCGGGTTGCGTACGTGGCGATTTACTCGCGTCCAACGACGGTGTTCTCCGGCACTACGGGCTACAACTCGACGTTCTCCTACGGCCCGGTTTCACTGTCCGTCCTCGGCCAGAGGGATGGCAAGGTCTTCATGCGCTACTACCGGGACGGTTTCGTGGACTACGCTTACTTCGGCCCCGGGCCGCACTACTGGCACGAGGTTGAGGTCACCGTTTACAACGTGACCAACGAGAGCGTCTCCCTCAAAATCCTTGCCCCTAAGTACATCGCATACATCCCCCTGAACGGTGCCGCGGTCGTTGTGACCAACGTGAGCTTTCCCCCCGTTGAGGTGGGTGGAATCTTCGGCGTTAACATCACGATTAAAAACGTCGGCGACCAGCTCGCCCGCTTCGTTAAGGTCTCCCTCTACACCCAGCCCGTGGTTCAGAGCAGTGAAAAGCCCCAGAAAACCCTCCTTCCCACGCTCACGGTTCCCACGTTCACCCAGGAGATACCGTTCGCCGCCTACAGGGAAGGTCCCGTTAAGTACACCGACGTACTCGCCCCGGGTCAGACGAGGACGCTTCACTTCCTCCTCATAGCCTCGAAGACCGTGCGGCCCGACGTCTATCCGCTCTACATAAAGCTGCAGTACACCGATGAAAACGGTATAGCGAAAGAGGAGGAGGTGGAGGTCGGCATACCCCTCAGCGACGTTTCGCGGCCGAAGGTTGAGGTGGTCCTCTTCAAGTCGAAGCCAAGTCCGGTTTCACCCTCCTCGAACTTCACGCTCAGTCTCGCTGTTTCCAACGTTGGCAACGCCCCCGCTTACAACGTTAAGGTCGCCGTTCTCCCGAGCAAACCCCAGGAGGAGAGCCAGAGCTACTCCCTGTTTCCCACGGGACAGACGCCCCCTGAGGAGCCCAGCATCTACCCGATAGGCAGGCAGAGCGTTCTGTACTTCAAAGAGATTCCCGCGAACGGCACCGTCAAGGGAAACCTCAGCTTTGCGGTCAAGGACGTGTCCAACGGTATATACCCTCTCTACGTGGTTATAACGTACTACGATGAAAACGGGGTGGAATACAAGTCCCAGGCAACTTTTGGAGTCCACGTGGAAGGTTTCCCCAAGCTGAAGGCCTACGTGGGCAACGTCTGGATGAGCGACGGGAGGTACAACTTCGAGGTTGATATCGCGAACGACGGGAAGGCTCCGGCGAGGGGAGTTACTGTCTCGATAAGCTCCCCGACCCTGAGGCTGTTCCCACTCGGTGAGCGCTACGTGGGAAGCGTTGAGCCCATGGACTACGACAGCGTTAACTTCGTCATCCTCAACTCGACCCTTAAAGCTGGCCGGTACCCCGTTGTCGTTAGGGTTACTTACATGACGCCCAACGGCAGGTTCGTGAGCTTCAACGAGACGCTTGAGGTTCAGATTCCCGCAGGTATCGAGCCGTCGAAGGACAGGCGCTACTACTACCTCGGGGCGGCCTTTGCCATGCTCCTGATAATCCTGCTCTGGAGGCGGGGCCGTGGATAGGGAAGTTCTGAAGATAGCCTTCCGGAACCTTCACAGAAGAAAGCTCAGAACCTTTTTCACGATGCTCGGCATAATCATAGCGATAGCTTCCATTACTGCCCTGATATCAATCGCCGAGGGCTTCCAGCTCTCGATAAGCAGAACCCTTCAGAGCACGAGCAACGTGATAATAGTCCTCCCAGGTATGGGTGCCTCCATCTGGACCATAGGGACCAGCACCTTAAACCAGAGCGTTGCCGATGAGATAGCCAAGATAAACCATGTTGAGGCAATAAACCCCGTTCTCGTTAAGTTCACCGTCATGGAGTACCGCGGCTGGGAGGTTCCCGTCACCGCCATGGGAATCGTTCCGCGGGACGCGCAGAGGTTCTACGCCCTAACCGGCCCCCAGCTCCAGAGGGGTCAGTTCATTCCCCAGGGCTCGCGCTTCAAAGCTCTGCTTGGCTACTCGATAGCCAACGGGCGAATTCAGAAGCAGGGCGGCGGGACGCTGAGCTGGGAGATACTGCCGGGGCAGACGATTAAGCTCTACGACTCCAGTGGAAGGGCGTGGGAGTTCAAG
Organism: Thermococcus henrietii; assembly: GCF_900198835.1. Classification (NCBI taxonomy): domain Archaea; kingdom Methanobacteriati; phylum Methanobacteriota; class Thermococci; order Thermococcales; family Thermococcaceae; genus Thermococcus; species Thermococcus henrietii. The sequence goes on along the minus strand of NZ_LT900021.1, from coordinate 137,435 downwards.
GTTTCCGGCAACTTTCAGGAGAGCGGTCAGAGCTTCATCGGAGGTTTCATAGATACGAGCGTTTTCGTCCCCCTCGGTACCCTACAGGAGATGTACAACGAACCGGGCAGGATAAGCTTCATTGAGGTCTGGGTTGACGACGTCAACTTCGTGGACTACGTCAAGGCCAGAATCCAGCGCATTCTGCCCAGCGCTACCGTTATAACGGAGAGGCAGGGAATAGAGGTCGTCGTTCAGATTGAGGACATGCTCAACAACCTGCTCCTAGGGATAGGGAGCATAGCCCTTATAGTTGGGGCCCTCGGCGTTGTAAATACCCTCCTGACCTCCGTGACGGAGCGCACGCGGGAGATAGGTACGTACAGGGCCCTCGGCGCCAAGAAGAGGTTCATCCTGGAGATGATACTCCTCGAGGGCATCATGCTCACGATAATAGGGGGCGTTATAGGGTTCGCCTCCGGTGTCGTTCTCGCCAACGTCGTTGTTCAGGTTTTGAGGGCAAAAACCCCCGGTTTGCCCGGTCCCGTTGTTGATTTGAAAGTCGTTGCGATAGCCTTTGGGATAACGTTCTTGATAGGAATCCTTGCGAGCGTTTACCCCGCCAAGAAAGCCGCCGACCTCAATCCAGCCGAGGCAATAAGGCACGTCGAGTGAGAAAGGGTTATAACGTTCAGGTCCAAGTTTGAACGGTGATTGCCATGGTCAAAAGGGTGCACATATTTGACTGGCATAAGGAGCACGCCAAGAAGGTTGAGGAGTTCGCGGGCTGGGAGATGCCAATCTGGTACTCGAGCATAAAGGAGGAGCACCTCGCCGTTAGGAACGCGGTCGGCGTTTTCGATACCTCTCATATGGGTGAAATACTCTTCCGCGGAAAGGATGCCCTCAAGTTCCTCCAGTTCGCGACGACCAACGACGTTAGCAAGCCCCCCGCGATAAGCGGAACCTACACGCTCGTCCTCAACGAGAGGGGGGCCATCAAAGACGAGACGCTGATATTCAACATGGGCAACGACGAGTACCTGATGATATGCGACAGCGACGCCTTCGAGAAGCTCTACGCATGGTTCACCTCCCTCAAGGCCATGGTGGAGCAGTACACCGAGCTCGACCTTGAGATTGAGCTCAAAACGTATGACATAGCCATGTTCGCCGTCCAGGGGCCGAAGGCAAGAGACCTAGCCAAGGACCTCTTTGGGGTAGACATCAACGAGATGTGGTGGTTCCAGGCCAGGTGGGTCGAACTCGATGGAATAAAGATGCTCCTCTCGAGGAGCGGCTACACCGGCGAGAACGGCTTCGAGGTCTACATCGAAGATGCGAACCCCTACCACCCCGACCCGGAGAAGAGGGGTAAACCGGAGAAGGCCCTCCACGTCTGGGAGAGAATCCTCGAGGAGGGCGAGAAGTACGGCATAAGGCCGGCCGGACTCGGAGCAAGGGACACGCTCAGGCTTGAGGCCGGCTACACGCTCTACGGCAACGAGACGAAAGAGTTACAGCTCCTCAGCACGGACATCGACGAAGTCACCCCGCTCCAGGCCAACCTCGACTTCGCGATATTCTGGGACAAGGAGTTCATAGGTAAAGACGCCCTCCTCAAGCAGAAGGAGCGCGGTTTGGGAAGGAAGCTCGTCCACTTCAAGATGGTTGACAAGGGAATCCCGAGGGAGGGCTACAAAGTTCTGGCCAACGGCGAGGTCATCGGCGAGGTCACGAGCGGAACGCTCTCCCCGCTCCTCGGGATAGGAATCGGAATAGCCTTCGTGAAGGAGGAGTATGCCAAGCCGGGCCTCGAAATCGAGGTGGAAATCAGGGGCAAGCCCAAGAAGGCCGTAACAGTTGCACCGCCGTTCTACGACCCCAAGAAGTACGGCCTCTTCAGGGAGGAGTGATTCTTTCCCTTTTCTCCAAACCCTTATTAGGTAATGGTACCGTTACCTGGTCCTGGGGGCATTACCTATGAGGGCTCGCTGGAGTACGTGTTCCGCCAGGCGAGAGGGTTCCTTAAAGGAGAGCTCAGGGAGCTTGAGCGGAGGAGTCCCCGCTACGTTTTGATTCTTGAAGCCATAGCCAGGGGACAGAACAGATGGGAGCTAATCCGGGACTACCTCGCCTTTAGGGGTCACAACGTCCCGAAGTCCCGCTTGGCCGAACTCATCAGGAATCTCGAAAAGATGAGCTGGATTGAGGCGGACTTCAGCTCCGGCAGGAAAAGGTACAGGCTAATCGACCCGGTAATCGAGCGCGTTTTAGCTGAGCGATAATCTTTTATCCTTCCCTTACTTTTTGGTTTTATGTCCAAAAAACACGCCGTCGGTGCCGTTCTCCTCTGGTCAACGGTTGCAAGTGCTTTCAAGCTCTCACTCCGCTACATGAGCCCTCTCCAGCTCCTCTTCTGGGCCTTTCTGACGTCGCTCGTTCTCTACGGTGCCCTCTACTTCCGGAGCTTCAGGCCCTCCAGAGAAAACCTGCGCTCCGCTTACCTTGGCCTCGTACTCCTCCTCTACTACACCGTCCTCTTCTCGGCCTATGACCTTCTTCCCGCCCAGGAGGCGCAGGCGCTCAACTACACTTGGCCCCTGGCGCTCGTTCTGCTTTCCGTCCCCCTGCTTAAGAGAAAACTTGCCCTGAAGACATTATTTGGCCTCTTTCTTGGCTTTCTCGGTGCCCTCATTGTTGCAACCAGGGGCAACGTCCTATCCCTCGGCTTCTCGAATCCAATCGGGGATGCCCTCGGTCTCGGAAGCGCCCTAATCTGGGCCGCCTACTGGCTCCTGAACGTTCGGGACGGCAGGAGGCTTGAGGAGAAGATGTTCTGGAACTTCGCCTTTGCCCTCTTCTACGCCTCCCTGCTGATGCCCTTCGCGGGCTTTTCACCCCCTCCCCTGAAGGGCATTGCCGGCGCGGTTTACGTTGGCCTGTTCGAGATGGGCGTTACTTACCTCCTCTGGTACTGCGCGGTTGAGAGCGACGTTGCCTTTGCCTCGAACCTGGCTTACTTAGTGCCGTTTCTTAGTCTGCTCTTCATCTCCCTCATCCTTGGTGAGAGGATAGAACCGACAACCGTTCTGGGCTTGATTTTGATAGTGGTGGGAATCCTCCTTGGAAGGGATGAGTAGGCGCTTTAACTGGCTTTATCTTTCGCTATCAGTCGGGACGTTTGAACGAGTGAGAACGGTCTGAGGCTTTTAATGGCCTTTGGAAAAAGCTTCACCAAGGAAACTTTGCCTTCGCAAAGTTTCATCAAAGTTAGTAGCTCCTTCTAAAAAGCTAAGTTTCGGGTGATTTTCTCTTCAGTTGGCCGTTTTGAGTGGGAGAACATTATCAAGTTACTCCTTCATTGTGGGTTTAACGTTAAAATCGACGCCCGAAGGGCGTCAGAGAAGAGTAAACCCCTTTGAGAGGGCTGTTTGGTAGTTCTCTCTTGTAAAGCTCGATTTTCTCAGTAAAATCTTCTTCCTTTGGGCCTTTGACGAGGAGCTACTAACTTTTGGTGAAGCTTTTCCCAAAAGCTTCAATCACGAACCTTGGTCAAACTCTGCGGGACTCTCGTCCCTTGCGTCGAGCAGAGCTCGACGTCGCGCAGGCAAACAAGCTTTAACAAAGCTTGACCAAAAGGATGCCCTTCTCCCCAAAGAGCAAAAAATCAGTCGTGCATTAATTAAGACGCGGTTTTAAAACGAGTTTAACTTCAAAGATGCCTTGAGTATTAGTTTCAACTTAGTTTTGGCGTCCGAAGGACGCCGTTTGAGGAGTGAAACACTCACCAAGCAAGCTTTTGGGAAAAGCTTGACCAAAAGGGTCAAACCCTCACAGGGGGTAAAGATAGAGTGCATGCCTCTCCAAGTAACCCGTTGGTTTTTGAGTTTGCTTTAATAAGGGCTTTTGGGAAGGTGTTTAAACTCGAAACGCGCCCGAAGGGCGCTAATGAAGGAAACACGCTCGAGAACAGCAAATTTAGGAGCAAACCCTCCGAGAATGGACCCTCTAAAACGCATGCTTCACTTTGATGAAACTTTTCACCAGAAAAGTTTCTCCGCCAGCGCTTGCAAAGCAAGGGCTGTTATGGGGCCGGGGCCGGGATTTGAACCCGGGCTAGGGGATCCACAGTCCCCTGTGCTGACCAGGCTACACCACCCCGGCCACGTCCAGCTTAAGCTTTTGGGTTAGCTTTATAAAGTTTTCGTCAGATGGCGGGAGCAGAGGTGGCAAATCCCGCCTTCACCCGAGATTAAGGCGCGCGTGCAGTCTAACGCCGATTGAAAACCTCGCCGGGGGCCGGGGAATGAAGGCGAAGAGGGAAGCGCTGGTCAGCCTCTTCACGGCGATGAGAGAGGGTAAGGTTGACGAAGATATAATAGACCTCCTCCTGCTCATCAACTCCATCAAGGGAATCTACACGACGAGCTCTTGCTCCGGCAGGATAGGAATCATCGAGGAGCCAGCTTTGGGCGCCAAGCCCCTGAGCAGGTGGCTGATTAAGGTTCACCGCGAGATGACGTTCCCCGAGGCAAAGAAGGCCCTTGAAAAGGCCAAGGAGGGATTGATATTCCTCAAAAGCCAGCCCCCGATTTTCCACGTCGTAGCCGAGGACCTTGAGAAAGCGAAGAGGCTCCACGAGCTCGGCCTCGCCAGTGGTTTCAAGTACACGACCTTCAAGGTAATCTCCAGCCGCTACCTCGTCGAGATAAACGCCACCGAGTATCTGACCGCTCCACTTGGCAGGGACGGGAAGATAATGGCCAGCGACGAGTACCTGCGCTTCGCCCTCGAAATCGGCAACTCGATGTTGAGACGCTCGAAGGGCAGGCTTCCGAGGCTGATGAAGAACTTCGAGAAGCTCAGAGAGGAGCTTGGCGAGGACGAGTTGTTCTACGAGCTGGCGGAGGAGTTTGGTGTGGGGTTCTGAACTGCGTAAACTTTATCCCTCCTTACTCAAACTCTCAACCATGAGGACATTGAAGGAGATTGAGGAAATTCTGAGGGCCCACAAACGGGAGCTTGAGGGGCTCTTTGGCACTGGAAACCTTTAAAAGTGACGACCCGTCACTAGTGATGGGGTATTCACCTCATCTCGTTCCACTCTGGATTTCCGTAGCGCTTCTCAATGAGCTCCTCCGCCAGCTCAAGCTCGTAATCCGTCAGCTCGCCCTCTTCAAGCTCGAAGGCGTTGAAAAAGCTCTCCCTCAACAGCTCGTAGGCCTCCCAGCGGTTCAGCTTTACTCCCTCGCGCTCCAGGGTTGTAACGCGCTCCCAGATGCTCGAAACGCCCTTGTCAGCGAGCTTCGCCTTGGAGACCTTCAGAACCTTTCCGAGGACTTCAACGCGGGTGGAGTACATGAACGTGCCGTGCTGAAGGATTACCCCCTTCCTCCTCGTCTGCGCCGAACCGCTTATCTTCTTCCCGTTGGCGACGATGTCGTTTAGGCCAGAGAATCCCGCTTTAAGCCCAAGGCTCTCTAAAGCGTCCACAAGCGGGCCCGCCAGATAGCGGTAGCTCGTCTCGACGTTCCTCAAAGCCGGGTGAAGGTCCTCGCCGACGACGACTGAATAGGTTATCTCGCCGAACTCGTCGTGGAAGACGCTCCCTCCGCCGGTTATCCTGCGCACGACGGGAATGCCGAGCTTTCTGGCCTCTTCAAGGTTGACGTCGTGGACGACGCTCTGGAAGCGGCCTATCGTCACCGAACTCGGTGAGAAGGTGTACAGCCTCACCGTGTCGGGAACCTTCCCTTCGATTCTAGCAATCATTATCGCCTCGTCTATTGCCATCTGAACCTCTGGCCTTGCGACGATGAGCGGGATGAAGCGCATAGCGACCACCAGGGTTAAAAGGGCCCGCGAGTTTTTAAGCCCAGCGATGATGACGCCCAAGCCCTCCTGAAGGGTGATGAGAGCGGTCACCACTGAGCTAAACCAGGGTCTTTAGAAACTCCCTGTACACCTCCTTCACCCTTCTCACCGAGCTGAGGCTGACCCATTCGTTGCTTCCGTGCCAATTGCCCCCCGTCGGTCCGAAGACGAGCGTTGTTCTCCTCAGGTAGTTGGCGAAGTAGTTGAAGTCGCCGACGCTCTTCCCGTACGTGACCCTGGGCTCCACGCCCATCTCCTTCATGGCTCGTTTGAAGAGTTTGACCTCCCGCAGGTTCTCCCTGACCGCGTACGGCAGCATCTCCGGCGTTGGGCGGGGGTACCTCTCTACTCTAATCTCCGCGGTTACCCCAAGCTTCTTGGCGAGCCTTTCAATCTCCTCCCGCACCTTGGTCCAGTTCTCGTCAACAACCGTGTGTCTATCCACGATAGCCTCCGCGCGGTCGGGAACGCTCAGACCGTCGGCCTCTCCCCTGAACGACAGCGTACAGTAGGAGCCCTTCCCGAGTTTTAGGTGTTTTCTAAGCCGTATTCTGCCGAGGTTCGAGACGACCTTTGCCAGCTCTTCAATTGCATTGACACCATTCTGTGGTCTCGCTGCGTGGGCCTTCCTCCCTTTTGCGCTGATTTTTATGACGAAACGTCCCCTTGCCCCCAGCATGAGTCTCTCGTTTGTAGGTTCCGCGATGAGCACTATGTCGGCGTCCCTGAGCTTGCCGCTCTCTATCAGCTTCCATGTTCCCCTGGAGAACCCCTCTTCATCGCTGACGGCCGTGAATATCAGACTGGGCCTCTCGCGTTTTGGGAGCTCTCCCATCTCGATGAAGAGGCTCAGAAGGACCGCGAGGCCGGCCTTCATGTCGGCGCTTCCAAGGCCGTAGAGGCGGTCTCCGTCAACTTCGCCCCACGGGTTCCTGCTCCAGCCTGGGGAGAGGTGAACAGTGTCCATGTGACCGTTTAGGACAACCGTTGGTCCCTTTCCAGGAAGCCTGGCGAGAACGTCGTCGCCGAATCCTTCCACGGGAATCCTTTCCACGCTGAAACCGTTTTCCTCAAGGAGCGAGGTTATAAACTTGGAAATCTCTTCCTCCTTCCCGAAGGGAGATTCTATCGAGACAAGCTTTTTCAGGAGCTCGACCTCATCCATCCCTATCACCGACCAACTCCTTCACGAACTCGGAGAACTTGGTCTTTCTCTCGAACTTTTCGACCCTTTCAAGTTCCTCCTCAAGTTTTCGAATGTTTAACTCTATTTCCTCTGCCAAGTCCGAGAGGATGGCTTTCATATCCTGATTTTCAACGTGCCCTTCGAGGTATCTGCAAGCCCTGAGCTGAAGTTCTTCAAGCCTTATCGTCTCCCTCAGAACCTCTACATAGTCCCCGACAGTTTTTACGGAGAACTCCAACTTTTCTACGTTGACCTCTGAGGATAATGCCTCGGGAAACAGTCTCAGGGCGATTTTGCACAGCTTTTCTACCTGTTTCCCTTTGGTTTCCACGAACTCTGAGAACCTCATCCATCCGTATCCTTTAGGGAGGGAGTCCCTCATTCGTGCATAAACTGCCAGAACGCGTTTTGATACCTCAATTAAATAGCTGAGAACGTCCTTGGGTGGAAGCTTTGAAACGGCCTCAAGGAACGCACCCTCGTCCCACTCCTCAAAGAAGCCCCCAAGGGGAGCCATCCAACCACCTGGGATGTGTTGGAAAAGGGGCGTAAAAACGTTTTGATGGTGGACCGGGCGGGATTTGAACCCGCGGCCTCCGCCTTGCGAGGGCGGCGCTCGTACCAGGCTGAGCTACCGGCCCACTCCCGTTTATACTGGGTGGGGCAGGGTTTTAAAAAGTTTTGGTATTCCCCATCCCCGAAAAGTTTAAATTTTTTGCATATGTATTTCATGTTATAGAACGGAAGATAGCCCTTTCCATAATCCTCTGCATCCTTTTCACGGCACTCCCGTTCGCGGTGAACTACGCCAACGAGAGAATCGGCACGGGTTCTACACCTCTTCCGAGTCCACCGTCAGGACCCGTCAACGGGGTGTACTACGTTGGGTTTGCCACGTCGCATCAAGGAGACGACATCCTCTACGTCGTCCCCGCGAAGGCATACGTCGAGAAACCCGGAACGCTCGTAACGCTCAACGTCACCGTCAAGTTCAAGCACGCCCAGCCCTGCCAGTACTCCGATTGGAAGATAACGACCGAGAACCCGGTTAACGTCGAGGTCGTGAACGAGACCAAGACCGAGCTGAAGGACGCCTACACGGCCTTCAAGCAGTACACGGTGAAGGTCCTCGGCAACGGGAGTATCGATGTGGTCTTCCACTACGGCACCGGCTGTCCCTACGGAACCGAGGAGAGGGTCACGGTGAAGTTCTACATAGGAACCCCCAACGGCACCGAGCTCAACCAGAGCGCCCCCTCGCCGGAGGAGGTTCTGAACACGACTTCCGTGAACGTCACCGGCGTGATAAAGGCCGTTGACACCGCCCTCAGGGCCGTCGTCGTGGAGAACTACACGATAGAGATACGCGGACGCTGGACCGGGCCGGACAACGAGAGCCTCACCTGGCGTGACATGCTCGCCCTACTGAAACCCGGTGAGAGGGTGACGATACTCGCCAGCGAGGAGGACGGGTCGCTCAAGGCAGACGTCATAGTCATAGACGGAAAAACCTACAGGAAGGGGTGAGCCATGAAGTGCAACCTTAGAATGTGCGTCTCGCTGTTGCTCTTCGCCCTCTGGCTAATCACGGGAATAACGGGCACGATACTCCTCATCGGCCCGCTGACGGCGAAACTCGGCCACCCACTGCCGGTTTCGACCGCTGACACACTGCACATCTACTTCGGCTTCGCATTCTTCGGCCTCTCGATAGTTCACATAGCCCTCAACTGGAGCGCCCTCAAGAGCTACTTCAGAAGGCTGAGGTCGTGAAGAAAAGGAAAGGGTCACTCCCCTTTCGATTCTTTGAACTTCTTGTAGTACTCGTCTATTAGCCTTCTTATCGTCTGGCCTATCTTGATGTAGTCTATCTCCCTGAGGTTCGCCAGCGAGACCCTCACCGACGGGTGGAGCACCTCGAAGCCCTTGCCCGGCAGTAAAACCACGCCGGCATCGAGGGCGAGGCGAACTATGAACTCCTCTATCGGCAGGGCCTTGATGAACCACTCGGCGAACTCTTTGCCGTAGAGCCTCTCCGCGAGCTTCTCAGTGTCGAGGAGGGTGTAGTAGTAGGTGAGGTTCGGGTTCTCCTCGGGTTCGAGGCCGAGACCCCTGTACAGCGCCCGGTAGCGCCTTCTAAGTACGTGCTTCACCGCGTTCTTATACTTCTCCTGCTCGTCCATGAGGGCGTAAAGCGCGAATAGAACCATCTGGACCTGCTGGGGCGTTGAAAGGCCAGCGGTGTGCCTTAAAGCGACGTTCCTGCTGTCTGCAACTAGCCTGTCTATGAACTTCAGCTCCCGTGCGTTCGGCGTTATCGGGGCGTAGCGTCTCTCAAGCTCCTCCTGAATTTCCTCGGGCAGTTCCCGTATAAGCCTATCAACGACGTTGTCCTCGTGGAGCGCTATGACGCCGAGGCGCCAGCCGGTCGCGCCGAAGTACTTGGAGAACGAGTAGACGAGTATCGTGTTGTGGGGCAGAACGGTGTAGACAGATTTGAAGTCGTCCGCGAAGGTCGCGTAGACGTCGTCTGTGATGATTATGAGGTCGTTTCTGTCCCCCTCAACTATCTCCCTGAGCTTTTCGAGAACCCCATCCTCGAGCTTCACCGAGGTTGGATTGCCGGGGTTCACGAGGAAGAAGGCCTTTATCTCCGGGTCGCGGAGCTTCTCGAGCTCCTCGTCCGGTATCTGGTAGCCAAGCTCCTCCTTTGCCCTGACCTCGATTATCTCCAGCCTGTAGGTGTCGAGCTTCGGAATCTCGAGGTAGGGGCTGAATATCGGAACCGCTATCGCTATCTTGTCGCCCGGGTTGAGGAGGTGGTTGGCCTTGAGGGACTCGAAGAGGTACGCCATCGCCCCGGTTCCACCCTCGACCGCGAAAAGTTGAGTCTCGTCAACGAGGGAGTAGCCGAGGTCGTAGCCTGCCCCCATCTCCTTCATGAGGTACCTCGCGACTATCTTCTCCGCCAGCGGGAGCATCCTCGGTGGTGATGGGTAGTCACAGCCAAGGTAGCCCTGGACCATCTCGTGCAGGAAGTCCCCGGCGGAAAAGCCGAGATAATCCCTAACGTAGCTGACGGCCGAGTTCAGGAAGGCGGTTCCCCTCTCGTTCCAATGGTTTCTGACGAATATCTCAAAGCGCGCTTCGATTCCCTCCCTGTCGCTGTGGCCTCCTATCAGGTCGCCCATGTAGCCGAAGTGCCTTTCCGCCTCGCTCAGCGCGAACTTTCCGAGCTGTAAATAGGCGTAGCGCGGAACCAGGGCGAGGAAGTTCGGGTTCCCCCTGCCAGCGTTGAGCATCATTCTCTCGGATTTCCTCTTGGCGAGCCTTATCAGGAGCTCCTTGAACTCGAAGGGGCTGAGCTCCTCAAGCTTCTTCAGGTTCTTCAGAACCGATTCGAGGTCGTCTTTTTCCTTCACGGGGTTCATTCTTGACACCTCGTCTGTTTTAATTCCTCCCGGGAATATAAAAGGGTTGGGCAAAACCTTATACGCCCTTAGGCCAACCTAATTCGGTGGTGTCATGCTCGCCTTCGGTCCCGTTCCATCGAGGAGGCTCGGCAGGAGCCTTGGAGTCAACAACATACCCGACAAGGTCTGCTCCTACGCCTGCGTCTACTGCCAGATAGGGAGAACGCTTAGGATGGAAATCGAGCGGAAGCCTTTCTACGAACCGGAGTTCCTCTTCGAGGAAGTTTCGAAGAAGGTTGAGGAGGCAAGAGGAAGGGGCGAGAGGATTGACTACATCACCTTCGTCCCGGACGGCGAGCCAACGCTCGACGTAAACCTCGGCCTTGAGGTCGAGCTTCTGAGGGAACTTGAGGTCCCGCTCGCGATACTGACCAACTCGTCCCTCATCTGGCGCGAGGATGTGAGGACGGACCTCTCGGCCTTCGACTTCGTCTCGCTCAAGCTCGATGCCGTGAGCGAGCCCCTCTGGAGGAAGATAGACAGGCCCCACAAGAGCCTCTCGCTCGAGAGGATCCTCGACGGCATGTTAACCTTTAGAGACGACTTCGATGGAACGCTCGTGACCGAGACGATGCTCATTAACGTCGACTACGGCGACGAACTCGAAAGGATAGCCGACTTCCTCGCGGAACTTAAACCGGATAAGGCCTACATAGCCGTTCCCACGAGGCCACCGGCGGAGAAGTGGGTCGAGCCCGCCAATGAGGAAACGATAAACCTCGCCTACCAGCTCTTCAGCGAGCGCCTCGGCGGAAAAGTTGAATACCTCATCGGCTACGAGGGCAACGCCTTCGCGAGCACGGGAAACGTCGTCGAGGACATTCTATCAATTACCGCCGTTCACCCAATGCGCGAGGAAGCGCTGAGGGAGCTCTTGGAGAAGAACAACGCCGGCTGGGGCGTGGTTGAGGGACTTTTGGAGGAGGGAAAATTGATACGGCTGAACTACCGGGGCGAGACATTCTACATGCGGGCTTTGAAGAGCAGAAAACCTTAATAGTCCTCCCCTGAACTCGAAACGATGTGCGAGTACGTCTACGAAAACGGCAAAAAATGTCGCCTGAAGCCCGTTGAGGGGTCGAGGTACTGTCCCCTCCACATTCCCTACGACGAGGGCGAGTCCTTACTGGGCGAGGGCATAAAGGAGCTGAAGGCCGAGACGTTCAAGCGGAGGCTCAAGGTCGGTCAGAGCTACTTCGAGGGCGTCTACCTCTACGACGTCTCAATCAAAGACTACCGGAGCGAGAGGATTCTCGTCTTTAAGAACTCCCAAATCAAGAGCCTTGTCATAGAGGATTCGAACTTCAAGGGTCTCGTTCTGCTGAACTCGACCGTGGACAGGGTTATTCTCTTCCAGTCAAAGGTTGAGGTCATCCTCGTCAAGGGTTCGACGGTTTTTGGTCTCAACGTGCTCCGCGTGGACTTCTCCAGCAACATCTCAATCAGGGATTCAAGCGTCAAGTACCTCATGGTGAACTCGACCCAGTACGTAGGCGAGAGAGAGGAGGAAACCTACGGGGGGAAGAGTGCCAAGGGCTTAATCGAGCTTTCAAACCTCCGTGACGTGAGGAGAATCGGGATAAACTCCCGCTATCCCCTTCTGAGGAAAATCCTCGAGGAGCATGGGGTCAACGTTTCTGAGGCCGGCAGGAGGATGGTGAAGGTCCGCTCGCTCGTCATCCGCGACGTTTCCTTCGACACCGCGCCGAGGTTCAAACGACAGGTCAGGCTTTCAATCGCGGGGTTCTCCGGAAACCTCGTTCTAGAGAACCTTGACGTCTTCGGCCACGTTGAGGTCAAGTGGAGCCACCTGAAGAGCCCCGAGTTCGTTCACGTCTTCGTCCACAGCAACCTGATAATCCGGAAGAGCCAGGTCAACGTGGATTCAACGTGGATTATGACGGTCCTCCCGAGCCTGCCCCTTGAACTCACCGTTGAGGGTTTCATGATAATCGAGGACTGCCGCTTCAACAACCCCTACGCGGAGGAGGTCTTCTACCGTCTCGCGAGGACGAGCTGGGAGCGTAGCGGGGACTTCGAGAGGGCAGACCAGTACTACTACCTTGAGATGGTCGCCAGGAGGAAGGCGCGCCTGAGGGCGAGGCGGAAGGGCATTAAAAAGCTCGTGGACCGCTTTGAGGTTGCCTTCGAGTGGCTCTTCGCAGACTTGACCTGCAAGTACGGAACCGACTGGAAGAGGCCGATAATGATATGGCTCTTCGCCGTCAACGTCCTGTTTCCCGTCCTGTTCTTCGTCACGGGGAGCGTTCAGGGGCTTTCCAACAGTCTGAGCTTCCTCGACTACGAGTACTTCAGCATTGTAACGGCAACTACCCTCGGCTACGGCGACTACCACCCGATAGGAGTCGGCAGGGTCATAGCGTCGGTCGAGGCGCTCTTCGGAATGTTCATGTGGGCGGTCTTCCTGACGGTGTTCGCGAGGAAGTACATGAGGTGAGAGCGTGATAGGGCTGATAGTGAACCCGATAGCGGGAATGGGCGGTAAGGTGGCCCTCAAGGGCACCGACGGAGTGGTTGAGGAGGCCATCAGGCGGGGGGCCAGGCCGGTTTCTCCGGACCTCGTCCGGCTCTTCCTGCGCGAGCTTTCCCACTACCCCGAGGCCCGCTCGATAACCTTCCTCACGGGCCTTGGCCCGCTCGGCGAGGACTACCTTCGGGAATTCGGCCTTCGTTTTGAGGTTATCCCCCTTGAGTTCCACTACCGCGAGGTCAACGGCGTTAGAATCCCCGACACCAGTTCGGAGCACACAAAAAAGCTTGCCCGCGAGATGCTCGGGAGAGTTAAGCTCATAATCTTCGCTGGCGGTGATGGGACCGCGAGGGACGTTGTTAGCGCGGTCGGTAGGAAGGTTCCAATCCTCGGGATTCCGACGGGGGTCAAGATGTACTCCGGCGTCTTTGCGGTTTCGCCGGAGAAGGCATCGGAGGTCCTCGTTAGGTTCCTGCGCGGGGAAGCCAAACTCGAGGAGAGGGAAGTGAGGGACATCGACGAAGAGGCCTTCAGGAGGGACGAGGTCAGGGCGAAGACCTACGGAAAGGCCCTCGTTCCGGTCGTCGAGAACCTTGTGCAGGGGAGCAAGGAAGCTATCAAGGCCGACGAGGCCGGGGAGCTTGAAGCCCTGGCCGAGGCCGTCGCTGAGGAAATCCTTGAAAGCGAGGGGATTTATTTCCTCGGCTCGGGCTCGACGATAAAGAGGATAAAGGAGGAGCTCGGGGTAGACGGGACGCTCCTCGGCGTTGACGTCGTTGAGGTAAGGGACGGAGAAGCCAAACTCCTCGTCAAGGACGCCACTGAGAAGGACCTGCTCCGGTTTGCTGATAGGAATCCAAGGGTCGTCGTCACGGTAATCGGCGGGGCAAACTTCCTCTTCGGCAGGGGCAACCAGCAGTTCTCGGCCGAAGTCCTCAGGAGAATCCCGAGGGAGAACGTAATCGTCGTTGCAACGCCGGACAAGCTGACCGGCCCGATTCGCGTTTACACAGGAGATAGGGAAGTTGACGGGAAGTTCAGGGGTTACATTAGGGTGCGCGTGAGTCCCTGGATGGAGAAGCTCGTCAAAGTTGTTTAAACCGGAAGCCGTTTATAGAACCTCTTCCTATTTTCCCCGGTGGTTCTCATGAGACACAGCAGGATAGCGGTTAAGGTTCTCGACGGTGAGGAACTCGTCTTCTACGACCCAGTTTACCACGGCAGGACGCTGAAGGTCTTCGGGATGGACGATTATCCCGTCAGGTTTCTCTCATACGTTATCGGTGAGTACAGGAAGCTCGGCTACTCGGCGGTCGTCTTCGACACCACCGGGGAGGTTGAGGGGGACTTTGATGAAGTAATAGAGGTTCGCGACGGTGCCAGCCTCGGCCTCGACCCGATAAAGCTCTACAAGGCCGGCTACTTCGACCCGTACACCGCGGTCACCATCGTCCAAACACTGTACGGCCTCGACAGGTCGCTAACAGACAGGCTCTACGTTGACGTGCTCCTCGGCAAGGTTTCGAGCGTTCCCGAGGCGGTAAAGAGGAAAGAGAAGTACTCGGAGGTCATCCTTGAGAGCTACACTCCCCTCGACGAGGCGCTGTACAGCGGCGAGCCACCGAAGCTCGAAGGAAGCGTTAGGGTGAACCTCGGCGAGACCAGGAGCATAACCCTCGTCGGCATAGCGTTCCTAACCCTCGCGGCTGCCTTTGAGAAGAGGCGCGAGACGGTTGTTGGCCTCGTTGACGGCGCCGTCCTCGGCTACACGACGGCTGGAAGCGCCGGAATTCCTCTCCTCACAAAACCGCTGAAGCACAGGGTTACGGTCATCGCGAGCCAGTACGCCCTCGACTCGCTCCTGAACATAGCCGGCCCGACGCTCCTCCTCTACCACGACCCTGACGTTCAGTCCCTCGTCTACGAGACGAGCGGTGTTCCACCGGGTCCGACGAGGAAGTTTGTTGGCAAAAAGGCCGGAACGCTGATAACGAGGAGCCCCGAGAGCGTTGACGTCCTCCACGGCGAGTTGCCCGAAGGTGTTCTTCGGTGAACATCTCAGCCCTTCAATAACTTTTTTAAAGGTCTCGCGTACTTTTACTGGTGAGTAAACATGGTGTATTATACACACACTACCACCCCGGTTGTGTTTGGGACGCTCTTCGTGATTTACTACGTTGCTTTCTTCGTGGCGGTCATAGCATGGTTCTGGAAGTACAACGCGTACATACAAAAAGGGAACTATCACTTAAAACAGCTTATAATATTGCTTCTTCTTGCATCAATTGTAACATCCTTCATGGGCGCCCAGCTGGTTGGTAAATACCTGTACATCCACTCTCCAACCGATTCGCAGTTCTGCATGACTTCCTCCTGTATTCTCTCTTCTAAGCCCCTGTCGTACTATCCAACACTCTCAGAGAGTTTGAAAAAGTACAACGTCCCCTCATTTGGTCCAATGTGGGTGTACTTCGTCCAGGACGTGGGGTCAAGCCATTCCCTTGGTCTCAACAAGAAGATTGAGTTCGTTGCCGTTGTGAGGCCGCTCCTCCTGCTCCCAGTAGTCGAGGTCAGTGTGTACAATGTAAGCTCCGGGGAGGTTACCGGGAGTGAAAGCTTCTACATTATCTGGCCTCAATCTCCGGGTTCAGTTTTGACCCGGAAGTTTGACTTCGACTTTACCGTGCTCGTGATGACGGGTGGGGGAGGGGGCCCTGGAACCTAACTCTTTTTGTCTCTTTTTTGGAACAAAAATTTTAAAGTTCTGGAACAAACTTGGGCCGGTGGTGAGGAATGAGACTCGGCCCAAGGGAGATTGCAATTTCAGGCGTAATGCTCGGTCTCGCGCTCCTCCTCGACGTTGCTCCAATAGACTTTCCAACTGTCTGGGGCATGAAGATTGACGTCGTCGCCGTGCCGATAGTAATCGTTTACTTCATCCTGGGCTTTTGGGGAAGCCTCTTTGCCCTCGGTCTACTCTTCATAGGCCTCAGCGTGGTTTCATCTGCGAGCTGGCTCGGGGCGATGATGAAGGTAACGGCAACCTTCGCTGTCATACTGGGCCTTGAGTTCGCGAGGAGAACGGTTGGTCTGGACTTCAGGAACCCCCGCAGGTTGCTCCTCTTCGGCGTTGTCGCGTACATCGTCGGCGTGGTTATACGGGTCCCCTTGATGCTTCTGCTCAACTACTACGTGGCTCTTCCCATCTGGCTTGGCCTTCCGAGGGAAAAGGTCGTCCAGGCCGTTGAGAACTGGACCCACGTCCCGTTTTGGGTGGCAATCGGTTTGCCAAACGCGGTTCAGAGTGTTATAGACGTCTTCTTGAGTCTCGCGGTTGCGGTTCCCGTTCTCAGAAGGTTGCCTCACCTTGGTGTTGAGGATGTTCCAGTTGATGACATTGAGGAGACCGCTTTTTGATTCTCAATTTTTGAAAAAAGAGAAGGATTCAAAGGTTCCCCAGTATCTCGTCTCCCTCGATAGTTCTCTCACAGTAGTGGCAGCGGAGCTTTAGCGGGTCCCTGCTCTCGACCTTGAAGCGTGGCTTTACGTACTCGTGGTTGCTGACGCAGTTGGGGTTCGGGCAGGTGAGGATTCCAACTATCTCGTCCGGAATCGAGACCTTGAACTTTTCCACTATCTTGTAATCCCTGACGATGTTCACCGTCGCATTGGGTGCGATGAGGGCAATCTTGTTCACTTCCTCCTCGCTCAGGTAGCGTCCCTCGACCTTGACGATGTCTTTCCTGCCGAGCTTTTTGCTGGGAACGTTTGAGGCTATGAGGAGTGTTCCACCGTTGGGCTTCGTCAGGCCGAGGATTTCGATGACCTTGAGCCATTTTCCTGCCGGGATGTGGTCTATTACCGTCCCCTCGGGGATTACCTCAACCTTCAGCTCGGGCATTTAAAATCCCTCCAGAACGCCCAGCGTCAAACCAAGGAGCGCCATTCTAACCGGCACGCCGGAGAAGACCTGACGGAAATAGAGCGCGTGCTCGCTCTTATCGACTTCTGGGTGAATCTCGTCCACCCTCGGGAGCGGGTGCATGACCTTGAGCGTTTCCTTGGCGTTCTTCAGGAGCTTGCAGTTCACTTGGTAGCTACCCTTGACCTTCCGGTACTCCTCCTCGTCAGGGAAGCGCTCGCGCTGGATTCTCGTGACGTAGAGGACATCAAGCTCTGGAATCGCACCCTCAAGGTCGGTCGTCTCGTGGACCTCTATGCCCTTCTCCTTCAGCTCCTCGACGATGTGCTTCGGCATCCTCAAGAGCTCGGGTGAAATCAGATAGAGCTCGACGTCGTAGAAGGCTAAGGCCTCCGCGAGGCTGTGGACGGTTCTTCCGTACTTGAGGTCGCCGAGCAGGCCAATCTTGAGGCCGTCAATCCTTCCGAAGGCGCGCTTTATCGTGTAGAGGTCGAGGAGGGTTTGAGTCGGGTGCTGGTTGCTCCCGTCGCCGGCGTTGATGACCGGAACCTCTGCGACTTCGGCAGCCAGCCGCGCGGCGCCCTCCATTGGGTGCCTGATAACTATAACGTCGCTGTACTGTTCGACCGTCTTAATGGTGTCAGCCAAACTTTCACCCTTCTTGACGCTCGTGCTAGAGGCAGAGGAGAAGCCTATCACCGAACCGCCGAGCCTGTGCATCGCGCTCTCGAAGCTCAGCCTTGTTCTTGTTGAAGGCTCGAAGAACAGCGTCGCGAGTATCTTCCCGCGCGCGTATTCGAGCGAGCCCTTCTCCCTGAGTTCTTCCTCGAGCCTTTCGGCGACCTTCAAAACAAACTCGATATCGCTTTTCGAGAAGTCCCTAATGCTTACAACGTCCCTTCCTTTCCAGTCCATAAGAGCCCTTCCGGTGTAAAATCCGATGGGTTTTTAAGCCTTTTTTGACATCAACTTGTGGACAATAACGATTTAAATCCTCCGCGGTTTAATAACTCGGTTTTAGGGTGATGGTATGAAGACGCCGAACGTTTACATCGCCGAAGAGCTCATGCCCTATCTGCGCGCGAGGATAGCGGGAATCCTGTACCGTGAGGGGTTCAGGCAGTCGAGGATAGCGAGCTACCTTGGCATAACTCAGGCGATGGTGAGCAAGTATCTTGGGGGGACGTACAAGCACCCTCCCGAGGAAGTTGCCGTGCTCTTAGATGCGATAGCCGAGGAGATTGCCGGGCTAATCCTGACGGGTGCTGCGAAGGATGAGATTGTAGTCTTCACCTCAAGGAGGCTCTTTGAGCTTTTCTCTTCCGGTAAACTCTGCAGACACTATGCCAAGTACGCCGGGGTGAGTGAAGATATCTGCAGGTCTCTCTTTGCCCCAATCCATTCGTCTGCCGTTGAGGAGATGAGGCTGGCCCTCCGCGAGCTCCTCTCGTTGCCTGGGCTTCCAAAGCTCATCCCCGAGGTCAGGAGCAACCTGGCCTACGCGCCCCCGGGAGCGAAGAGTCCAGCCGATGTAATCGCGATTCCCGGGAGGATAACCCTCGTCAAGGGCAGGCCCTACGCCCTTCCGCCGGAGCCCGGCGCGAGTAAGTTCACTGCCTCTCTAATCCTCTCGGTCTCCGAGAAGGCTCCGGAAGTGAGGAGCGTCATGAACGTCCGCCTCGACCGCGAGATTGCCGAGGCAGTTGAGAAATTGGGTCTCAAATACTCCGGGATAAGGACCGGCGGCCTGAGTGACGAGGATGCCATAGAAAGGATAGCGGGCCTGTTTGAGAACGATTCCCCTGACTTCGTCCTCGACTGGGGCGGGGAGGGTGTTGAGCCACTCACCTACGTCTTCGGCAGGAATCCCCTTGACGTCGTTGGGAAGGTTAAAGCGCTGTTGGAGGTGGTGGAATGATTTACAGCAAGGAGCTCCGCTTTTCAACGAGGGGCGAGATTGACCTCGTGGACATAACGGCCGAGGTTGAGAGGGTCGTTGAAGAGTCCGGAATCCAGAACGGCATTGCTCTCGTCTTCGTCCCCGGGGCAACGGGCGCGATAGTTACGATAGAGCACGAGTCGGGTCTTCTGGAGGACTTCAAGAGAGCGTTGATGGAGCTGATACCAAAAGGTGCCGGTTACCTCCACGACAGGATAGACGACAACGCCCACAGCCACCTGCGCGCGACCCTTCTCGGCGCGAGCGAGTGCTTCCCCGTCATAGATGGCCGGCTCGTTCGCGGAACGTGGCAACAGATTTTCTTCGTCGAGCTGGACGTCAGGCCGAGGCACAGGCGCGTTATCGTGCAGGTCGTTGGGGAGTGAGAACTTCGGGTTCTCACCTATTTATACACCTTGAGAAGTGTGAGTTCTGCTGTGAAAGGGGGTAATAACCCGCCCGAGTTCATTGACTCCGCCCTCGGCGGTGCTCCCCGGGCGATTTGAGTTTGACCTTTCACCATAAAAGGCTTTCTACCACACTTTGACCTCTTCGTTTTCGTTCTTCTCGAGCTCGACTTCCTCGTACTTCCCGCTCAACTTAATTGAGATGGCGTAGACGAGGGCGATGAGCGAACCGAACAGAAACGCCATGAAAATCCAGATGAACCTCTCAGATTCCTGCATAAGTTTCTGATTCTTAACGACGTCGTAGGTGACCCAGACGAACCCAAGAACGTTCAAAGCTCCCAGCAGTATTCCAAGGAACAGCACGAAGTCCATGAAGAAAAATAGGAGTGAAAGTTAAAAACTTCACTCCTTCTTGAGCTTCTTGCAGTTCTTGACCCAGTCCTCGAGGATGTCCTTGAGTTTGGGCTGGCCGATTTCCTCGAGCTCGTACTTGACGCGGACGGCCGGCTTGTTGAGGTTCATGAACCTGCGCAGGTCAACCGGGGTTCCGAGTATGACGACGTCGGCATCGGCCCTGTTGATGGTCTCCTCAAGTTCCTTAATCTGCTTCTTGCCGTAGCCCATGGCCGGCAGAATGAGGTCGAGGTGCGGGTACTTCTTGTAGGTCTCAACGATTGAGCCGACGGCGTAGGGCCTCGGGTCGATGATTTCCTTCGCTCCGAACTTCTTCGCTGCGACGTAGCCGGCTCCGTACTTCATGCCGCCGTGGGTGAGGGTCGGACCGTCCTCGACGACGAGAACGCGCTTGCCCTTGATGAGCTCGGGGTTGTCGACGAATATCGGCGAGGCAGCCTCGATGACGGTGGCGTTCGGGTTAATCTTCTCGATGTTCTCGCGAACGGCCTGTATGTCGTCCCTGTTGGCGGTGTCAATCTTGTTGATGATTATGACGTCAGCGGCCCTGAAGTTGGTCTCACCTGGGTGGTACTTGACCTCGTGGCCGGGCCTGTGCGGGTCGGTGACGACTATCCAGAGGTCGGGCTCGTAGAACGGGAAGTCGTTGTTTCCTCCGTCCCAGAGGATTATGTCGGCCTCTTTCTCGGCCTCGCGGAGAATCTTCTCGTAGTCAACGCCCGCGTAAACCACCATGCCGCGCTCGATGTACGGCTCGTACTCCTCGCGCTCCTCGATGGTACACTCGTACTTGTCGAGGTCCTCGAAGCTGGCGAAGCGCTGGACGACCTGCTTCCTGAGGTCACCGTAGGGCATCGGGTGCCTTATTGCAACGACCTTGTACCCCATCTCCTGGAGGAGCTGGGCGACCTTTCTGCTGGTCTGGCTCTTTCCACAGCCGGTTCTTATGGCGGTAACCGCCACGACCGGCTTGGTGCTCTTGAGCATGGTGCTCTTCGGGCCGAGGAGCCAGAAGTCGGCGCCGGCCGAGTGGGCCCTGCTCGCGAGGTGCATGACGTGCTCGTGGGGAACGTCCGAGTAGGCAAAGACAACGATGTCAATGTCGTGCTCCTTGATTATCTTCTCCATGTCGTCCTCGCTCCATATCGGGATTCCGTTCGGGTAGAGCTCGCCGGCGAGCTCGGGCGGGTAAATCCTGCCCTCGATGTCCGGAATCTGGGTTGCGGTGAAGGCCACGACCTCGTAGTCAGGGTTGTCCCTGAAGAACACGTTGAAGTTGTGGAAGTCCCTTCCGGCCGCTCCAAGAATCAGAACCCTCTTCTTTTTCTTCTCGGCCATTTTCGTTCACCTCTAAAACTTTGTCCGCTGGTGTATTGCCCTTTACACTTATAACGGTTTTCGTTTAGTGATGAAAGACTTTTACGTAACTCCTTCGAAATCATCTGATATTTCCTGAAAAACCTTCAAAAAACGCTGAATCTCCGCCGTTTCCAGATTACCCGATTGGTTAATAAACGATTGCCGAAGACACTTTCGGGGATTGTCATGGTTAGTGGGGACGTTGAAGTTCGAACTCACACGGCTCTGCACGTCCTCAAGGGGGCCGTTGTGAAGGTCCTCGGCAGAGACGCCAAGTGGACGGCCTCGACCTACGCCAAAGGCAACCGCGGGGTTTTAGCGGTTAAGTTCAATCGGAAGCCGGCGCCCGAGGAGGTAGAGGAGATAGAGCGTCTCGCCAACGAGAAGGTCAGGGAGAACGTTCCAGTTGAAGTTTACGAGCTTCCGCGCGGGAAAGCGGAGAAGCGCTTCGGCGATGATATGTACGACCTGTTTCCCGTTCCCAAGGAGGTTAAAACCCTCAAGGTGGTCGTCATCGAGGGCTGGAACGTCAACGCGTGCAATAAGGAGCACACGAGGACGACGGGCGAAATAGGGGAGATAAGAATCAGAAAGGCCCGCTTCAGGAGGAGCAGGGAGCTTTTGGAGATTAGCTTTGAGGTTCTCTGAGCAAGAACTTCCACAATGGGATGACCTCTACGGTTTTCCCGCCTTCTTTAATGGTTTTCTCGTCTTCAAGCGTTACAACGGTTAGCTTTTTGACTCCGAGCTTCTTTCCAGCTTTAACGAGGTTTCTAACCTCTCTCTCGTAATTGGATGCGTTTAGTTCGTAGGTTACCTGAACAAGCTCTTCGATGTGCCCACCGGCTCTAACAACGAAGTCCACCTCAATGTCCCCGTTGGAGTAGTATGACAGCTCAATCTCAGGCCTCCAGTAGCTCTTCTCCCTGAGAAGTTCGATAAAAACCATGTTTTCGATTCTCCTGCCCTCGTCGAGCCCCTTGAAGAAGAGGTTTGCGAATGCTATATCAACCAGATAAAGCTTTCTTGGGCTTCTCAAGATTTTTCTCATCGAGGGCACAAACACGGGGAGCTGAAAGACCAGAAATGCCTCCTCCATAGCCCGAAGGTAGTTCATCACGGTCTTGACGTTGGCGTCAATCCCCATACCCTTCAACGCCCGCTGAAGGGAATGGTATGTGAAATAGCCCCCGTAGAGGGAGATAATGTGGTAAAACGCCTCCTGAAACTCCTTGACGTCCCTGAAGGCAAAGCGCTCGACCATATCTCTGTAGAACATGGTTTCGAGGATTGAGATTATCTTTTCCCTCGACCTCGTCGTCCAGACCTCGGGAAAACCTCCCCATCGAAGGTACTCCCTTAGCAGCTTTCGTATCTTTCCCCTTTCCCGGAACGTCTTTGGGCTCTCACCGCCCACCTCTCGGAAGGAGAGAGGCAAAACGAGCCTTGAAACGTGCCTTCCCCGCAGCCTGCTCGGGATTTCCGAGGACATGAGGCTTGATGAAGACCCGGAAACGTATATGTCAAAGTCCTTAACGTCGTGAAGCCAGCGGAGTTTGACGTCCCAGTCCTCCCATTCCTGTATCTCATCGAGGAATAGTGTTACCTCCCCCTCTGGAAACTCCTCCCTGACGGCCTCGGCAAATTCCCTCGCGCTCATCTTCCTCAGCTCGGGTTCGTCAAAGGGTATGTACACGACGTTTTTCTCCTCTCTTAGTTTTTCAGCAGTTTTGAGGAGCAGGAACGTTTTGCCGACTCTCCTTGGCCCGATTACAGCTTTTATATCCTTTCCAGTGGGCAACGGCACTTCCCTTGGAATCTCCTCAATGAACCTGAGCGAGCAGAGGTACTCCTCGGTGATTTCTGTGAGTGAAATCATATGTATCTCTAATACACAATAATATAAAAAGATTGTGTATTTTTAATACACAATAGGGGTCAGCGAGGTGTGAACCGACACCCAAGCATTCCAAAAACCACCGTCAGGAGCGCGAGCAGTCCCGGCCCGCAGATTTTCCGCCCTTCTTCCTCGTTTCTATCCGTCCATGGCTTGGGGGACGTCATTTCCTTCGTTAGGTCCTCGACTTTCCCATCCGCTGAGACCATGAGCAGCTTCCACTTCCTCGTTCCCACACTGCCCGCAACGAGAACGGAGCCCTTGAATGGGGCCACGTAAGTTGGCGTGATGTTGAGTTGGGCAACCTCCCTTAGGTGTCTCCCATCGTACTCGATGATTTTGCTCCCCTCAAACACCAACCAGCGCCCGTTCCAGACTGCTAAGCTTGCACCCGCCTCCGAAATCTTGGATAGGTTTCTTCCATCTCTGTAAACGTACAGACCTCTGTTGGTGGCTATTAGAACCGCCGAGCCGTTCGACGACATCGAGTAGACCTCAAGCCCGCTTGGGCACTCTATTGAGAGCTTTGAACCGCTTTGCTGGAGGTAAAGCGACGTTCGGTTTCCGGTCTTGGTGTAGACAAGCCATTCGTTCCCGATGGGCGCGACGTGTATCTCGTCGGCCGTCAGGTTCGTCGTCTCGAAGTCCGTCCCGTTGAACCAGACTAGGATTTGAAACGTCATCATGGTGGTCTTCTCCATGACGAGCGCCGCCCTGTCGCGTCCCGCTCTGAACTCGATTGGCTGGCAAGTTGAACAGCCGGGGTTTGAATACACCCTAAACGTCTTCCAGTCCAAGGTCGCGACCCTTTCGACGCCGCCGAAAATCCATAGGCCTTTGAAGTAGCCGATGACGTAGGGGTTCAGCCTATCAAAGTAGGTCCAGTCGTTGGGCTGGAGGAAAAAGGGAGTTTTCTTTATGTCATCTCTTCCTGAGGGAATGGGCACCTCGTAGAAGGTTTTTCCGTCGTAGAGGACCGTGTGAAACTCGCTTCCAGTGTAGTACGTTACCATCGCGGCCGTTCCGTTGGAGGCGAGCCCCCATATCTCCAGCCTATTACCCGCCATAGCTAAAGGGAGGAGCATAATCCCAATAAGCATCGCCACAATCGGTATGGTTGTCTTCATTTGCAGGCCCCCAAAGTATTTCTATCTTAAAACTTAAAAATAAAAATTAAACTGTGTACAAAGAGCTCAACAAGTTTTGTTCACTATTTCATTGCAAGAATTATTAGTGTACTCTTTTTTTACTTTTAAATAATTTCTAATGTCATTGCTGAAATAATGATAGATATACTCAAATCCCCCAACTGCATCGCTTGCACAGTAATATCCTGCCGCCCGGTTAGTGCATCTCAAGTCTTCCTCCGGTATGCACTGGCATCCGCAGTTCTCCCTCTTTCCACCCTCATATTCATCCCTTACAGCGTTATCGCATTCGAATTCAACTCCCCAGCCCCGTTTTTTGCACTCCAGCATGAATGCTTTCAGTTGATTGAAGTTCATGCCGTTTGGTCTGTGTGGGTCTTTTACCTTTATGCAATTCGGAGTGTATTTGTACCCCGTATCATCCCTGACCTGATAGTAGTGGGGCTGAGGAGCTATGTTGGTGAAGTGTATGTGCTCTTGGCACTTGTCCATGTATTCAAAGCTTAGGTTATCCTCAATCGGAATCCACACGGCATATTTTTTCATGTTCCTGATGTCTTCAACAATTTTTTGGATGTTATCACGGCAGTATGTCCCGTCTTTGGCTCTAGCTGTATACATAGTGTAAGCTCCCTCCGGGACTAAGTAGTACCCTCTAACCTTGGAACCTATCCCCCTCTCTATAGTATTGAGCCAGTCTTTCATTTGGGGATATGTCTATGTGCCGTGGGGGTTTGGAATTTCGGCTATCAACTGGAATCCGGGCTTTAAGTCCCAAAACCTGTTGATTACCTCTATTAGCCTGTCAATGTCCGCTGAGTCTCTCTCTGTTTCTGGCCCTAAAATTATGGCCCCATCAAACTCCCTTACAAAGTCTTTTATTTGCGATGTTGGGGTTGTCCCACTACCAGTATAGTAGAAAAGACCAACATTCCAAGTCACGTACTATCACCTCCACTGTTTTTCAATTTAATGTATCAACTTTAAGTTAAAATCTTTTTGGTAAGATTGCCAACTTGTGTGTTTTAATAAAGCTATCAATGCACCGAAAGTGTTGTGCTCTCAGGGAACCATAATGAACCCGTGAACCGTGAAGTCGCCCTCGAAGGTGAACGACTTCTGATTGTTGAGGGTGTCCTCTTCGGGGAATAGAAAAAGAAGAGACTAACGTTCAAGACTTCCGCACCCACAGCGCCCCGGCCATGCCGAAGTAAGTGGGGCAGGCGTAGGCGCTCGCCTTTAGCTCGAACTCGGCCTTTCTCATAGCTCCAAGCATTATCAGCATCTGCCAGTAGCTGTCCACGAGGGCCTTCCTAACGAGGTCCTCGGGAATGCTGAGAAGCTCCTCGAGGCGGTCTTCGTTGATAAGCTTCATTATCAGCCTGTCGTACTCCTCGCTCTCCTTCACCTTTCCGTAGGGGCCTTTTTCATCGTGCCCGTGCCCGTGGTCCGCGCTGATTATCAGCGCAACCCTCTTCTCCTCCCGCTCAAGGACCTCGCCGAGGATTTCGCCAAAGCGGACGAGTGTTTCCCTGCTAACTCCCCGAGACGGCGTCATCAGGACGAGTGGTTTCCTTTTGAGGAACTGGAGCGGAATCAGCTCGCCCCAGCTCAGGGGCCAGCGCGAGTACTCTCCACTGAGCGCGGCAAAGTTCAAATCTACCACTGGCATTCCAGCTTCCTTCTCAGTCCTGTAAACCTTCTCCGCCAGCTCTCTATCGGTTTTCCACTCTCCAGGTAGCTCCTTCCCTTCGAAGCCGAGCCATGCAACGAGGTTTTCCGCCAGAACGACGCCGAGGTGGTCACTCATCCTCACGTTGTGCGGGCTTATCAGGACGTAGGAGTCCGCATCTCTGAACTCCTCGCCGATTCTCCTCAGGACTTCCGCGAGCCTCTCGGTTTCCTCGTCCTTCGGTTCCAGAACCGGGTTGCCGTGGGGCATTAGGCCAACACCAACCAGCATCTCAATCACCTCTTGAATGTACATCTCATTGACTTTAAGTCGTTTTATCATTACGAACGTCGTTATCTGGCTAAAAGTTTATAATCTTTTACATCAATGTAAAAGTTAGGTGACATCCATGGATATCACCCTCTTTATGGAACGTTACGGTTACAACGTGCTTCTTAGGCTGATGACAGCCTTTACGTTCGGTTTCATAGGTGGGATTCCACTGTTCTTTGCCCACGTGGCGACTAGACTCGTTGGGTTGTTGATTGTGGGGTATATTGGGGTTGAGATGGTAATCCGACGCCTATACCGTTTCATCTCTGGGGAGGACCCTGGGTCAGTGGGGGATAACTCAACAATCACCGCCGTTCAGAGTGAGAGGAATAAAAACTTCGGGAAGTACCTCTGAGTTATCCTTTGAGCAACTCTTCGAGTTTTTCGAGCGGGCACTCCTTTATCTCTCCTGTGGGTGCATCTTTCAGCGTTCTCAGGCCGGAACCGGTGAGAATCGAGACAACCTTAGTCCCCTCGGGAAGGTTTAGCTTTTCTATGGCTGCTATCCCCGTTGCGCTCGCCGGCTGAACGAAGAGACCCTCGCGGGCGAGCCTTTCCTGAGCTTTTCTGATTTCCTCGTCCGAAACGGCAACGCAACCCCAACCGAACTCCCTCAAAAGTTTCAGAACGGCGTTTCCACTTGGAGGATAGGGGTTCGCTATTGCCTTCGCTATCGTTCTCGGGCTCTCGAAGCGCTCCACCTTTTCCTTACCCTCGCGGAAGGCCCTGCATATTGGAGAACAGCCTTCTGCCTGAACCGCTATCAGCTTTGGAAGGCCATCAATAAGCCCATTCTCGTAAAGCTCAAGGAATCCCTTTGCCACTCCCCTGAAAAGACCGCCAGAGCTGGTTGGGATTAGAACGTAGTCCGGGGTAAGCTCCTCGGCTATCTCGAAAGCTATCCCCTTATAGCCCTCGATTCTGAAGGGGTTGTCGGAGTTCATGAAGTAGACCCCGAGCTTTTCTCCAAGCTTGAGGCTCTCGAAGTAGAGCCTCCCGTAGTCCCCGAGAACCCTTATCACTTCTCCGCCGTAGACAGAGACGGCCTTTAATTTTTCGTCGCCCGCGCTCTCGGAGACGAGAATCTTGGCTTTGAGTCCGAAGCGTGAAGCGTAAGCTGAGACGCTCGCCGCCATGTTTCCGGTAGAGACTGTCCCAACGGTCTTGTAGCCGGCTTTGAGTGCGTAGCTCATCGCCAGAAACGTTCCCCTGTCCTTAAAGCTCCAGGTCGGATTGACGGTCTCGTTCTTGAGGTAGAGCCTAACGCCGAACTCGTCGCCGAGCCTCGACTTCACAAGCGGGGTGTCGCCCTCTCCGAGTGAAAACTCAAGGGCCGGCTCGACCGGCCAGAAGTCCCAAAAGCGCTCCCAGACGCTCTTTCCGATGTAGGGTTCTCCCTCAAAGAGTTCAAACTCGACCGGTTCACCGTACTCGCACCTCTGGACGGGCTTTTCGTAGGTTCTGCCGCAGATTGGACACCTAAGCTTCAACCCGAACCCTCCTCACGGCTTTTAGGGTGACGGTCTTTCCGTCGAGGGTAATTGTGAACCTTGCGTAGGTGTCCTTTTCGGCGAGGCTCTTGAGGGTTTCGGCGAAGGTTTTCGATGCATTCTCGTTTGAGAACTCAACCTTCCACAGGAGAACGTAGTCGGTTCCGTTGGTCGCGAGGACGAGGTGGTCGCCGAGCCACGCGCTTGAAACGTTCCATGCGGTCCCGTTGTCGAGTTTGGCGACGTCCCTGAGGAGAACGTAGACGTAGAACTCGCCCATCCTGTCGTCCCTCATGACGCTCCAGTTGGCCGGAACGTTCAGCGAAACGTTCACGGGCGTTATGTTCTCCAGATAGAGTTCGGGGTGCATTATCTGGGCCGTTGAGACTGGGTAGTGCCTGTAGGCCTCGTTCACAAGATTCCAGCCACCTTTCTCGTAGAGGTAACGGACGAAGGGGTCGCCGAAGACGTAGGGGAAGATACCGATGTCCGTTAGAGGGTTCCCGCTGAGGGAGCGTATCTTGTATATAGGAATCCCGTTCCGCTCGCAGTAGAGGTCGGCCACGAGGTCTGCATCTCCCTCAACCAGCGCCCTCACCGCGAGGGTTCCGTCGAACGTGCTGGCCCCGTACTTTGCATCGAACCACTGCTTCTGGAGAACGTGGGTGAGCTCGTGGGCGAGGGTTCTCCTTGCAACCGCGGGGTTCCCCTCGAAGTTTTCTTCGATGACGTAGATGGTGTCCCCAACCGTCGCCGCTATCCACCCCGCCACCTGCTGGCTCTCCTCCCGTTTGAACGAGTAGTTCCCCGGTAACAGGAGGGTCATCTTGTAGGTGAGCTCCTGAACCTTCAGCTCCTCCTCGTTTTGGCTACCTGGCCCGAAGAGCTTTATGGCCTCCGCCCTGCTGATGACGATTACCTTCGGCTTCTCCTTGAAGTGTAGCCCTCTGATTTCCTGGACCTGTTTTATGATGTCGTTAATCTGGTCGAGAATCGCGTTGGTGGAGTAAGCTAGGTCAACCGCTGAGTAGAGAGACAGAACGACCGTCGCCACGAGAAGAACCGCAAGCGCTTTCTCCTTCATCCCCCTCGGAGAAAATTGGGTGGGGAGTTAAAAAGGGATTTGGTGCAAGTCTAAAACTCGACGAACTCCTCCTTCATGCCGTCCTTCGTGATGACGACGACCTGGACCTTCCTGTCCCCGGTGTAAACGTCGCGCTTTCCGGCGGTTCTGACGGCCCTAACGGCGAGCTCCTTGGCTTCTTCGACGCTCATGTCCTTCCGGAAGCCCTCTTCGAGCACTGCTATCGCGAAGGGACTGCCGGAGCCAGTGGCCGTGTAGTCGTCGAAGATGAGACCTCCGAGCGGGTCGAGGTTGGCTAGGGTTGGCTCCTCGACGTAGCCACCTATGATAATCTGCACCATGTAGGGGAACCACTTGTTCTCGTTGAGGATGTTGCTGAGTAGGTGTGCCATCGCCTTTGCCGTCATCGGCCTTCCCCACGTGAACTGGTAGTAGCGCGCCTCAGCTTCGAGGGTTCTCGCTAAAGCTTGGACGTCGCCGACGCTTCCCGCGGTGGTTATCGCTATCCCCTCGGTTATCGGGATTATCTTCTTGATGTTCAGGGTTTCAACCATGTGGTCAAGCGAGGCCTGAGTGTCAGCCGCGAGAACCACTCCGTCCTTGGCCTTTATTCCCACCGTTGTTGTTCCGGTCTTCTTCTCCACCTTCTCTCACCTGAAGTAAGAAACGCGCCGAAGTTTTAAACCTTAGCCCTTCAGTCCCGGCACGAGGAGGCGCTTCCCCTCAACCTCGATTATCCTCGCCCTTATCCCGTAGGTGGTCTCTATCACCGCTGGCTCCAGCTTCTTCGACGACCCCTCCCAGACCTTTTCGCCGTCCTTCAGGACGAGAACCCTGTCTGCGTAGCTTAACGCGAGGTTGAGGTCGTGGAGGACCGCAACGATAATCTTCTCCCCTTTGAGCTCGTTGAGCAACTCCATCACCATGAGCGCGTGGTTTACGTCGAGGTGGCTCGTGGGCTCGTCGAGGAGGATTGCCCTGCTCCCCTGTGCCAAAGCCCTCGCTATAAGGACGAGCTGGAATTCCCCACCGCTCAGGCTCGTTATTTTGTCTCTTCTCCTCTCCCAGAGGCCGACCCTCTCGAGCGCTTTCCTGACGCTCCCCCGCGTCATGTAGGCACCCATCTCGACGAACTCCTCGACGGTGAAGGCGAACTGGGGGAGGGAGCTCTGGGGGACGTAGGTTATCAGCCTCGCCCTTTCAGCGGGCCTGAGCGATGTCAGCTCAACGCCGTCGAGCCTTGCCGTTCCCCTCGGCCTTAAAATCCCGACGAGGCACTTGAGGAGCGTGCTCTTCCCGGCTCCGTTGGGCCCGATTACCGCGAGAAGTTCGCCTCTCTCGGCTTTGAGCTCTACGTTTTTCAAAACCTCCCTCTCGCCGTATGCGAAAGAGATTCTCGCTTCAAGCAACGAGCTCACCCCTCTTGTGCCTCATCAGGAGGTAGAGGAAGAAGGGCGCGCCCATGAGGGCCGTCACTATGCCGACGGGGATTACTGTCGGCTTCGCCACGGTTCTCGCGAGCAAATCCGCAACGACGAGCAGAACACCGCCGAAGAGGGCAGTTGCTGGCGTTAACTCCCTGTGGTTCGGCCCGAGGAGAAGGCGCATTATGTGGGGGCTTACCAGTCCGATGAAGCCGATTATTCCCGCCGTGTAAACGGCGAAAGCAGTAAGCGTCGCTATGACGCCGAGGAAGATTTTTCTATACAGGTGGAGGTCGAGGCCGAGGGCTATGCTCTCCTCGCCGAGCAGAATGAGGTTGAGCTCGCGCCAGCGCCAGCTGAGGAACAGGACACCGAGAACCGAGACGACGAGCATTACCGCGACGTTCCGCCAGGTGCTCCCGTTGAAGCTCCCGAGGAGCCACATCCAGCCGAGATGGCTTTCCTGCGGGTGGGTGACGTAGATGTACCACGTTATTGCGTTTGCAAGGAAGCCGTAGGCTATTCCCGCCAGGAGGAGCGTGTCCACGGGAACCGCGCCGTTGGTCCTCGCTATCGCGTATACGATGAAGACCGAGAGGAATGAAAAGACGAGCGCGAACGGAGCCATGTAGAGGGGGTTAATCAGCGTCGCTATCGCCGCCCCGAGCGCGGCACCGGAGCTTATTCCGATTATGTAGGGGTCCGCGAGGGGATTCCGAAAGAGCGCCTGGCTCGCGACTCCCGCACTCGCCAGCGCGAGGCCGACGAGGTAAGCTAAGAGGACCTCGGGCATGCGAATCTGCCACACTATTGTGAAGTACCGCGGGGGTTGGCCTGAAACAATCTCCGCTACGTACTTGGCCTCCTCCGCGAGGACGTTCGAGTGGATAGCCAGGGCGAGTTTGTCGAGAACCCATGAGAGCCAGCTCGTGATGGTCGTTTTTACCCCGTAATCCACGCTTTCGGCGACGTCGTGAAAACTCAAGCTAACCGGGCCGAAGTAGACGCCGAGGAAAATCGAGAGGGCTGAAAGGAGGAGCAGGGCGGGGAGCCACTTCCGCATGTGCTGGAGTTTTTGTCCAGCCTTTTAAAGTTGATGTATCAGCCAGGAATCCGGTCATCATCCCGGGGTCAGGTTCGAGAGTGCTCATCACGTTGGGGTGTTCATCATAGGGAGTCCCCTCAAGCCTTAAAAGCCTTGGGGGAGAGTTACTAACATGAGCGTCTCAGCGAGGGAAGTGAAGGCCAGAATACCGCTGGCACTCGTCACGATACGGCCGGCGAAGCTCTTCGACATAAGCGACGTGATGAGAATCGAGAGGGAGTCCTTCCGCGAGGCCTACCCAAGGGGAATCTTCCTCGTCTTCCTCGAGAACAACCCGGACACTTTTCTCGTCGCCGAGTACAACGGCAGGGTAATCGGCTACGTCATGGCCTACCTCCGCCCGGACCTTGAGGGACACATAATGAGCATAGCCGTTGACAAGCGCTACCGCGGGAACGGCATAGGCTCGGCCCTACTCACCGAGGCGATAGACAGGCTCATCGCGCGGGGGGCTCGCTACATCGGCCTCGAAGTTCGCGTGAGCAACGAAAAGGCCATAAAGCTCTACGAGCGCTTTGGCTTCCGGAAGGTGAAGCGGATTA
This sequence comes from Thermococcus henrietii, assembly GCF_900198835.1. NCBI lineage: Archaea > Methanobacteriati > Methanobacteriota > Thermococci > Thermococcales > Thermococcaceae > Thermococcus > Thermococcus henrietii. The sequence continues at coordinate 105,690 of NZ_LT900021.1, read as the reverse complement.
TCGGCTATTACTCGGACGGTGAAGATGCATACTACATGCTCCTGCCTGCAGAGGAATGGAGGGGAAGCTGATGATAGTCTTTTACCTGAGCGGGGACAGGGTATTCTCGACAGACCAGAACGCGATAAACGGCCTTTACAACAAGCGCCACTTCGGAAAGCTGGTGGAGGGCAAGCTCTTCCTCTCGTTGCTCGAAGCCACCTACCTCGTCGAGAGGGGCAAGATAGAGGTCAGGGACGGGAAGAGAAAGCTCACTGTCGAGGAGCTTATGAACCTCGGGAGGAAGAGGGACGAGCTGTTCGACGCCAAGTACCTCGTCTACAAGGACCTGCGCGACAGGGGCTACACCGTCAAGTCCGGCCTCAAGTTCGGCTCGCACTTCCGGGTTTACCGCAGGGGCATGGACGAGCACTCCCAGTGGCTCGTGTGGGTCCTGCCGGAGAACTCCCGCCTGAGCCCGAACGACATAACAGCGCGCGTTAGAGTGGCCCACGGCGTCAGGAAGAACATGGTGATGGCGATAGTTGACGAGGACGCCGACGTTACCTACTACAGGGTTGAGTGGACGAAGTTTTGAGGACCTTATTTTCTGCTCAGCACTTTCACGACCTCCCGAACCCACTTGGGGAGTTCGTCGAACGAAACCCCCCTGAGGGTGACGTTTCCGGAGGCAAGATTAACAGTGGCGATAATGAACTCCCTCCCCGGGGAGGCGAGCGTTGAGGTGAGGGTGGACGAATTTGAGGCCCTTTCTCCGCTTCCAATTGAGTAGTAGAGCCTGACCGTGAGGTTGGTCACGTTGTAAGTGATAAGGGCGGCATCTTGAGGAAGTTTTCCGGTGCCTTCAACGTAGGAGCGCGCCATTTCCAGCGCCCTGCCGGTGTAGGTGAGGTAGTCGCTGTACGATATTTCCTGAATTTCCAAGACCTTGCCGCTCTCAGCTTCTCTGGCAACGCGGTAGTAGCGCTCTTCCCCGCTGGCGTTTACTTGGTAGTACTCGTAGTACGTCCCGGTTCCAGTGAAAATCCCACCAAGGGTGTGGGGGTACTGGCCGATTAGGGATTCAAATTCGGAGTTCTGGCGTGTCCAGTGGACGTAGAGGCCTGTGCAGAGGATGAAGAGAATAAAAAGGGAGAGAATTAAGGTGTTAGTCCTCCTCATTCTTGTCAATCTATTTAGTACAGTTCTATGATGGGACTCAACTCCTTTCTGATGTTCACCCTTCCTTTGGGTTTCATATTGGTGGAAAAATGAGGTATGCAATGGTTCCTCCTCCAAATACTACTAAGTACTTTGTTACCTTGGAGGCATTTGGGTTTATGCCCCTTCCCAGAAGATAAATAGAAAAGAACCATCCCACCGTCATGATAACGAACTCTAAATTGAGCCGTAACGAGGTAAAATAGGGACTGTTCCATAAGAAATAGTTTATCCCTCTGAGAAGAGCACTTGAGATACCCCCTATTAATAATGGAACAAACGCTAATTTTACTTCCTCAAATTTGATTTTATATTTGAGTACTACCCAGATAAACAACCCTAATATTGAAACCTGCAGGAGAAACCTCAATCCTGTTCCTATCACGGCTACCCATATTTTCCACATAGGAGCATCCATAATTTGTAGCACCATATAAAAACCAAGGATTTGCGGAGAGTATAATACCGCGCCATAACAAACAATGAAAAATGAAAAATAAATTTAAAAATCTCCTGCTAATACTAATGTTCATTTTCAGGCTCCTCCTTGCGTTTTTTATGTCCTCTCGCTAAAAGAACGAACCACAGTAGTAGAGCTAATAATATGATAACCGCGTTGCCTCCTATGATGCCTAAGATACCCTTCTCTTTGTAGCCCCATTTTAACTGTTCAAGAATCCAGGAATTCCCCCATATAGTTATTCCTGCTCCTGTTCCCGCCACAAACCCTATCACGAATCCTCCAAGTTCCTTCTTTGTTTTAATACTGACAAAAAGAAGGCCGACCAATATCATGAGGATACCCGTATAAGGACTAAACGACAGCAGAAAACCAAAGAGAAAATAAAGAAGGAAGTACAACCATCACACCTCCGTAAAGTATACTGCATCCACGTTTATCCCCGAAGCAAAGACCGTAATCACAGACAATGCGTCCGCCAGTGATGACAGACTTCCTTTAGAAACAAAGTTGATGAGTTTGTCGGCCCACTTTCCAGCCCCAAGTTTGCCGAGGAAGGTTGCAATGAAGTTATCCAAGTTGCTCATTCCGAAGGTTACTATACCATGTCTTCCGTATCCTGCGTCAAACTTTAAGTCTATTCCCCACCATCCTCCAAAGCTGAACCATGCTGAGTAGCTGGTCTCTATTGTTTTGAACCTTATACTAGTGCCGGGTATCCTGTGAGTTTCGATGGATTTCAGTTTAAAGTGATTTCCGTAGAACGTGTTCTTGTACAGGGTCATGTCAGGTAGTATTGTATAGGTTGTGTATCCGAAAAGAGGTACATACTTAAATACTGAGATATGCAACCATCCTCTGCCGTTGTGCCTTACTTTGTAGTGCCACACATAGCCTAGTCCACCGTCGTATTCTCTGTTTTTGGAAATTATTGCATTATCATAACTTCCTAACCAAGACATCACCACGCTCCCCAGACCTATATGATGTTTTGGTCTTGGCTGGTTGTGGATGGGCATTGCCGCCGCGCTTCCGGCCGTCACTCCAATCATCAGCAGTCCCAACAGGACTGCGAACACGGACTTCCACCGCATAAGGTCACTCCCATAGAGTTGTCTGCAATGTCAACTATACAACTTATCCTTATAAGCTTTTCCTTTTACTGTTCATAAAGTTTCTTTCTTTCTTTTCAAAGTATAAATTTATTCCAACATGGGTTTTCTTCTTAGAACAGTTCAAAAGAAGCCTGAGTAAAGGAGTTGCATGGTCATGCAAATGGGCTGAGATGTCGGGAAGATGCTGCTGAAGCCCGCGATTTGCGTGGTGTGGCACGTTTATTTAACCACTTTTCTCGTTCTTCTCTTTAGGCCTTCTAATGATTCCCCATAGTGCGAGTCCTGCCAGTACTGCGAGAACCCATGCGGGTTTGCTCCCGGCCACTATTCTGAGTAAGTCTCCCCTGTAATCCAGCCACCACTGGAGGTATTCCCCTCTGAACGCTCCATAACCGAGTACGAATCCAACCGGCATTCCCGCCAGGAACTGAACGCTCGCCGGTTTCTCCGAGTAGTACTTCATTTGGGGCTTGATTATCCAGTTGAGCACCAAAACGACAACCGCCAACCAGGGGTGAAGCACAGACAAAAACCCCTCCACAAAAAACACCCATTTTGCCCTCACCATCACCACCACGTTTTTCTTAACGAGGTCAATTATAAGTTTTACCACTAAAGGCCATCAAATAACGTCCTTCTGATTTGCCAAAAAATGGATTTTGTGGATTCCTGGGGAATGCAGAGGGATTTCTTGACAACAACTGTCCACAGGGCATAATGAAAGAAAAGGAGAAACCTCACTTCAAGAACCCGGTCTTCTTTCCGAGGTCCTCGAAGGCGTCCAGAACGTACTGGAGGTCCTCCTTGCTGTGGGCCGCTGAGGGTTCGAGCCTTATCCTGGCAGTTCCGAGCGGGACGGTTGGATAGACGATGGCCTGAGCGAAGATGTTGTACTCGTCGTAGAGCCTCCTGCTGAACTCCTGGGCGAGCTTCTCGTCGTAGAGCATGACCGGCGTAATCGGGTGCTTGGTGTTTCCGAGGTCGTAGCCAAGGTCTCTCAACCCGTTCTGGAGGAAGTGGGTGTTGTCCCAGAGCTTCCTGACGAGCTCGTCGCTCCTCTGGAGAATCTCAACGGCTGCTATGGCAGCGGCGACGTCAGGTGGGTTCGGCGCGCTCGAGAAGAGGAACGGCCTTCCGCGCTGGCGGAGGTACTCGATGGCCTCCTCTGGACCGGCGACGTAGCCGCCGATTACTCCGAAGGCCTTGCTGAGCGTTCCCATCTCGAAGTCAACCTTGTCGTGGAGCTTGAAGTGGTCGACGATACCCCTTCCGCTGTCTCCGAGAACACCCTCACCGTGGGCGTCGTCTATGTAGAGTATCGCGTCGTACTGCTCCGCCAGCTCGGCCATCTCCGGGAGCGGGGCGAGGTCACCGTCCATCGAGAAGACACCGTCGCTGACGATGATTTTCTTCTTCTTGTCCTTGTTCTCCTTGAGCTTCCTCTCGAGGTCCTCCATGTCGAGGTGCTTGTAGATTACCTTCGGCGCACCGCTGAGGCGCATTCCGTCTATGATGCTCGCGTGGTTGAGCTCCTCACTGATGAAAACCCCGTTGTCCTTCTTGGTAAGGAGGGCGCTTAGGGCTCCCAGGTTCGCGTTGTAGCCGCTCTGGAAGAGTATGGCCGCTTCACGCTTCTTGAACTTCGCCAGCTTCTCCTCGAGCTCTACGTGGAGCTCCATCGTTCCCGCTATCGTCCTCACGGCGCCGGCACCAACGCCGTAGTCAAGGATGGCCCTTATGGCCGCGTACCTGATCTCCGGGTGCGCGGCGAGGCCGAGGTAGTTGTTGGAGCACATGTTGAGAACCCTCTTGCCGTCAACGACGACCCACGGGCCCTGGGCGCTCTCGAGCTTCCTTATGGTCACGTAGAGGCCCTTATCCTTGAGCTCCTGAAGTTCCTCCCTAATCCAGTCAAGCTTCCCCATGAGAACCACCGTTTACATATGGGCACCGCGGTATAAAAGTTTTGCACTGAACCGGTTAGTGCAGTCTAATTATTGCCGTGAGGATCGCCAAAAGGGCGAGCGCGAAGCTCCCGCCGATTTCAAGCCTGTAATCGTGCCTCTCGTCCGGATACCTTTCGATTATCTCGGCTCTGATTCTAAAATTTCCCGGCCCGGTGACGGTGATTGACAACCCCCAGCCCCTTCTCGACAGCGGGTAAGCGGGGGGCACGACGCCTGTGAAGAAGTCGAGGAACAGATGGCTTCCCCAGCCGAGGGCAAAGAGCAGGAAGGGACTGCCGAGGTGCAGACCGAGGAGAAGGACAGGGAGAAAGGGCAGGAGGGAGTGAAGGTACGAGCGATGCTCCTCAGCCAAAGCATCGAGGTCCGGAAAGACAGCCCCGAGGGCGAGGGCGGTGAGTCCCGCTAGCGTCGGCTCGCCGGAGAGTGCGAGGTAGACGAGGCTCGGAATCGAGGCGTGCTCAAGCGGGTCCATGGCAAAGCCCTTAAACTCTTGGCTCTCATAAAGGTTTAGGTGGAATACATGACCGAGGAGATTAGAGAGGTTAAGGTTCTCGAGAAGCCCTGGGTTGAAAAGTACCGCCCTCAGAGGCTCGATGACATCGTTGGTCAGGAGCACATAGTCAAGAGGCTCAAACACTATGCTAAAACCGGTTCGATGCCCCACCTGCTCTTTGCCGGGCCTCCAGGTGTTGGAAAGTGCCTTACGGGAGACGCCAAGGTCGTAATCAACGGTGAGCTGACCACTATAGGTGAACTCGTCGAGAAGCTGAGCAACGGTAGATTTGGTCCAACCCCCGTCAAGGGCCTAACGGTTCTCGGCGTTGACGAGGACGGAAAACTCAGGGAGTTGCCAGTCGAGTACGTTTACAAGGACAGAACCGATGAGCTTGTCAGGATAAAAACAAGACTCGGCAGGGAGCTCAAGGTAACCCCGTACCACCCGCTCCTCGTGAACAGGAAGGACGGGAGAATAGAGTGGGTCAAGGCCGAGGAGCTCAGGCCCGGGGACAGGTTGGCAGTTCCGCGCTTCCTCCCGGCGATTCTTGATGAGGACCCCCTGGCCGAGTGGCTCGGCTACTTCATCGGTGATGGCCATGCTGACGCCCAAACAAACGCCATAACCTTCACTAACACGGACGAGAAGCTCAGGAAACGTTTCATGGAGCTCACCGAAAGGCTCTTCCCGGACGCGAGAATTAAGGAGAGAATCCACAAGGACCGTGCCCCTGACGTTTACGTGAACTCAAAGATGGCAAAGGAGCTCGTTGAGAGCCTCGGCCTCGCCGGCAGGAAGGCGGATAGGGTTTACATACCCGGGCAGGGCTGGAAGGGCCTGCGCTCCTTCCTCAGGGCCTACTTCGACTGCGACGCGGGCGTTGAGAAGAACGGGATAGTTCTCTCAACCGCGAGCAGAGAGATGGCAGAGCAGGTCTCTTACGCGTTGGCGGGGCTTGGAGTGGTCGCCAAAGTGAGGAGCAAGGCCGTCAAAGGACGCACCTACTACTACGTCGTCATCTCGGGCTCCGAGAACATATCGCGCTTCCTCGGGGAGGTCGGCTTCTCGGTCGAGGAGAAGAGGAGGAAGGCTGAGGCGTTGGTGAAGAAGCCGAATCCCAACATCGGCTCGCTCTACGCTGACAGGGAGCTGATTTCCTACGTCAGGAACAGGCTCAAGCTGAACTTCTACGATGACAAGGCCCGGTGGAGTCCGGAGAAGGCCAAGAGGATAGCCTGGGAGCTGATGAAGGAAATCTACTATCGCCTTGACGAGCTCGAAAAGCTTGAGAAGGCCCTGTCGAGGAGCATCCTCGTAGACTGGAACGAGGTCGCGAGGAGAAGAAAGGAGATAGCTGAGAAGACAGGTATAAGGCCTGACAGACTTCTTGAATACATTAAGGGCAAGCGGAAGCCGAGCCTGAGGAACTACCTTAAGATTGCTGGTGCCCTTGGAATTCAGCTGGAAGAAACGATAGAAGCCATGCGCACCTTTGCGAGGAAGTACTCAAGCTATGCCGAGATTGGAAGGCTCGTCGGAACCTGGAACTCAAGTGTGAGGATTGTCCTTGAGAGCAACACCGAGAAGATAGAGGCCCTTGAGGAGATTAGAAAGGCCGAGCTGAAGCTTTTAAGGGAGATACTCAACGACGAAAAGCTCAAGAGAGGTGTCGCTTACCTGATATTCCTCGCCCAGAACGAGCTCCTCTGGGATGAGATAGTTCAGGTCGAGAAGCTTAAGGGCGACTTCGTAATCTATGACCTCCATGTGCCCGATTACCACAACTTCATAGGCGGCAACCTTCCGACGGTTCTCCACAACACAACGGCCGCACTGGCCCTTGCGAGGGAGTTATTCGGCGAAAACTGGCGTCACAACTTCTTAGAACTGAACGCGAGCGATGAGAGGGGCATAAACGTGATTAGGGAGAAGGTCAAGGAGTTCGCGAGGACGAAGCCGATAGGCGGGGCGAGCTTCAAGATAATCTTCCTCGACGAGGCAGACGCTCTAACGCAGGACGCCCAGCAGGCATTGAGGAGAACGATGGAGATGTTCTCCAACAACGTTCGCTTTATCCTCAGCTGTAACTACTCCTCAAAGATAATCGAGCCGATACAGTCGAGGTGTGCAATCTTCCGCTTCAGGCCCCTCAACGACGAGGACATAGCGAAGCGCATAAAATACATCGCCGAGCAGGAGAGGCTTGAGCTCACCGAAGAAGGCTTACAGGCGATTCTTTACGTTGCGGAAGGCGATTTGAGGAGGGCAATCAACGTCCTTCAGGCGGCAGCGGCTCTCGACAAGAAGATAACCGACGAGAACGTCTTCCTCGTTGCCAGCAGGGCCCGTCCCGAGGACGTTCGCGAGATGATGACTCTGGCTCTGGAGGGCAACTTCCTGAAGGCGAGGGAGAAGCTTCGGGAGGTCCTCCTCAAGCAGGGCCTCAGCGGTGAGGACGTGCTGATTCAGATGCACAAAGAAGTGTTTAACCTGCCGATTCCCGAAGACAAGAAGGTCGCTCTGGCGGACAAGATAGGCGAGTACAACTTCCGCCTCGTTGAAGGGGCCAACGAGATGATACAGCTCGAGGCGTTGCTCGCCCAGTTCACGATTATGGGCAAGTGATGGCCATGAAGCCATGGGTTGAGAAATACCGGCCGAGGAAGCTGAGTGAGATAGTGAACCAAGAGAAGGCCATAGAGCAGGTTAGGGCCTGGATAGAGGCCTGGCTCCACGGCAACCCTCCGAAGAAGAAGGCATTAATCCTCGCCGGGCCTCCGGGCGTCGGCAAGACGACGACCGTCTACGCTTTGGCGAACGAGTACGGCTTCGAGGTCATCGAGCTTAACGCGAGCGACGAGAGAACCTACGAGAAGATAGAGCGCTACGTTCAGGCCGCTTATACGATGGACATTTTGGGAAAGAGGCGGAAGCTAATCTTCCTCGACGAGGCGGACAACATAGAGCCGAGCGGTGCCCGCGAGATAGCGAAGCTCATCGATAGGGCCAGGAACCCGATAATCATGAGCGCCAACCACTACTGGGAGGTTCCCAGGGAGATCCGCAACAGGGCTTTAATCGTTCAGTACAAGCGGTTAACGCAGAGGGACATCATAAAGGCCCTCGTGAGGATTCTCAAGCGTGAAGGAAAGACCGTTCCGAAGGAGATACTCTACGAGATAGCCAAGCGCGCGAACGGCGACCTCCGCGCGGCGATAAACGACCTCCAGACGGTGGTTACGGGTGGCGTCGAGGACGCGAAGGAGGTTCTCGCTTACCGCGACGTTGAGAAGAGCGTCTTTCAGGCTTTAGCTCAGGTCTTCGCGACCGACAACGCCAAGAAGGCCAAGCTGGCGACTCTCGGCGTGGACATGTTCCCGAACGAACTCCTCCTCTGGATTGACGAGAACGTACCCTACGTCTATTACAAGCCCGAGGACATAGCGCGGGCGTACGAGGCCCTCAGCAGGGCCGACATATACCTCGCCAGGGCCCAGAGAACCGGCAACTACTCGCTCTGGAAGTACGCCACCGACATGATGACCGCGGGAGTGGCGGTTGCGGGTGTCAAGAAGAAGGGCTTCGTGAGGATTTACCCGCCGAAGACCATCAAGCTCCTCACCGAGAGCAAGACCGAGAGAACGCTAAGGGACTCGATAGTCAAGAAGGTCATGAAGGAGATGCACATGGCCAAGGTCGAGGCCCTGGAGACCCTCCACTACCTCCGCGTCATCTTCGAGAACAATCCCGATTTAGCGGCACACTTCACGGTCTTCCTCGACCTGAGCGAGAAGGAGGTTGAATTCCTCGCCGGGGATTCGGAGAAGGCCAAGACGATATGGGGCAAGGCTATGAACATCGAGAAGAAGCTCAAGGAGCGGGGCAGGCTGGAGACGAGCGTCCGCGAGGGCCTCAGGAAGGCGAAGGAGAAGGAAGAGGCTGAGGAAACCGAAGAATTTGAAGAAACTGAAGAGCCTGAAGAAAAGCCCGAGGAGGAAGAGGAGCTCACAGAGGAGGAGCTTGAGGAGGCCGAGAGGGAGATAGAGCCCGTGGGGAAGAAGGAGAAGAAGCCCGAAAAGAAGAAGGGCAAGCAGGCGACGCTGTTTGATTTCCTGAAGAAGTGAAGGTGCTAAACCCTCTTTTCTTCCACTTTGATATCTGCACACACCTTAAACACGTGGGGCTTGAAGTCGCTCACCTTCTTCACCCTCACGGAGCACTCCCTTCCGAGTTTTTGGCATTCCTCAAGTATTCTCCGCCTGAAGGCTTCAATCTCGTTTTCGTGAACGAAGTCGTAGTAGTGAAGCCAGCGCTCGGCCTTCGAGAGCGTTAAAGCCAACGCGTCAACGCCCCTCGGCGTCGGGCTTATAACTCGGTCGTAGCTCGGAAGCTCGGGCAGAACCTTGAAGGCATCGCCGTGAATGAACTCTATCTCGCCCTTCAGCCTCTTCCTGTTGCGCTTTACGTTCTCCAGCCCGAGTTCGTAGGCTTCTCTGTTCAGCTCGACGGCCGTTATCTTAACCTTTCTGTACCTCGCTATCACGAGAGCATACGGCAGAACGCCGGCGAAGGGAATCAAAATCTTCTCGCCGTCTTTTACCAGCTGGGCCAAACGGTAGCGCTCGCCCTTCATCCTCGGGTTGAAGAAGACCCTGCTTAAATCAACCTTAATCTCGACGCCGTTCTCCCTGTGAACGGTTTCGAGCCTCTTCTCGCCCCAGATTATCGAGTAGTCCCTGATCCTGAATGTCCCCTCGTGGAAGCCCTTCCTCGCCACCACCCTGAGGAACGGGTGGACCTTCCGCAGTCCCCAAACGATGTCCTCAACGCGGTGCTCCAGCTCGGGTGGAATCTGAATAACGGCTATGTCGCCTATAACGTCGTAGCGCCTGAGGTACTTCAGCTCCTCCTCGCTCAGCCTCTCCGCTAAAACGCTCTCAAGGTTTTTATATATCTGCCTCTCGGGCCGGAACGGAAGCTCAGCGGGCAGAACCTCGTAGCCGAGGGTGTAAATTCTCCCGTCCTCGATGACGGGTAAGAGAACGAAGTCATCTTCCCTCTTCGGCCGTCTCTTCCCGTCGTAGAGGCCGAGCTTCTTCAGCCTTCTCTTCACCGGCTCCGCTTCCCTCTTCGGAACCCTCAGCGCTGGCATTGAAATCCCTCCGCTTCCTGCTCGGAATAGCCCCGAACAACGCGGGTCCCATGAGCTTTTCAAGGATTTTCTCGACGTCTATCTCCTCGAACTCCTTTTTCAGTATTGCCATCTGCTCTGGGCTGAGGGTGTCTTCGTTGGCTAGTATGAGTACGTGGGCGCTCTCTATCATCGCCGCGTCTCTGATTGAGAACAGAAACTTCGCAACGGCCTTGAAGTCAGAGTAGAATAACATGTACTCGATTCCCTCGATGTAAATTACTCCGCCGGGGTTGTCCCTTATGAATCCTATTACCTTTCCGCTGAGAACGTGCAGGCTGCTCGGGCTTACCGCCTTTTTGTGCTCAACCCTCGTGAGCCAGATGTAATCGTCGGGTTCTATGCCAGTTTTGTTAGTCCACTCTTCTGGGTGTTCTCGTCCTATTACGAGCAGGGGAAGGTCCGCGTAGTTGCTCACCGCTTTCAGTAGGATTACCGCTTCCTCCCGTGATTTAACGATTCCGGCGACGGGAAGTGCGCATTTGACCTTTTTTCTCTCGTGTTTCTTCTCCGGTTTTCTCAGCTTTTCAAGCATGCTCAGGGACTCGTGGGCGAGTATTAAGTATCCAGTCGTGACAACTATGGCTTGAAGGGCCCAGAATTGAGGGGTAACCAGTATAGTTAAGAATACCGCTATGCCCCCTATGATTCCGAACAGGGCAAAGGACACCATAAGGGTGAAGGCGAGCCTCTTCACGGGTTCATCGTGGTCCTTCCACTCCCAGTACGATTTGGTTATCCCGTAGAGACCTATAATAATTAGCGCTATCCCCGAGAAGTACGGTGCGAGGTTACCTAATCCCACGGTCCCACCGTTCAAAACTGCGCGCTACTCCACAAAAACCTTTCTACCGCCAGTAGGGCTCGCGTTTTAACACGGCCTTCCTGAAAATATCGACGAGTTCCGCGTCGCTCGCGCCGTTCCTCATCACGCTCAGGAAGTCTATCAAATCGTCGTTCCTCAGCAGGCAGGTCTTGAACTTCCCGTTGGAGGTGACCCTCAGCCTTGTGCAGTTGGCGCAGAAGACCGTGTTGTGCATCGCCCTAACGACCTCAACCTCGGCTATTCCGTAGTCGGTCGGAATGAAGTACTTCCTCCTCCGGTGCATCCTCCTCTCGCGGATTTCTACTGCCCTCTTTTCGAGCTCCCTCTCCACCGGCCTGAGCGGGTAGAAGTACTTCCGAAAGAACGCCGTCTCCGTCATCTCCCTCGGCGCTTCGAGCTCTATGAGCTGGAGTATCGCGCCTGTCTTCGCCGAGAAGTCTATCATGTCCCAGATTTCACCATCGTTGAGGCCCTTCATTACCGTCATGTTGAGCTTGACCGGAGAGAGATACTTCACCGCCTCCTCGATGCCTTCAAGAACGGTTTCGAGCATATCAACGCCCGTGATTTTTTTGTAGACTTCCGGTTTTAGGCTGTGGAGCGAGACGTTCACCCTGTCCAGACCGGCCCTCGCGAGCGGTTCGGCGAGCTCCTTAAGCCTGCTCCCGTTGGTCGTCATGCTCAGGTCTTTAACGTAGGGCTTTATCCTCCGAACTATTTCAATTATGTCCTCCCGAACGGTCGGCTCGCCACCGGTGAGCTTGACCTTCCTTATTCCGAGACGCGAGGCTATTCTGACGAGCCTTTCTATTTCCTCGGGCGTCATCTCGTTTTTGGCTAAAAACCTCTGGCCCTCGCGGTGGCAGAAGAAACAGCGGAAGTTGCACTCCTGCGTGAGCGAAATCCTGAGGTTCGTCACTGGTCTTCCGAAGCGGTCGTAGAGGGTCATGGCAACACCTTAACCCGATACACGAGCTTTTAAAAAAGGCTTTCGGGTAAGCGGTTTCGTTTAACTCCGCCAATCGAAAAGTAAAAGTAGGCCTACGGTCAAGTCCTACCTTAGGGGGTTTCGGGTATGGACGTTGACGAGCTCAGGTCACTTCTCGGGGAGCTTGAGAAGCTTCACTCCCGTTTTGAATCAAAGTTCTCCGAGCTCTACGGTGAGAAGAGCGTTGAGGAGCTTGAGGCGGTTCTCAGGTCACTGCACGAGCTCTCGGCCGAGAAGCTTGAGAAGGCCTCGTCGCTCTACCGCGAGCTGGCGAAGTTCGGCGGAAGGCTTGAGGAGCTCTCGAAGGAGCTTTACAAGAACGAGCACCAGATGAAGTTCCGCATTGAGGAGGTCCTCTCGCTCCTCCGCGGTGACGACTTTAACTCGCGGGCGAGACTGAAAGCTTCCTTCGACAGACTGGTCCAGTTTCACAGGCTCTACGACTACGCGGTGAGGAAGGCGATAGGCGAGCTCTCGGCCGAAGTTGAGGGGTTGGCCTTCCTGGGCGAAAACCACAAAAAGGTTCCCGTTGGCATACTGGAGGAAATCCACAGAACGAGGTATCTTGAGGAGAGGCTCGACTCACTCGTTCGCTTCGTTTACAGGCTCTACGCTCATCCTTCCGATGTTCACCGCGTCGAGAGGGCCCTGCTCGAATGGCACTCCAAGGGCCTGCTCTGGGTTGAGGCGAGAAACGTGGAGAAGCTCAGCGGAGTGAGAGACGCTGAGGAAATCCTTGAAGGACTGGCGCTCATTGGAGTGGTGGAGAAGAAGATGAGGGGTGGTGAAGGTGTCTACAGACACAGGGCTTACGGTTAGGATTCGGGGCATCTACTCAACGGCCCTAACGAAGCTCTTCCTCGACAGGGGCTTCGGCATAAGCCAGCCGAGCAACAAGATAGTCGAGCGCTTCGGCCTTGAGAAGACCTACGACGAGTTCGACGTTGACATCTACGACAAGAAGGACAGGCACGGCGTCGTTCTCGTTGGAAACGCAGTTGAAGAGGCCAAAGCCGTTCTCGAAGACGAGCTCATCGACGTCTTCTTCAGGAGGCTCTCCTACCAGCTTTACGGCATCTACAAGGGTCTCGTTGTTAAGGTTGATGATAGGTACGTTTATGTTGACCTCGGGAGCGCGATAGGAACCCTCCCCAAGAACGAGCTCCCGAGGGCGAACGAAGGGGACGAGGTTCTCGTTCAGGTGAAGAAGCACAACCTCCTGCCACACCTCAGCACTACCCTCACGATTCCCGGCGACTACGCGGTTTTGATTCCCAAGCCGATAGGCGCGCAGAGGCACGTGAAGATTTCGAGGAAGATAAGGGACAACCAGGAGCGCGAGAGGCTCAGAATCCTCGGCCTGAGCATAGACCTCGGCGAGTGGGGAATCCTCTGGAGAACCGCCGCGGCCTACAAGGACTGGAACACCCTGAGGGACGAGATAGTTCGCTTGTCAAAGCTCGCCGACAGACTGGCCAAGGCCGACACCTACTTCGCCCCGTCGCTCATCATCGAGGGCAGGAACATCTACGAGGTCGAGTTCGGTGGTGGTGCCAAGAAGAAGCTCGACGAGATAAGGAACAAGGTCGTCCCGACCGTTGAGGGCCACCACCAGCTCAAGGCTAAAGACCCCGAGCTCGGCTTCGCGGTTGAGATAGCGGAGGGAATCCTCGCCAAGGTTCCCGGCCAGAGAATGAAGGTGAACCAGGGCTTCTGGGAGGCTTTAATAGAAAACAAGGGGCCGAGGAGGGGCTGGCTCTTCAGCCTCGACCACGTCAAGCCCGACGGCCAGAGGATAAGGATTGGGCCGGGTGAAGTTCTGGAGGTCAGCCACAACCCGCTCAAGGTCACGATAAAGAGGCACCTCAAGCCCGGCAAGTTCTACGACGGCCTCGACCTCCCGATAGAGTTCGGCGACTACGCCATAACTGAAATCGAGGCCGGCAAGTGGTGGTTCGTGCACAGGTATTACGACAAGAACGGCAACCTGAAGGGCGAGTACTACAACATCAACACGCCGGTCGAGATTTACCCCGATGGAGCGCGCTACGTTGACCTTGAGGTTGACATCGTTAAATGGCCGGACGGAACGAAGGAGATAATCGACAAGGAGAAGCTGGCAGAGCACTACGAAGAGGGGGTAATAAGCGAGAAGCTCTACAAGGCCGTGCTGAGGATTACGCAGGAGGTCTACGAGAGGATTTAGGGTAGCACTTTGATTCCGAGTTTTTCCGCCTCTTTTCTCAGCTTTTTATCGTAGGTTGCGAGCCTTCCAAAGTCCTTCGCGGTTGCGAGGATTACCATGTCGTTGAACCGCTTGGGGTTCTTGGTCAGCTTCAGGGCTTCCTTCGTGTATTTCCCGTTGTCGCCGACGACCTTCGTTCTGGGACTTGAGAGAACCGCGGAGATTACCCCGTTGATGTCTTCCACCGAGTACTCCCTCTTCTTTAAAAACCAGTAGAGCTCGTAGAGAACCATGCTCGGAACGACCCATCGCTCCAGTGACGCCAGCAGGTTCCTCGCCTCCTCGTTAAGTTCAGAGTCCTTCAGAACCGCATAAAGAAAAACGTTGGTGTCTATGACCGTCATTCTTCGTCACCGATGCCCTCGATGATTGTTTCTTCGATTTCCTCAACAGTCAGCTTCTTTCCACCCGGAAGCAGTGGAAGCTCAAGCTCGCTCTTTTTGAGAACAACCTTCCCGTCCTCAACCTCAACGAGCAGTATGTCCCCCACTTTAATCCCAAGCTTTTTCCTAATCTCGCTTGGTATAGTAATTTGGTAGTTCCTAGTTACCTTTGTCAGGCTCATAGTCTCACCAAACTTAGTAGGTTTTCATAGCTAAAAACCTTTTGGAAAGCGTTTTATATGGTCCCACCGTTTGGGTAAAGGGTGATAGAATGAAGCCCGGTGTTTTAAAGGGCTATTCACGGGCTCTTAAACGAGTTCATGAGTCCGGGAAAACGACTGAGTACTCGTACAGACCAGCCTTCCACGAGTTTCTGCGCGGTCTTTTTCCGAAGGAATATGATGTCAGGATAATACACGAACCGGGAAGGGAAACCTTTGGGGCCCCCGATTTCAAGATATCCACAGATGGGGGAATACTGGGCTACATTGAAACGAAGGCCCCCGATGTGAACCTCCACAATCTGCCCAAGAGAGACAAAGGTCAAATCAAGCGCTACGTTGAGAGACTTGATAATTTCATCTTGACGAACTATCTGGATTTCATCCTGTACCAGAGGGGAGAAAAAGTTGATGAGGTTTCTCTGCTTGATGAGAACTTTAATTTGATTGAATCGAACGTTGAGCGGTTTCAGAGGCTGATTGAGAGGTTTTTGAGCTTCACCGTTCCAAAGATTAAAGACCCCGAGAATCTTGCCAGAATACTCGCAAAGAGGGCGAGGATTCTCAAAGACATTGTTCTTGAGAACCTTGGAAACGACGAAGGGCTTCAGCACCTCTACAAGGCATTTAGAGAGCACCTCATGAGTGGGATGACGAAGAGTGAGTTCGCTGATGCCTATGCTCAAACTGTTGTTTATGGCCTCTTCATGGCGAGGTTTACAATAGATGGGGAGCTCACGAGGGAAAACGTTGCATTTAGAGGTGTTCCGAAGTCCCTTCGTGTCGTCCACGAGATATTCAAGTACGTCGCCTCGGAACTTCCCGATTACCTTGAGTGGATTCTCGATGAGCTCATAGCCATACTCAACAACGTTGACGTTGAGGAGCTCAAGAGGCGCTTCCACTTCGGAAACGGCGAGTTTGACCCGTTTCTGCACTTCTACGAGACTTTTCTGGCGGAGTACAATCCCCATCTGAGGAAATCAAAGGGCGTTTATTACACTCCCATTCCGGTAGTTGAGTTCATAGTTAACTCAGTGGACGAGATACTCACGGAGAAGTTTGGAAAGAGGCTTCACCAGGAGGGCGTTACAATTCTCGACCCCGCTACCGGAACGGGAACTTTCCTCGCTGGAGTCCTCAACAGGATACACAAGAACGTCAGGGGAGAACTCTTCCAGCTCTACCTCAAAGAGAGGCTTTTGAACAACATTTACGGCTTTGAGATACTCATCTCCCCCTACCTCGTGGCACACCTCAAGCTCTCCATGGTACTTAACCAGTGGGGTATAAAGCTGAAGGATAATGAGCGGTTTAAGATTTACCTCACCAACGCCCTTGACATAATGCGCGAGCGCGGGCAGGCCGGACTCTTTGAGATGGCTCTGGACAGGGAGAGCGAGGAGGCAGATAAGGTCAAGAGAGATGCAAAGATTTTCGTCGTCATTGGAAACCCGCCGTATGATGTCAAGCCGAGCGAGGGCTGGATTGCTGAGCTCATGGAGGATTACCTTCACGGCCTTGGCGTTGAGAAGGAGAAGAAGAAAGGTGCTTTGCAGGACGACTACGTCAAGTTCATACGCTTCGCCCAGTGGAAGATAGACCAGAACGGCAAAGGAATAGTCGGTTTCATCACGAACAACTCTTACCTTGACGGTCTTGTCCACAGGAGAATGAGGCAGAGCCTGATGGAGAGCTTCGACGAAATTTACATCCTCAACCTGCACGGAAACGCGAGAAGAGGTGAAGATGATGAGAACGTCTTCGACATTCAGCAGGGCGTTGCGATAGCTCTCTTCGTTAAGCTCAGGGAAGGAAAGCACAGGGCCGAGGAGTGCAAAGTCTATTACCGCTCGATAGTGAACGATGAAGGCAAAACGACGAGAGAGGAAAAGTACGAGTTTTTGAGAAACAATACTTGGAAGACCGTTGAGTGGGAGGAGATTAAGCCCAAAGAGCCATACTACTTTTTCGTGCCAAAAGACTTGAGCCTTGAGGAGGAATACTCCAAGTTCCCAAAGCTGGACGAGATTTTTGAAGTTTACAGTTCGGGGGTTGAGACGCAGAACGATGCGGCTACGATAGCATTCACAAGAGAAGAACTAAAACAACGCATTAAGGACTTTTTAGAACTTAGTACTGAAGAAATACGTCGTAAGTACGGTGTTAAGGACAAGAGCGTCTGGACTTTGAATGATGCTATGAAGGCTCTTAACTCAGATTTTTTGAAGTATAAAGACTTTGAGAAATGGTTTGGTGAGAGGGCAAAATTGTATCTCTATCGGCCGTTTGATTATAGATGGGTGTTGTATCTGCCAAGAAAATTCATTGGGAGAGCTCGGTATGATGTTATGAAACATTTCGTTCTTGGAGATAACTTAGGTCTCCTCACAATGAGACAAGTTTACTTAAAAGATGATGAGTACACTCACTTCCTAGCTGTGAATAGTATCCCGGATAGGCGAATTTTCCTCAGTAACAGGAGTGCGGCTGTTGTCTTCCCCCTCTACCTCTACTCCGACGACAGAAAAACCAGAAGACCCAACATCAAGCCAGAGTTTCTCGAAGAGCTCAGGAAACGGTACGGCGACATAACTCCAGAGGACTTTCTCTACTACGCCTACGCAGTTCTCCACGACCCCAAGTACAGGAAGCGCTACGCGGAGTTCCTCAAGTTCGACTTTCCGAGGATTCCGCTATACGACAAAGAGACCTTCGAGAAGTATCGGAAAATCGGCGAGGAGCTGGTAAGGCTTCACCTGATGAAGGTTGACTTCCCAATAGAGCCGAAACTCGTCGGCGACGACTTGACTATCGAGAGAGTCAAGTACGATGGAAAGGACTGCGTGGCGATAAACAGGACAACGAAGCTCTGTGGCATTCCGCCGGAGGTCTGGAACTACACTATCGGCGGCTACCGCGTGATAGAGAAGTACCTCAAGGGCAGGAAGGGGAGAAAGCTCAGCTTAGAAGAGCTTGAGCACATTTACAAGGTCGTGGAAATACTAAAGCGGACGATAGAGCTCGTGAAGGAGCTTGAAAAGATAGAGCCAAAGTTTTGATTTTTCTCTTTCCCGTAACCCTTAAATATTACTCGCTCAGTAATATACTCGGTGAGTAATATGTTCTACGACAGGGGGCACGAGCTTGAGAAGCTCAACGAGGTTTACTCCTTTCCGGGCTCAAGCTTTCTCGTTATTTACGGCAGGAGGAGGGTTGGGAAGACCGCCTTGGTCAAGGAGTTTCTGAGTGATAAGCTCGGCCTCTACTTCTTCGTGGGCGAGAAGGACGAGGCTTTGCTCCTCGAAGAGTACTCGCGCGAGATTGAGGAAAAGCTTTCTGCTTACCTTCCTTCATATTTGAAGCCAAAGTTCGGCTCCCTGGAGGAGCTGGTTGGGTTCCTGCTCGACTTCTCGCGGGAGAGGAAGCTCCTTGTGGTCTTTGACGAGTTCCAGAACTTCAGGACGGTTAAGCCTTCCTTCTTCTCCTCCCTCCAGAGGCTCTGGGACGAGAAAAAGGAAACCTCGAACTTAATGCTCATCGCAGTTGGCTCGTACGTTGGCATGATTAAGCGCATCTTCATGGATAGAAAGGAGCCACTCTTCGGCAGGGTGGACGAGTGGGTTAAGCTCAGGCCCTTTGACTTCTGGACCTCCTTCGACTTCGTGCGCTCGCAAGTTAGCGTTCCGCCGAGGGATTTCGTTGAGCTTTATTCGGCTTTGGGCGGAATGCCCCGGTACCTCCTCTACGTCCCGCGCTACTATCGAGGAGACTCTCTTGAGGCTCTGAAGGCGCTGTTCTTCGATGAGTTCGCCCCGCTGAGGGAGGAGGGCCTGAACGTTCTCAAACTGGAGTTCGGCAGGTTCTACCGCGCTCACTTCTCAATCCTCGAAGCGGTCAGCCTCGGCTACGTTACGCCCAAGGAGATAAGCGACAAAACGGGTATAAAGCTCCTCACCGTCGGCAAGTACCTCAGCGAGCTGACCAACCACTTCGAGTACCTGACGAGGGAAGTTCCCGTCACCGAGAACCCGCTGAAGACGAGGAAAGTAATCTATCGCATAATTGACGAATTCTTCAACTTCTGGTTCCGCTTCGTTTACCACAACTACACCTCCCTTGAGGAGAATCCTGAGAAGGTCTTTGAGCGCTTTAAAACTGAGTTTCCCGCCTTCGTTGGCAAAACCTACGAGAGAATAGCAGTGGACTTCGTGAGAGGGCTCGACTTAGGCTTTGAACCGGAGCGCGTTGGCAGGTGGTGGCACAAGGGAGAAGAGATAGACGTGGTCGCCTACGACCGGAAAAACATCCTACTCTTCGAGGTTAAGTGGAAGGACCTGAGCCTGAGGGACGCGAGGAAGGTTTTGAAGTCCCTTGAGAGGAAGGCGAAACTTCTCCCGCTCAAAGGGGATTACCAGTTCGGGGTCATAGCGAGGGAGCTTGAGGGCAAGGAGGAACTAAGGGAAGAGGGCTTCCTAGCCTTTGACCTTAACGACGTCATTCGCCCACGTCCTCTATCCCCTTCTCCGTAATCCTGAAGTAGACCATCGTCCCCTCTGGACGGAAGCGGTGCCTTTCGAGAATGGCCAGCCTTAAGCCCGGCTTCGGAAGCTTGTCGAGCCTCAAAATGTCCTTACAGCGATAGCCGAGGGTTTGTTCCGCCACTGGCCTCGTTCTCTCTAACCGGCTGTCGTAATGCACCTGGTTGATTATGAGAACCGGAATATTCTGCTTCCTTGCAATCCAGAGGAGAACTTGGAGCTGTCTGCTAAGGTCAGTTAGGAGGCCCATTCTGTTCTCCTCGGCCCTGTAGTGGGCGGTTATGGAATCCACCACTACGAGCGAGAACGAGTCGTCAACGACCTTCTTGAGCGAGCCTATAATCCTCCTCTGCTCCTTGAAATCGGCGGGAGTGAAGAGGATGAAGCGCGACAAAGCTTCCTCGGGGTCGAGGTTCCTCGCCTCCGCCATCTGCTTCAGCCGTTCGGGAGAAAAGCCTCCCTCCGTGTCCACGTAGGCGACCTTCTTACCGCTCAGAATTCCCGTCTGGACCGCTAAGGTCGTCTTTCCTGTGGCGTAGGGGCCATAAATCTGGGTGAGCACGCCGGGGGCGAAGCCTCCCCCGAGCAGTTCGTCGAGCTTCCGCGAGCCTGTGGAGAGCATGCCTTTCCCTCAGAAGGACATCTCCTCGTAGAGCTGGGGCTCTCTGACGAGCGTCCAGATGCGTCTCTTCCTGAGCTCCTCGGCCAGCTTTGACGGGTCGGCGTCGTTGTAAACGCCGTAGTGCATCGGGATTACCACCCTCGGTCTCACGTCTTCAACTATCTGAGTTGCTTCCCTCGCGTTCGCAGTTGAGCGACCGCTTATCGGGACGAGCAGGATGTCCACCTTACCGCGAAGCCTCTGGAACACGGGGCCGGCGTAGGTGTCGCCGGGATGGAGGAGCCTCTTGTCGCCCTCTATCAGGTAGCCGAGCGGGTACTGGCTCGACGGGTGCTCGACGTAGATGGCCGTAACCTTTACGCCGTTTTCGAGCTCTATCGTCTGTCCCGCCTCAATTTCCCTGACCTTCGTAACGCCATCTGCCACCGCCATCAGGTAGACCTGCTTGGGGCCTATTACCGTGGCGTCGCGGAGCCTTGAGAGGAGCTCGACCTTTCCGTAGTGGTCCGTGTGCTCGTGGGTTATCAGGATGTAGTTAACCTCGCCAATTCGGTCGTCGTCAACCTCTGGGTAGGGGTCTATCAGTATCTTCACCCCGTTCGTCTCAATCCAGAAGCATGCGTGACCGTACCAGATGACCTTCATCGGTTCGACCTCCTCAAGTGCCTTTGATAAAGCGGACTTAAAGTTTTCCCAGCGTTGGTTTTATTAAGCTCGAAACCTACTAAGGGCGATGGCGATGGAGAGGAAAAAGGGCCTCATCGTGAGGGAACCCTACGCGAGCCTAATCGTCGAGGGCAAGAAGGTGTGGGAGATTAGGAAGACGAGAACGAAAATCAGAGGGGAGATTCTGATAATCAGCAACGGAAAGGCCATCGGGAAGGCGGAGCTCGTTGACGTTCTCGGGCCGTTCACGCCGGAGGAGTTAGCTGAACACGAGGACAAGCACCGCGCGAGCGTTTCTTTCCTCCGCGAGTACTCCAACGGGAAGCCACTCTACGCGTGGGTGCTCAGGAACGCCGAGAAGTTCGACCGCCCCAAGGAGGTGGAGATGGCCAAGGGAGTCCAGATATGGGCCAACGTGGTGGTTAAGGATGAATAAGGTCCGGCGCTTCCTGTTCCCGCCCCTTAACTGGCCGTTTCTGATTCTCATAGCGGTTGCCTTCGTCCTCGTCTTCGTTTTCTTCTCCGGTGCGGTTCTCATGGCCTTCGACAGGCTCGGCCTTCCGCCCGGTGTGGCGGTCACCCTCTTCGTCTTTGCGCTCGTCGGGAGCTTCATAAACATACCCATAGCGGAGGAGGTAACTTATGAGCCCGTGATACGGGTTAGAGAAGTCGGCTTCTTCGGGATTCTCTACCCGATGCCCTACTTCGACTGGGAGGAGCGGAAGACGGTCATAGCCGTCAACGTCGGTGGTGCTCTGGTCCCGCTGAGCATAGTTCTCTACGAGCTCTTTCGCCTCGTCCACCTCGGGGAGTACGGCCTCCTCCTGAACACCCTTCTCGCGGTTTTCATTGCCTCGCTCCTCAGCAACGCCGTCGCGAGACCGATTCGTGGCCTTGGAATCGCAATGCCGACGCTCTTTCCCCCGCTCATAGCCGTTCTCCTTGGCTGGCTCCTCGGGGACGGGAACCCGACGCTGGTTGCCTACGTCAGCGGGACGCTTGGGGTTCTCATCGGGGCCGACCTGATGAACTGGGAGAAAATCAAGCGCCTCGGAGCGCCGATGGTCAGCATAGGTGGCGCCGGAACCTTCGATGGAATCTTCCTCGCGGGGGTTATTGCCGTTCTCTTGGTATGACGGTGGGTTTATAAGGCGGTAATTCAACAGGAAGCCGTCAAAGGAGGTGGCGCTTATGTTCGTTATCGGGAGCGGTGGGAAGCACCTTGAGGGGGAGCTCAGGGAACTCGGTGGAGAAATCATCGAGGTCGAGCTGAGGAAGTTCCCAGACGGGGAGAAGTACGTTCGGGTTCTTGGTTCCGGCGATGAGGCAACGGCCGTCAGCTCTACCTTCGCACCTCAGGATGAGAAAATCGTTGAGTTGCTTCTCATCGGGGACGCGCTCAGGGAGAAGGGCTTCAAGAAACTCCGTGCCGTCGTTCCCTACTTCGCCTACAGCAGGCAGGACAGGGTCACGAAGGAGGGTGAACCGGTAAGCGTGAGGGCGGTAATGAAGGCGCTCGGCATCTACTACGATGAACTCTACATCTTTGACCTCCACAACCCCGAGACGCTGAAGTACTTCCCGGGTAGGGGGGTCAACGTTTCTCCGGCGAGGGTCATAGCGGACTACTTCCGCGAGAAGCTTGGCGACGGCATAGTCCTCGCCCCCGACAAAGGCGCCCGTGAGAGGGCTAGGGCGGTTGCGGAGGAGCTTGGTCTTGAGTACAGCCACTTCGAGAAGAGGCGCATATCCCCAACTGAGGTTGAGATGAGACCGGTTGATATAGACGTTAAGGGCAAGAACGTTCTGATAGTTGATGACATCATAAGCACCGGAGGGACCATGGTTAAGGCGTCCGAGATTTTGAGGAAATTGGGTGCGGGAAAAATATTCGTTGGGGTCACTCATGGAGTCTTTGCCGAGGGTGCCATTGAGAGGGTTAGTAGGGCTGTTGATGAGCTCGCAGTCACGAACACGATACCCACTCCCGTCTCGAAGATAAGCATTGTGCCGGAAATACTCCGCCTCTGATTGCAAAAATTTTTAACATTTTTATGTCTATTTTTGTGCATTCCTGTTCTCAATTTTAGCAGGTTCTTTTTCAAAAATCTCCCCCGTAAGGGGTTTTGCAAAAATTTTTCACTGCGGGGGTTCGCCCCTATTGGGTGGAGCCCCCGAACAGGGGGCGACGAAGACCCGGACGCCAAGACGGCGGCGTCGGGGGGAACGGGTGCAAAGCACCCAAAGATGAACCCCGCCCTCCAGTCCGGGTCACACCAGGTGCGCTCCCGAGGAAACGCCGAAAGGCGGACCCCTCGGGGGTAAGGCAGGCCCGGCACCCCGACCAAACCCCCGGACGGGAATCGGTACTCCCCCATTTGAGGGGAGTTCCACCGGCCGTACTCCTTGCTCAATTCCGGTTGATCCTGCCGGAGGCCACTGCTATGGGGGTCCGACTAAGCCATGCGAGTCATGGGGCGCGCTCTGCGCGCACCGGCGGACGGCTCAGTAACACGTCGGTAACCTACCCTCGGGAGGGGGATAACCCCGGGAAACTGGGGCTAATCCCCCATAGGCCTGGGGTACTGGAAGGTCCCCAGGCCGAAAGGGGCTCTGCCCGCCCGAGGATGGGCCGGCGGCCGATTAGGTAGTTGGTGGGGTAACGGCCCACCAAGCCGAAGATCGGTACGGGCCATGAGAGTGGGAGCCCGGAGATGGACACTGAGACACGGGTCCAGGCCCTACGGGGCGCAGCAGGCGCGAAACCTCCGCAATGCGGGCAACCGCGACGGGGGGACCCCCAGTGCCGTGGCACAGCCACGGCTTTTCCGGAGTGTAAAAAGCTCCGGGAATAAGGGCTGGGCAAGGCCGGTGGCAGCCGCCGCGGTAATACCGGCGGCCCAAGTGGTGGCCGCTATTATTGGGCCTAAAGCGTCCGTAGCCGGGCCCGTAAGTCCCTGGCGAAATCCCACGGCTCAACCGTGGGGCTTGCTGGGGATACTGCGGGCCTTGGGACCGGGAGAGGCCGGGGGTACCCCTGGGGTAGGGGTGAAATCCTATAATCCCAGGGGGACCGCCAGTGGCGAAGGCGCCCGGCTGGAACGGGTCCGACGGTGAGGGACGAAGGCCAGGGGAGCGAACCGGATTAGATACCCGGGTAGTCCTGGCTGTAAAGGATGCGGGCTAGGTGTCGGGCGAGCTTCGAGCTCGCCCGGTGCCGGAGGGAAGCCGTTAAGCCCGCCGCCTGGGGAGTACGGCCGCAAGGCTGAAACTTAAAGGAATTGGCGGGGGAGCACTACAAGGGGTGGAGCGTGCGGTTTAATTGGATTCAACGCCGGGAACCTCACCGGGGGCGACGGCAGGATGAAGGCCAGGCTGAAGGTCTTGCCGGACGCGCCGAGAGGAGGTGCATGGCCGCCGTCAGCTCGTACCGTGAGGCGTCCACTTAAGTGTGGTAACGAGCGAGACCCGCGCCCCCAGTTGCCAGTCCTCCCCGCTGGGGAGGAGGCACTCTGGGGGGACCGCCGGCGATAAGCCGGAGGAAGGAGCGGGCGACGGTAGGTCAGTATGCCCCGAAACCCCCGGGCTACACGCGCGCTACAATGGGCGGGACAATGGGAACCGACCCCGAAAGGGGAAGGGAATCCCCTAAACCCGCCCTCAGTTCGGATCGCGGGCTGCAACTCGCCCGCGTGAAGCTGGAATCCCTAGTACCCGCGTGTCATCATCGCGCGGCGAATACGTCCCTGCTCCTTGCACACACCGCCCGTCACTCCACCCGAGCGGGGTCCGGGTGAGGCCTGGTCTCCCTTCGGGGAGGCCGGGTCGAGCCTGGGCTCCGTGAGGGGGGAGAAGTCGTAACAAGGTAGCCGTAGGGGAACCTACGGCTCGATCACCTCCTATCGCCGGAAACCCGTCCGGGGGGGTTTAAGGGGTGCCGGGCCTGCCAACGTGGGCCGGTAGCTCAGCCTGGGAGAGCGCCGGCTTTGCAAGCCGGAGGCCCCGGGTTCGAATCCCGGCCGGTCCACCACGAAGAGGTGCACATCCCGAGCTCGGCTCGGGGTGGAAGGGCCTGAGACCCCGAACAGGGGTCACGATGAGGGCCGTGCATAGGCGAGCTGGTCCAGAAAACGCCCCGCCCGGTGGCAACTAAGCCGCCTGGTGGATGGCTCGGCTCGGGGCGCCGACGAAGGGCGTGGCAAGCTGCGATAAGCCCCGGCGAGGCGCAGGCAGCCGTCGAACCGGGGATGCCCGAATGGGACCTCCCGCGGCTTTGCCGCACTCCCAGTCGGGAGGGGGAACGCGGGGAATTGAAACATCTTAGTACCCGCAGGAAAAGAAAGCAAAAGCGATGCCGTGAGTAGGGGCGACCGAAAGCGGCACAGGGCAAACTGAACCCCGGGCCGAAAGGTTCGGGGGATGTGGTGTTGTAGGGCCCCCGAAGGAGCCCTGGGGGCGAAGCCGAAGTCCGCTGGAACGCGGCGCCGTAGAGGGTGAAAGCCCCGTAGGCGTAAGCCCCCGAGCTCCTGGGGTGTCCCTGAGTACCGTCGGTCGGATATCCGGCGGGAAGCTGGGAGGCATCGGCTCCCAACCCTAAATACGTCCCGAGACCGATAGCGAACTAGTACCGTGAGGGAAAGCTGAAAAGCACCCCTGGCGGGGGGTGAAAAGAGCCTGAAACCAGGCGGCGATAGGAGGGTGCGGCCCGAAAGGGTTGACCCTCCCCGAAGGAAACACGGGCGACCGTGGAGTACGAGGGGAGGTGACCGGGGTTGCACCGTCCGTCTTGGATCACGGGGCAGGGAGTTCACCCGAGCGGCGAGGTTAAGGGGGTCAGCCCCGAAGCCGCAGGGAAACCGACAGGTCCGCAGCCCGTAAGGGCGAGGGACGGGGTGTGAAAGCGCCCGGAGTCGCTCGGGTGAGACCCGAAGCCGGTCGATCTAGCCCGGGGCAGGGTGAAGTCCCTCAACAGAGGGATGGAGGCCCGATAGGGGTGCTGACGTGCAATTCGCTCCCGTGACCCCGGGCTAGGGGTGAAAGGCCAATCGAGGCCGGCGATAGCTGGTTCCCGCCGAATTATCCCCCAGGATAGCCCGGCCGGAGGTAGGCGGTGGGGTAGAGCACTGATTGGGGGTTTAGGGGGAGAAATCCCCCGGCCCCCTGTCAAACTCCGAACCCACCGCCGCCGTAGATGGCCGGAGTAGGGGGGCGGTGTAAGCCGTCACCCGAGAGGGGAACAACCCAGACCGGGGTTAAGGCCCCAAAGTGCCGGCTAAGTGTTACTCCAAAGGGTGTCCCTGGCCTTAGACAGCGGGGAGGTAGGCTTAGAAGCAGCCATCCTTTAAAGAGTGCGTAACAGCTCACCCGTCGAGGTCAGGGGCCCCGAAAATGGACGGGGCTTAAGCCGGCCGCCGAGACCCCGGCGCACGGACCGATTGGTCCGTGATCGGGTAGGCGGGCGTGCCGATGGGGTGGAAGCCGGGCCGTAAGGTCCGGTGGACCCGTCGGTATTGCGGATCCTGCCGGGAGTAGCAGCATAGCCGGGTGAGAATCCCGGCCGCCGTAGGGGCCAGGGTTCCACGGCAATGTTCGTCAGCCGTGGGTTAGTCGGTCCTAACCCGACCCGTAACTCGGCGTCGGGGAAAGGGAAACGGGTTTATATTCCCGTACCGCGGTGGTAGGCGCGGCAACGCAAGCCCGAGGGGTGACGCCTCGGGGTAGGCGGACCGGCCCACAAGGCCGGCTAAGCGTATAAGTCCGGGGAGTGCCGTAATGGCGAGAACCGGATGAAAGCGCGAATGGCCCCCCGTAAGGGGGGTTCCGCCGATCCCTGGGGCCCGTGAAAAGCCCCTCGGGAACGATCCACCGCGACCGTACCGAGAACCGACACTGGTGCCCCTGGGTGAGAAGCCTAAGGCGTGTCGGGGGAAACCCAGCCGAGGGAACTCGGCAAATTGGCCCCGTAACTTCGGGAGAAGGGGTGCCTGCGGGTGCGTAACCCGCAGGTCGCAGTGACTAGGGGGGCCCGACTGTTTAGTAAAAACACAGGTCCCAGCTAGCCCGAAAGGGTTTGTACTGGGGCCGACGCCTGCCCAGTGCCGGTATGTGAAGCCCGGGTACAACCGGGTGAAGCACCGGTAAACGGCGGGGGTAACTATAACCCTCTTAAGGTAGCGAAATTCCTTGTCGGTTAAATGCCGACCTGCATGAATGGCGTAACGAGGTCCCCACTGTCCCCGGCTGGGGCCCGGCGAAACCTCTGCCAGGCGCATATGCCTGGGACCCCCGGTGGGAAGCGAAGACCCCATGGAGCTTTACTGCAGCCTGCCGTTGCCGTACGGCGGGGGGTGCGCAGCGTAGGCGGGAGGCGTCGAAGCCCGCCCTCCGGGGCGGGTGGAGCCGTCCATGAGACACCGCCCACCCTCTGCCGTACGGCTAACCCCCGGAAGGGGGGACAGCGGTAGGTGGGCAGTTTGGCTGGGGCGGCACACCCTCGAAAAGGTATCGAGGGTGCCCTAAGGTCGGCTCAGGCGGGTCAGGAATCCGCCGTAGAGTGCAAGGGCAAAAGCCGGCCTGACTGGACCCGTAACAGAGGCGGGTCCAGCCGCGAAAGCGTGGCCTAGCGAACCCCTGTGCCTCCCCGGTGGGGGCCAGGGATGACAGAAAAGCTACCCTGGGGATAACAGAGTCGTCTCGGGCGAGAGCCCATATCGACCCCGAGGCTTGCTACCTCGCTGTCGGCTCTTCCCATCCTGGCCCTGCAGCAGGGGCCAAGGGTGGGGGTGTTCACCCATTAAAGGGGAACGTGAGCTGGGTTTAGACCGTCGTGAGACAGGTCGGATGCTATCTACCGGGGGTGCTGGCCGCCTGAGGGGAAGGCTCCCCCAGTACGAGAGGAACAGGGAGCCGCGGCCTCTGGTCTACCGGTTGTCCTACAGGGCATAGCCGGGCAGCTACGCCGCGTCCGATAAGGCCTGAAAGCATCTAAGGCCGAAGCGGTCCCCGAAAATAGGCGGCCATTCCTGGGCGTTTGGGCCTGGGCGACCGGTCCGTTGCCCAGGACGAGGGCTCGGGAAGAAGACCCGTTTGATGGGGCGGGGATGTAAGCGGGAAGGGAAACCGACCCGTTCAGTCTGCCGCTCCCAACAGCCCGAGTGCCCCGGGCGGGGCGTCTGAGAGACCAGCTCGCCTATGCACGGCCCTCATCATGACTTAACTTAACTCGACTCTTCTGCAAGAATCCATCCGCAAAAATTAAAATTCTCTGTGATACCCTCTCCCGGTGATTTCCATGAGACTGCTCGTTCTTGATTTAGACGGCACCCTCTGGGGCCACGAGGACGCTTCTGCTTTGGTTCCGCCTTACGAGTTTGGCGGTGATTGTTTAACAGATTCCCTCGGCCAAAAACTCTGTCTCTTTCCCGGCGTCCGCGAGTTCATTGAATGGGCGAGCGATAGGTTCATTCTAAGCATTGCGAGCTGGAACATCGAGGAGAGGGTAAGGCCGATTCTCGAGGGCTTTGGTCTATGGGACTACTTCATGTTTCCAAAAATCGAAGGCCATCCTGACAAGGGCGATATGATTCGAAGAACCATCGAGGAGCTTCGCTCCATCGGCTATGATATCGACGACGTCATTTACATTGACGACCGGGTGATTCACATCGACGGCGTCAAAATGGCCGTTCCCGGTGTGGATTTCATCCACATGTGGGTGGATGTAAAGAGTTTTGAGGAGCTTAAACAACTACTCCAAAAGCTGGGGTGATATCATGGAGTTGTTAGTCGTTAAAGACAAACGCATAGACTACGACGGCTCCGCGATAGGAAGCCACTGGGCCTACAGGAACTTTGGAATCCTCGGAAACTCGCTCGTCGTCTTCCGCGGAAAGTGCGACGTCAAGGTCGAGGAGATGATTGACATAGAGGACCTCCGCGCGAGCAAGGAAATCAGGAGCGACGACATGGTGCACTACATCATCGAGGTTTTCGACTTGGTGAACACGCTCTTCGCCTCAACGCTCCAGAAGCTCTTCATAGCCAAGCTCTGTGAGGTTCTGGCTGAATACGGCGTGAAGACTGAGAGAAAGGGCGACGACATCTACGTGAACGGGAGAAAGCTCAGCATCTCGATAGCAACGGTTTCCCCGGTAAGCGTCAAAATCCACATCGGGATAAACGTCGAGGCTAGGGGCATTCCTGAGGGAGTGGAGGCAATAGGCCTCAAGGAAGTTGGCATCACCGACGTTGAGGAGTTCATGGAGAGGACTGGAAGGGCACTCGTTGAGGAGTTCAAAAAGGTGAAGAAGGACAGCCTGAAGGTCAGGTGGGCTCAGTAGAGAAGGAACAGCAGGCTTCCCACCAGCGGAACGGCCAAGTTGTCGTCGAGCCACGGCTGATACTCCGCGAGGGTCAGCAACACGGCCCACGCCATCTTTCTTATTGCACCACCGTCGAGGAAAGCGAGCGCTATCGCAAGGGCGGTTATTAGATACGCTAGGCTTCCAGTCCAGTGTTTCTTGAGCTTCACGTTGAAGCCGTGCCTTCTAAAGTAGTAGTGCCTTACCACTCCGGTTACCCCATCGCTGATTGCCATCGCGAGCAAAAGGGCAGTCGCGTACTCCCTCGGCAAAACAAGGGGTATTATCGATGCCGAAAACGCGAAGAAGACCTCCCCGTAGTTGTGCTCTATCTGGTACCACGAGAACTCCCGCCTTTTGATGTGGGGCCACAGCTGGAACAGGGCAAAGGCGAAAGCAGAAGCGCTGAAAACCTCCGCGGGAATTTTTCCGCGGTAGAACATTAGAACCGCCGGAACGATGCTGAAGTGAATTATCTTTCTGTTTATCCACGCCCATTCCTCGCCCAGCTTCCTCGTGAAACCGATTGCAAGCAGTATGAGCAGGGCCGCTAAACCCGCGTAGGGCAACCACTCGAACATTGATTCCACCAAAAAATGAAATGGGCCGAACCTAATAACTTTATCCGAACGTCCCTCCAACGGTTTCAAGGGCGGTGATGAAGTCGGAAGCGTGAACCACGATGTACCAGTCGTCCGTTCTCGTCAGCTCTCCCCTCGACTTCCCAACCAGCTCGCCGTAGAGGCCCTGAATTCTGACCCTCGGCTCCGTCGTCGAGAGCTTGAGGGTAACCTCAACGGGCGTTCCGTTCTCCCAGACGATTCCGACCCTGAGGCCGGCCTTGGTTTCCTTCCTCTTCCTCAGGCCGAGCTTGAGGTAGCGAAGCCTCTCCTCGGGGACGCCGTTTTCTTCGGCTTTTTCCCTCAGGTACTCCTCCGCAAGGGTTAGGCCGTGGAGTCCGAGGGAGTAGCCGAAAACAGGAATCCCAAGGTCCTTCCTCGTCCTCCCCTTGTATGCGTAGACCTCAATCCTGCCCCTTGAGCCTTTTGAAGCTGTGTAAAAACCCTTTCTATCCTCCTTAAACTCTTCCAGCCCTGAAAGGAGCGCATCGTAAGCTGAGAAGGGCAGTGAGAAGCTCGCCCACGTTCCCCAGAGCCTCGGCGGAACCGAGAGAAAGCCGAGCTCCTCGAGGTGGTACTCCAGGGGCTTCGGCCTTATCAAGAGAAAGTCCTTCTCTGTAACCTCGAGCTCGATGAAAGCCCTCTCCTCGGGAATCACCGCGAATTTACTTTTCGTTTCAAAATCCCCCGCCTTCAGCAGTCTCCCGCGTCTCAGCTTTCGCCCGTCCATCGAGCTCGAAACCACAGGGATGGGGGTTCTCCTTCCGGTTTCCTTGTCGTACGGTACCTTAAAGCCGGCCTTGAGTAGCTCCTCCTGAATCTCCAGCGACGCCGGGAAGAATACGTTCATCCCCTTCAGTTCGAACTCCATGGCGTCCACCTGTTACATTGTTCAGTAGTTCTTACTCTCAAAGTTTATAAACTTTTCTTTTGGAGAGTTGTCCAATTGGTGGCTAACCTTAAAAGCCCTTTCGAGGAGCTTAGCGCGGTGGTGAGAATGGTTCACTGGGCTGACTACATGGCCGAAAAGATAATCCGCGAAAGGGGCGACAAGGAAGAGTACGTGGTCGAGAGCGGAATCACGCCGAGCGGTTACGTTCACATAGGCAATTTTAGAGAGTTCTTCACGGCCTACATAGTGGGCCACGCCCTGAGGGACAGAGGCAAAAAGGTCAGGCACATCCACATGTGGGACGACTACGACAGATTTAGAAAAGTCCCCAAGAACGTCCCGCAGGAGTGGAAGGAGCACCTCACGAAACCGGTTCGCGAGGTCCCCGACCCCTGGGGCTGTCACGACAGCTACGCGGAGCACTTCATGGAGAAGTTCGAGGAGGAAGTGAGAAAGCTTGGCATTGAGGTTGATTTCCTCTACGCGAGCGAGCTGTACAAGTCCGGCGAGTACGCCGACGAGATAAGGCTCGCCCTCGAAAAGCGCGACGAGATTAAGGCCGTTCTCGACAAGTACCGTGAGAGGGCCAAGCAACCGCCCCTCGAGGACGACTGGCAACCTGTTATGGTCTACTGCCCGAAGTGCAGAAGAGAAGCGAAGTTCGTCTCGTGGGACGGCGGGTGGAAGGTTAAATACCGCTGTGAGCACTGTGGCGATGAAGGCGAGACCGACATAAGGGAGGGCAACGTTAAGCTCCGCTGGCGCGTTGACTGGCCGATGCGCTGGGCCCACTTCAGGGTGGACTTCGAGCCCGCTGGAAAAGACCACCTCGCCGCCGGAAGCTCCTACGACACAGGAAGGGAGATTTCCGAGAAGGTCTTCGGCTGGAAGGCCCCGATGACGCTCATGTACGAGTTCGTTGGAATCAAGGGGCAGAAGGGCAAGATGAGTGGAAGCAAGGGCAACGTTATCCTCCTCAGCGACCTCTACGAGGTGCTCGAGCCGGGAATAATCCGCTTCATCTACGCCAAGGCGAGGCCCAACAAGGAACTCAAGATAGACCTCGGTCTCGGCCTGCTCAACCTCTACGACGAGTTCGACAAGGTCGAGAGGATTTACTTCGGCCTTGAGCACGCAAAGAACCCGGAGGAGGAAGAGGAACTCAAGAGAACCTACGAGCTCTCGATGCCGAAGGTTCCGGAGAGGCTTATCGCTCAGGCGCCCTTCCGCTTCCTCGTCACTCTCGTCCAGATGCCCCACCTCGACGAGGATGGAATAATCAGGGTTCTCCAGGAGCAGGGCCACGTTCCCGAGAACCTGAGCAAAGAGGACCTCGAGAGAATAAGGCTCCGCATCAGGCTCGCCAAGAACTGGGTCGAGAAGTACGCCCCTGAGAACGTCAAGTTCAGCCTTCTCGAAGAACTTCCCCAGCTCGAACTCAAGCCCGAAATCAGGGAGGCGATGAGAGAATTAGCGGACTGGATTGAGGCCAATACCTTCACCGTTGATGAGCTCAACAACGCAATCTTCGATGTTGCCAAGAAGCGTGGAATCCCGAGCAAGGAGTGGTTCAAAGCACTCTACAACCTCTTCATAGGAAAGGACCGCGGGCCGAGGCTGGCCCCATTCTTGGCCTCGCTCGACAAGGAGTTCGTGGTCAAAAGGCTTCGCTTCGAGGCTTAATTCATTTTTTCGGCAGGTATACCTGGAGGTAGGTGTGCTCGTTTATCTTTTCTTCCCCGACCTTCCTGAAGTAGAGCTTCGCTAAGAGTTCCACCGCTGTCTTTCCCCAGACGTTGAAGCGAACTCTGAAGGACTTCTCCTCGCTCTGGAACTCTATCAGGACGGTTTTCTCGTCCTTGTCTGGCAAAACTTTGCTAATCCAGTATTCAGCGCCGATTACCTGTCCGTTCATGAGAACCGGAAGGAGCGTCCTCAGGTCGGTGAACTGGAGGATTAGCTTTCCGCCGGGCTTCAGAACCCTCGCCATCTCGCGGAACGCCTTTCCGAGGTCGAGGGGTTCGAAGTGGACGAGGTTGTCGATGAAGAGGACGTAGTCAAAGGTGTTATCTTCGAATGGCAACTCCCTCGCATCTGCCTTTACAAACTCCACCTTCGAGCCCTTCTCTTTGGCAAAACCCCTTGCGAGGGAGAGCATGTAGTCGCTGTTGTCAACGCCAACGACGGTGAAGCCCAAATCCTCAAGCAGGAACGAGAAGCCCCCCGCCCCACAGCCGAGGTCGAGGACTTTCCCCTTTTCCTTCATGAACTTCATCAGGAGCGGTTCAAGGTTCTCAATCCTCTTCCTGTACTCGTCGGAATAGATGTCGCTGTAGGCTTTGAAGGCCGAATAGTACTCCTCGAACGTCATGTTTTTGAGTCCTCACGAGTCCTTAAATAGGTATCCGAAGTTTCCGGTGATGGACATGGTGGTGAGGATTAGCGCGCCGGCTCATCTGCATACTGGAAACCCCGACCTGAGCGGGGACATGGGACGGCTCTACGGAACGGTTGGCTTCGCCATAGAAAAGCCACGCCTCGAAATAGAAGTCAGAGAAGCTGAAAAGGACCGCTCCAACGACGAAGACGCGTTGAAGTTCCTTTCGAGGCTCCGCGAGCGCTACGACTTCCCGCCCGTTGAGGTTACGGTGAGGAGCTACATCCCGAAGTGGGTTGGAATCGGCTTCCACACTACCCTCGCCCTGAGCATAGGAATGGCCGTGAGCGAACTCTACAACCTGAACCTCTCGCTTGAGGAGGTGGCGTTGGCTGTAAGGCGGGGTCTCATAACGGCCCTCGGCTTCTACGCCCTCAAGGTCGGCGGTTTCATCTACGAGGGCGGCTTCCCTGTGGACAAACGCGAGAAGGTCGTTCCCCCGCTGATTTTCAGGGGCGACTTTCCGGGCGACTGGCTCTTCGTCGTGGCAATTCCCGAGACTCCAAGAAAGGCCCTCGCCGAAATCAGGAAGCGCGAGGACGAGATACTCGGAAACCTCAAGAAGATGCCACCGGAATTAGCGGACAGGCTGTCGAGGATAGTGCTCATGAAAATCCTGCCCGCGTTCGTCGAGCGGGACATCAAAACCTTTGGGGAGGGCCTCTACCAGTTCAACCACCTTCTCGGGGAGTTCTGGAGCGACTACCAGGAGAACGTCTACTGTTGTGACCTTGTGAACGAGGGCATCAAGCTAATGCTGAACGAAGCCTACTGCGCCTGCCAGACGAGTTGGGGGCCGACCTTCTACGGCCTCGTCAAAGGCCAGGCTCAAGCGGAAAGACTAAAATCCCTCGTGGAGAATTTCCTCCGCGAGAACGGCGACGGCGGAGAGGTTTTCGTTACGGGCGTTGACAACAGGGGGATGGTGGTGGAGCGTGGTTAAGGCAGTTGGTATAGACTCCGGAACGAAGAGCATGGATTTGTTCGGCTTCGACGACGAGACTGGGGAGGTAATAGTCGACGTATCCGTGGACAGGAACAGGGTAACCGAGAATCCGGCCGTAATTGTCGAGATTCTTCGCGAGGTTCAGGAGGAGCACGGGAAGATTGACGCCATCGTCGGTCCCTGCGGCTACGGGATACCGCTCAAACCCGCGAGGCAAGCCACCGATGCAGAGATAGCACTGGCGACCTTCATAACCGAGGCCGACGTTAAGCGGAGGCTCAAGATAGTCGGTTTGAGGGAGCTCATGCTCCTCCTCAGGGAAGCCAGGGATTTGAACGTCTACTTCACCCCCGGCGTCATACACCTCCCGACGGTTCCCGAGTGGAGGAAGGCCAACAGGATAGACCTCGGAACGGCCGACAAGGTCTTCACCGTTGCCCTCGCGATGGTGAGGGAAGCCGAGAGGAAGGGAATCCCCTACTCCGAGACGAACCTCATAGCGGTTGAGGTTGGCTTTGCCTACACCTCCGCGATGGCCGTCAAAAACGGCCAAATCGTTGACGCCATGGCCGGAACGGCCGGCTTCCCCGGCTACCTCGGAATGGGCTTCATGGACGGTGAATTGGCCTATGCGCTAGCCAACGCCCTCGATGACTTCGGAAAGCTCGTCCTCTTCCAGGGTGGCGCGTCCTACGTTGCCGGTATAGACCCGTTCTCGGTTTCGCCCGAGGACTTCGTAAAGCTCGCAAAGGAGGACGAGAGGGTCGCGAAGGGCTACAGTGCCATGATAGAGGCCATCGTCAAGGACGTCTTCTCACTGCTTCCCTCCGTCAGGCCCGAGAGCATCTACATCAGCGGTCGCTTCTCGCGGATTCCGGAGTTCTTCAGAGACGTCAAGGAAGCCCTTGAGGATGCCTTCGGGCGCTACGGCTTCTCGGTCGAGGTTCTCAAACTCGAGAGCAGGGCGAAGGCCAAGGAAGCGGCCGAGGGAAGCGCGGTAATAGCCAACGGTATAGCCGGTGGAATCTACAAAGAACTCGTTGAGAGCCTCAGGCTGAGGGAGAGCGGTGGCTCAATCTTTGACTGGGTAAACCTGAAGGACCGTGAAAAGCTCAGAATTTTCGAGGAGCTGATCCTCTGAGCGAATTTTTTTGAGCTTAGCTTTTTATTCTCCCCCTCCAACTCCCCAAGGTGGTGCTCATGGAGTTCAACCTCATCATTACCGGAGTCGGCGGTCAGGGCGGTCTTACCCTCTCGAGAATCGTTGGAAACGCGGCCATGGTCGAGGGCTACAACGTTCGCATCGGCGAGACCCTCGGAATGAGCCAGCGCTACGGAAGTGTGCTCAGCTACCTCCGCTTTGGAGAGGAGGTCTATTCCCCCCTCATCGAGGAGGGCAAAGCCAACCTCATGCTCGCCCTTGAGCCGGCCGAGGCGTTAAGGAACGCGCGCTTTCTCGGAAAGGACAGCGTTGCCATAGTGAACGCCTACCCCATTCACACGGCGACGACCCTCGTCGGGAAGGAGCGCTACCCGGAGCTCAATGAAATCGAAAAGGCGATAGGAAGAATCTGCCCCGTCCACATGATGAACTTCCAGCGCGAAGCCGATAAGATAAACCCCAGAACTTTGGGCGTCCTGATGCTCGGCTACGCCTACGGGAAGGGCCTGATACCGCTCAAGCGCGAGAGCCTTCTTGAGGGAATAAGGCTGACCCTCCGCGAGAAGCTCTGGGAGATGAACTTCAGGGCCTTCGAGCGCGGTGAGGAGCTGGCCAAAGCTTGATTTCTGGTTTTCCACCCGGTTTTCTCATTCTTCGTTGTGCTTTATGAAGAAGGCGTAGAACAGTCCGGTCGCGAGGGCGTAGAGGAGCGCGGTGGCGTAGAAAGGATAGGCCAATGAAACCGCGAAGAGTGTTCCACCGATGGAGTTGCCCACCCCGCGCATGAAGGTCGAGAAGGCCTGCTGTATCCCGTTGGCGGTGGCCTTTTCCTCGGTTTTGAAGAAGCCCATCATGAAGGAGCTGTTTATGGGCCAGATGATGTTCATGAGTATCGCCCTGAGGACGTAGACCGCCCCCGCGAGTGCAAACGTCTCTATCGAGGGGAATATCGCGAAAAGGAACGTCGCCGTCCCCTGGAAGGACGTTATGACCTTCACGGGACCCCATCTCCTCACGAGTTCCGGTAATCCAAAGGAGCCGAGCCCCATCGCCAGCTGCTGGAAGAAGAAAATCCAGCTTATCGCCTGGAGCGTTTCCCCAAACTTGAGTTTGAAGTAGAGGCTCATGAAGGGTATCGTTATCCCCGCGCCGAGGCCTATGAGCGCGCTCGGGAGCGAGAACTTGAGGATTTTGAGGACCAGGCTTCTCTCCCACTTTATCCTCTTCTCCCTGACCTCAACGTCCCTCACGAGGAGCAAGGCTGGAACGACGAAGACGAACTGGAGTATCGAGAGTGAGAAGGTTATCCTGTAGGCGGTCTCCTCAGCGAGGGATAGCCCCATGAGGTAGCCCGGCAGAAAGCCAGCCAAGAGAACGCCGAGGGAGTTGAAGAGCGTTCCCAGCCCAAAGCTCTTGGAAAACGCCTCGTGCCTCCTTTCATCGGGCACCAGCTCGCTCAGGTAGGCGTTGTAGTTCGGCTGCCTCAGCCCCATGTTGATTCCCACCAGGACGAAACCGAGGAAGAGGACCGTTGTGTTCAACGCGAGCACCTGGAGGAGCCTTCCGATGAGTCCGATGAGCGCGCTCAGGAGCAGGGTCTTTCGATAGCCGAGGCGGAGTGAGATGTGGCCCGCCAGAAGAAAGAAGAGGCCACCGACTATCGTCTGGGCCGAGAAAAATGCTCCCATAGCCTTCATGTCGTAGCCGAGGGCCTTGAGGTAGAAGGGCATAATGAAGAACGAGAACCAGAGGAACGTCTGGCCTAAGGCATTGGCGCCTATGAGTATCTTCGCGTCCCTGCCGTACTCGGAGAGCATGATGAAACGTCCCTCATAGCGTTTATAAGTCTATCGAAGTGAAGCCTTTAACGCCTACCACTATATAGCGTTCGGTGCTGGCTATGGAGTTCAGGAAGATACAGTTTACAGGGCGGAGCTCATACATAATCTCCCTCCCAAAGAAATGGGTCAAGGAGCACAACCTCAAGCAGGGCGACACAATACCGCTGACTATAAACCCCGACGGCAGTATAATCATCTTCCCCAGCGAGCCCAGAGATGTGAGCGAGAAGAAGATACTGCGCCTTTCTAAGGAGTTCTCGCCGGACATGGCCATAAGGCTCGTGATTTCCGCCTACATTCAGGGCTACGACGTCCTTGAGATTCACTTCACTGAGGAGATGCCCATTTACAAGGTCAAGATAAGGAAGGTCCTCCAGAGCCTCCCTGGCGTTGAGATAATCCTCGACGAGCCCAGCAGGATAGTGGCGAAGAGCCTCCTCGACGAGGATGAAGTGAACCTTGTTGAGCTCCTCAGGCGGATTCGCTCCCTCGTGGTCTCGATGCTTGGCGACCTCGAACTGCTCATTCAGGGCGAGGACGGCGAGATAAGGCGCGACATAAACGACCTTGAAAACGAGCTTGACCGCTTTTACTTCCTCATCGTCAGAACCGTTAACAGGCTTCTCAGCAAGCACACGGTTACAGAGGAGAGCGGAATCGTCAAGAGGACCTTTGACCTCATGGGAATCCTCTTCATAGCGAGGGAAATCGAGAGGATAGGCGACCACATCATCAGGATAGCCGAGAACCCCGGCGAGGTTGACGTGCCCTACCTGAGGGAGAAGTTCGAAGCGATGGTTGCCCAGATAGAGAAGCGCGACCTCAAGGCGATAGACAAGCTCATGCTCGAACTCCGCGCCACGATTAAGGCAATCGACTACAGGCAGTCCATAGCCAAGGAGAGCTTCCGGAGAATCCTCGAGTACATCGAGAACATCGGCGAGACGATAATCAACATGGCCCTCAGCTGATTTCTCTTCGTTTCCACAACCCTTTTAACCCTTCGAGGGAACTTTTTTCGGTGGTTTTCATGGTGGCGATAATAGTTCACGGGGGAGCGGGCACGATACGGAAGGAGGAGAGGATTCCAAAGGTCATCGAGGGCGTTAGAGAGGCTGTTTTAGCGGGCTGGCGCGAGCTGAAGAGGGGTTCCGCTCTTGATGCAGTTGAAGAGGCCGTTAAAGCCCTTGAGGACAACCCGATTTTCAACGCCGGAACCGGGAGCGTTTTAACTCTCGACGGCAGGGTCGAGATGGATGCCGCCATAATGCGCGGGAAGACCCTTGAGGCAGGAGCCGTTGCCGGAATCTGGGGGGTAAAGAACCCGATAAGCGTCGCGAGGAAGGTCATGGAGAAGACCGACCACGTTCTTTTAATCGGTGAAGGCGCCGTGAAGTTCGCTCGCCTTCTCGGCTTCGAGGAGTACGACCCGGTAACCGAGGAGAGGCTCAAGCAGTGGGAAGAGCTGAGGAAGAAGCTCATTGAAAAGGGCGAGACGAGGCACTGGAAGAAGCTCAACGAGCTCATCAAGGAGTACCCCGAGGTTCTAAGGAGCACCGTCGGGGCGGTTGCCTTCGACGGTGAGGAGGTCGTTGCCGGAACGTCAACCGGCGGGGTCTTCCTCAAGATGTTCGGTCGCGTTGGCGACACGCCTATAATCGGTGGCGGAACATACGCCA
This sequence comes from Thermococcus henrietii, assembly GCF_900198835.1. NCBI lineage: Archaea > Methanobacteriati > Methanobacteriota > Thermococci > Thermococcales > Thermococcaceae > Thermococcus > Thermococcus henrietii. The sequence goes on along the minus strand of NZ_LT900021.1, from coordinate 66,832 downwards.
ACGAAGTGGCTGGAGCTTCCTGCACCGGCCTTGGAGAGGTTGCCATAAAGCTCGCACTAGCGAAGAGCGCCACCGACTTCGTCAGGCTCGGCATGGACGCCCAGTCGGCGAGCGACGCCGCGATAAGCCTCGCCACGAAGTACTTCGGAAAAGATACAATGGGCATCATCATGGTTGATGCGAGGGGCAACGTGGGCTTCGCCAAGAACACCAAGCACATGAGCTACGCCTTCATGAAGGACGGCATGGACGAACCGGAGGCTGGTGTTTAGTGGCCTCGATGAGGAACGTCTGGCTCCTCAACGTCTCGACCTTCTTTTTCTTCCTCGGGATAAGCGTCGTTACCCCTGTCGTTTCCCCGTTCCTCGTCAGCCTCCACGCCGAGCCCTTTCTCGTAGGCCTCGTCGCCGGCGTTACCTCTTTCCTCTCCCTCGTCTCCAAGCCGATAGGCGGTGCAGTCGGCGACAGAGGTTATCGCTTCCACGCCCTCGTCGGCGGAAATTTACTCGGCCTCCTCGCCGGAATCCTCTACGTGGTCTCGGCAATAAGCACCAGCGTCTACCTCTTCGCCTTCGCAAGGGCCATTCACGGCTTCTCAATGGGCCTCTTCTTCCCCTCAAGCCTCTCAACGGCCGTTGATTTGGCCCCAGCAGGTAGGGTTGGTGAGACCCTTGGCTGGCGTGGCATGATGTTCTCCCTCGGCAACATAATCGGGCCGGCCATAGGCGGCTACGCCTCCGACGTAATAGGCTTCGCCGGAGCGTTCGCCCTCACCGCTCTCTTCTCCGGAGTTGGGGCGTTCTTCGCGCTCACAGCTTGGCGCGAGGCAGGTGAAGTCGTCAAGCCGAGGGAGCACGAGAGGGCCAGCTACCGCGAGCTGTTGAGGGTAACCTTCGTTTCCGCTTCCCTGACGCTCTTCCTCTTCTCCATGAGCTACGCGGGAGTTACCACATACCTCCCAGCCCTCTACAAGTCCCTCTCCCTCCCCCAGAGCCTCTTCGGCTACTACATGATGGTCATCGGCCTCTTCTCCTTCATGACGCGCGTTATCGGCGGTAAGAGCGCCGACAGACGCGGGCCCCTGCCGGCGATAACCCTCGGCCTCACCCTGCTCCTCCTCGGCTACGTCCTGCTGAACGTCTACACCCTCCCGCCCCGTTCCTACGTCAGCGCCGCCCTAATCGGGGCCGGCTTTGGCTTGGCGGTTCCGGCGATGCAGCTGATGGCCCTCGGCAACCTTCCGAGGAGAATCAGGACGATGGGTTCGGGAATCTACACGATGTTCTTTGACCTCGGAACGCTCGCCGGCCAGGTCAGCCTCGGCTACGCCGCCCAGCTCTACGGTTACGCCGGCGTCTTCCCGCTCCTCCCGCTCATCCTGGGGGTCGGGTTTATAACCCTCTACGCGCCCGTCATCTGGGGGAAGGTCAATGCTCGTTAGGGTCTCCTACGGAACGGCGATAGCGATGGGCTTAATCCGGGCGAAGCTCCTGGCCAGGCCGACGACCGCGTATCTGATGACCCACTGGCCCGGCAAGTGCGCCAACGACTGCGCCTTCTGCGCCCAGGCGCGCTCCAGCAGGGCAAACCTCGACAGGCTCTCCCGCGTCACCTGGCCGGCCTTCGAGCTCGAAAAAGTCGTTCAAGCTCTTCCCAACGGCCGTTTCGGGAGGATATGCCTCCAGACGATAGACTATCCCGGAATGCTCGACGACGTTCTGGCACTTCTGGGGGCGTTCAAGCCCCTCCGCTTACCGGTCTCGGTCTCGATAACGCCCGTTTCGAGGGAAACGCTTGAGGAGTTTAAGGAACTGGGTGTTGACTACATCGGGGTTGGCCTCGACGTCGCGAGCGAGAGGCTCTTTAGCGAGATAAAGCCCGACTTTGAGTGGGACGAGATGTGGGACTTTGCGGAGAGGGTAGTTGACGTCCTCGGTCCGGGGAAAGCTTTAATCCACGTCATAGTCGGCCTCGGCGAAACCGACAGGGAGCTGGTAGAGGTCTTCAAGAGGGCTTACGCGATTGGGGCTGATGTTTCACTCTTCGCCTTCACCCCCCTCAAGGGAACGGGGCTTGAGAACCTCGAACCGCCGAGCATCGAGCGCTACCGGAAGGTCCAGCTGGCGAGGTGGCTCGTTGAAAAGGGCTTGGGCAACAGGATAATCTTCGACGGGGAATCGATAGAGGGCTTTGATTTAGCTGACATCGAGGTTCCGCCGGCGGTTTTCGCAACGCACGGCTGTCCAGCTTGCAACAGGCCTTACTACAACGAGAGGCCAAAGAAAGAGCCCTACAACTTCCCGTTTCCTCCCGAAAAAAGATACCTGGAGGAGGTGATCACCCGGTTAGGTTCTCGAGCACCTCGCTGAACTCCCTAAGGGAGAACCTCTCCTCGACCCTCTCCCCACTCGCGAGCCTCATGAGGGCGAGCGTAAAGCGGTGTAGCTCCTCGTCCTCCTCGATGAGCCTAAGCGTCGCGTCCATGTTCTCGGCCAGCTCCTCCAGGCGGTTCTCCTTCTTGATTATCGCGAGTATGTCTCCTAACCTCCTCACGCCGAGCCTGTAGTGGTCCTCGCTCGGTGCCCTTAGAATGGCCCTCAGGGCGCACTTGACGGCTCCCCGGTAGTTGTCTTCCTGGAGGAAGATGTCTGCCAGGCGGAAGCAGGCCTCGAAGTAGAACTCCGGCTCAACGTCGAGGCTCTCGTGGAGTATCTCGTCGAGCTTTTTCTTCGCGGTTTCGAGGTCCTTCCTGTTCTCGGCCTCGATTGCCTCGCGGAAGAGCTTAACAATCCTCTCGCGCCTGTTAAGGGGCTCGTACTTAATCGTCATACCCCTCCCCCCTGCTCTCGTGCCAGGCCCTCTCGAAGGCCGGCCAGATTTCATCAAAGCTCCTCTCAACCCGCCACCTCCGCCTGAAGGCGTTGATTATGACCGTTAAATCCCTCTTCAACAGTTCGTAGCTCTTCGGATGGGCGGTGGTCAGGTGCTGGGCCCAGTCTATTATCAAGATGTCGTCGCCCGTTAGAACGACGTTGAACTCGCTTAAATCCGAGTGGACTATACCAAAGCGCACTATCTTGAGGTACTCCTCGAGGATTCTGTCAAGGACGTTCTCTGCCTCCTCCCTCGTCAGCTCGTCGTCCCTCAGCTCCGCCAGCTCGGTCCCCTCGACGAACTCCATAACGAGGACGTGCCTGTTCCAGGCTATTGGCTTCGGAACCCTCGCAATCGGGCTGAGCAGAACCAGCGCGTCGTATTCCTTCTTCGCGATGAGCCTCGAAACGTAGAGCCAGCTCGTGTGGTGTTTATCGGCGAAGACGTGGGAGTGGTAGGTAGCCCTCCGCGAAGCCGTTCTGCCCCCTATTCTGTTGAACTTAACGGCAACTCTCTCGCCGGCTGGCGTTATTCCGACGTAAACGTCCGCGTCCTTCCCAACGCCAATCTGTGTCGTGCTTATCGCCTCTACAACCCCTTTCCTTGCGAGGGCCCTTATGGCTAAAACGTCGTAGCCGTGTATCGTGAGCTGGTAGCCGATGTAGCCTATGTCGCTTCTCCGCCTGACGAGGGACATGTCGTCGAGCTTGCCGAGCCTGAACGAGGCTGTTTCAACGTCCACCCTGGCGAAGCGCGCTATGTCCTCTAACGGCACCCACTTGTGGTGCCTCATGTTGAGCTCTACTCCCCTAAGGATTCTGAAGTCCAGGTCGCGGAGGCTCGGATAAGCCTCGAGCGCCAACAGCTTGCTGACCATTCGCTCTCTCCTCCCCCGTTACTACCGCTCGGATTCTTATAAACTTTCGTCGGCCACCTTTGTCCAACAATCTTTTAAGCGCTCAATTCCTCATCGAATCCATGTTCGTTTCGCTTATCCTGATAACCCTCGGCTGGATATTCAACTACGCCCACAGGATGGCCGTTTCCCCGCTCCTTCCGATGATAAAGGCAGAGTTCCATCTGAGCAACGCTCAGGCGGGACTTCTCATGACTGCCCTGCTCCTCCCCTACGCTCTCATTCAGGTTCCAGCAGGCTACCTCGGCGACCGCTTCGGGAGGAAGAGACTCCTCGCTCTGAGCATATTCGGCTACTCAATCTCCTCCGCGATGCTCTTCTTCGCTTCCCAGTACTGGGAAGTCCTGGCCTTCAGAGCGCTCTACGGCTTCTTCTCCGGCCTCTACTACGCCCCCGCAACGGCTTTGATAGCCGAAACCTACGGGGCGAGGAAGGGCTCCGCCCTCGGCGTCTTCATGCTCGGCCCGCCCGTCGGTTCCGGGATAGTTCCCCTCCTCGTCGTGCCTGTTGCTTTGAACCTCGGCTGGCGCTATGCCTTCCCGATTCTGGCCGTTATGAGCTCGGTCGTTGGAGTCCTGCTCGTTATCTCCCTCAGAACTCTTGAGGAAAGAAGGGGTAAGGCGAGGCTCTCAATCGAGGTCGGCTCGGTGAACTTAGCGATTGCGAACTTCCTCGCCCTGATGGCCTTCTTCGGCGTTCTAACCTTCCTCGTCGCTTTCCTAACCTCGACGGGAATGGGCGTTGAAAAGGCTTCTTACCTCTTCTCCCTCCTCTCGCTGGTCGGCATAGCGGGCTCCCTCACCGGTGGAGTTCTCTACGACCGGCTCGGAAGAAAGGCTCTTGAACTCGCCTTCCTATCCAATGCACTCCTAATAGTTCTCCTCGTTTTGAAACCCGGCTTCCTTTCTGCCCTCGCCCTCGGTCTGACCTTCTACTCGGTTGGCCCGATGGTTACGGCTTTCACCGCCGAAACTGCAAGAAAGGACAACCTTGGACCGGTTATGGGCTTCGTTAACATGGTGGGCTTCTTCGGGGCAACTGTCGGGCCGTACTTCACGGGCTGGCTTATAGACAGGCTTGGCTACAGGGAAGCCTTCTTCGCCATAGCGGTTCTCTACGCCCTGGCGTGGAGTGTAATAAAGGGAACGAAGAGGGCAGAAAAGGTCAGCCGTACATGACCTCGTGCATCGCTATTGCCTGGGCGAGCCTCTTCTCAGCGCCGAGGACCTTTTCTATGGCTTTAAGGAAGTCGTCCTGTGTGACGTACTCGCGCCTGTCCCTGATGGCGAACATTCCAGCCTCGGTTGCTATGGCCTTCAAGTCCGCTCCACTTGCGCCCTCGGTGAGTTCCGCTATGATGCGCAGGTCAACGTCCCTCAGGTTCATCTTCCTCGTGTGGACCTTGAGTATCTCGAGCCTTCCGCGGAAGTCCGGGAGCGGGACTTCAATCAGCCTGTCGAATCTTCCCGGCCTCAGCAGGGCTGGGTCGAGTATGTCGGGCCTGTTGGTTGCCGCTATGACCTTGACGTTCCCGCGCGGGTCGAAGCCGTCCATCTCAGCGAGGAGTTGCATCAGGGTCCTGTTGACTTCCCTCTCGCCACCGGTCGTCTCATCCATTCTCTTGGCTCCAATCGCGTCAATCTCGTCGATAAAGATTATCGTTGGGGCCTTCTCCTTGGCGAGCTCGAAGAGCTCGTGGACCAGGCGAGCACCCTCTCCGATGAACTTCCTGACCAGTTCGCTTCCGACGACGCGAATGAAGGTTGCGTTGACCTCTCTCGCGAGGGCCTTCGCCATGAGGGTCTTTCCACAGCCAGGTGGCCCGTAGAGGAGGACTCCCTTCGGGGGCTCGATTCCAACCTTCTCGAAGAGCTCCGGGTGCTTGAGGGGGAGCTCTATGGCCTCGCGGAGCTCCTGCAACTGTTTGTCGAGACCGCCGATGTCCTTGTAGGTGACTCTGGGCCTCTCTATGACCTCGAAGCCGAGGACGCTCGGGTCCTTCTCCGTTGGAAGGAGCTCGACTATCGCCATCGTCCTCTGGTCCAGGGCGACCCTTGAGCCGGGCTTCAGCTTGTCCCTCTCTATCCACGGGGCGATTCTGACGACGAAGCGCGGTCCGTTGTAGTTCTGAACTATGGCCCTCTCGTCGTCGAGAACCTCGATGACGTTGCCCGCGAAGGCCGGGGGCTGGCGAAGCCTCGACATCTCCATCCTTAGCCTCGAGAGTTCCCTCTCAAGCCTCTCCTTATCGGCCTCGAGCGTCCTCACCTGGAGCTCGAGTTGCCTTATGCGCCTCTTCAGGAAGGTGATGTAATCATCGTAACCTTCATGGATGTTTGCATCCTCAATGCTCATGCTCTCTCACCTCTCTCCAATGTTTGATTATCATCCGGGCCCTTTTTAACCTTGTTGGGTGGTTTTTAAAACCCGCCTCGTTTTTGGCGTTTTTCATTTCGTAGTCTATCCTATATCCAATGTCCATTGCTGACTCTTTAACGTTGTAATTAAATCGACGTTTAGCATACGAAATTCTTATTAACCCTAAATTCCAATTATTCCCGGTTGAAACCGGGGTGGGGTGAAATGAGAATCGAAATCAAACTGAGACCCGCGGAGGAAGGAACCATACTGCCCTTCAACTACAACTACGAGGTCTACACCCAGATTCTTGAAAAAATATACCTTGTTTCTCCGGAGTTGGCCCACGAGGTGGAAACAAGTCACGCTGACTACTTCACGTTCTCCCGCATAATGGTCCGCAAGAGGGAGCTTCTCCCGGAGGCGGGCATTAAGGTTCTCTCGGACGATGTTTCTCTCTACGTCTCGTCCCACTCCGGGGAGCTCATCAAGGCCATCGCTGAGGGCTTCCTCGACGACCCTCTCCTTAAGATTGGGGACGCGACGTTCATAGCGGACAACGTTAAGGTTCTCAAAGAGCCCGAGCTCAAGGACGAGGTCCTGTTCTCGACGCTCAGCCCGATAATGGTCAGGACTGTCAAGTTCGTCAACGGCAGGATGAAGATTTGGGACCTTTATCCAGGTGACGAGATGTTCTTTGACAAGCTCCGCAAGGTAATGCTGATGCGCTACTCGGCCATCTACGGCCACATGCCTGAGGACAAGGAGTTCAAGCTTGAGGTTCTCAAGTTCAAGCCCGTTAGGATTCTTGTGAGGGACACCTACTTCAGGAGTTCCCTTATGGTGTTCCGCTACACCGGCTCGCGGGAGCTCGCGAAGTTCGGCTACGAGACGGGGTTCGGAGAAAAAACGAGGTATGGCTTTGGAATGGTCAAAGTAATTGACTCAGAGCCCAGGCGAGAAGACCGAGTGTGAACTCTATTCCCCACACGATTGCCACGAGCTTCGGCTCCGTTACCCTGACCCTTCTCATTATTGTTCCCAGGAAGCTTGGATAGGGTGGAGCCTTCAGCGTTCCGTCTGGCATAACCTGGGTTCTTCCATGCCTTCTTACACCAAAGCGGACGCTCAGGGCCTTTATCGTAAAGTCGAGGAAGTGCGGAATCAGCAGGATAGCGGCATAGACCTCAACCTTGCCGAGGATTCCGACGAGGCCTATCAAAGCTCCGAGGCTGAGCGTTCCGGTGTCGCCGGGGAAGACCCTGGCCGGGTATCTGTTCCACCAGAGGAAGCCAAGGGAAGCTCCAAGCCCTATCAACGCGAGCTCCCTCGCCGTCCCGTCCGTCATCAGCGCGAGAAAGCCGAGCGCGATGGCGCTCGTGCCCACCTCAAGTCCGTTGAACCCGGCCAGCATGTTCACGAGGTTCGCCGAGCCGGTAACGAACAGAACCGCGAAAACTGGATAGAGGATTCCGAGGTGGAGGTTGTAGCCGAAGATGTCAACGCTCCTGCCCACGTCCAGGAACGCCACCGGAATCGAGACAAAGAGTGAGAGGACTACCTTGTGGGACTGCCTGAGGGCAGTTAGGTCGTCTATGACGCCGACGAGGCCAAAGAGCAGGAAAACCGGAAGGACATCGGGCTTCACCAGCGCTCCGAGGACTCCAACGGTCAGGACTATAGCAATTCCCCCCATCTCGGGAACTTCCGGCCTTTCCGGCTTGTGGATGTCCCTGCCAACGATTCCCGCTTTCCTCATGAGCTCCCTGACGTATCCAGTGAGGACGAGCGAAAGGATTAAAGCTATAAGCGCTAGGAACGTTATCATCTCTGACACCGGCTTCCCTACGCGGGAGCGAAAATAAACCCTTCGGTGGTAGCATGGACATCAGGGCAGTCCTTTTCGACCTCGATGGAACCCTCGTTGGTGCGGAAAAACCCTTCAGCGAGATAAAGTCAGAGCTCAGGGAGAGGCTAATCTCCCTCGGAATCCCGGGGGAGCTCATAGGCGACCTAACGCCGATGTACGAGGGCCTTATAGAGCTGTCCAAAAAGACGGGGGGGGCCTTCGAGGAGCTCTACTCGATTCTCATCGAGCTTGAAGCCGAGAGAATGAACGAGAGCTTCGTCTTTGAGGGTGCGAGGGAACTCCTTGACTTCCTCGGGGACAGGGGGATAAAGCTCGCCTTGATGACGAGGAGTTCCAGGAAGGCCACGATGAAGGCCCTTGAGCTTCACGGCCTCAAAAACTACTTCGACATAATCTCGACGCGGGACGACGTTCCTCCGGAGGAGCTGAAGCCCAACCCCGGCCAGCTTGGGAGAATCCTCGACGAACTCAACGTCCCGCCTGAGAAAGCGGTTGTCGTTGGAGACCACGGCTACGACATTATACCCGCCAGGGAGCTCGGCGCGCTCAGCGTTCTCGTCACCGGCCACGACGCTGGCAGGATGAGCTTTCAGGTGGAGGCCGAGCCCAACTTCGAGGTTGAGAACCTCCTTCACCTTAAGGAGCTCTTTGAAAGGCTGTTCTCGAGCTACGTCGTGGTGCCGGCCTACAACGAGGAGAAGACCATCGGCGCGGTCATTGAGGACCTCCTTCGTTACTTCAGGAGGGACGAGATAATCGTCGTGAACGATGGCTCCCGCGACAGGACGGAGGAGATAGCACGTTCCTACGGCGTTCACGTCCTGACGCACCTCGTTAACAGGGGACTCGGCGGTGCCCTCGGAACTGGTTTCGCCTACGCCGTCAGGAGGAACGCGAAGCTCGTCCTGACCTTCGACGCCGACGGCCAGCACTTGCTGAGTGATGCGCTCCGCGTCATGAAGCCGGTTGCAGAGGGTAGGGCGGACTTCGCCGTCGGTTCGAGGCTTAAGGGAGACACGAGCGAGATGCCCTTCGTGAAGAAGTTCGGCAACTTCATCCTCGATGCTGTGACTGCTGTCTTCGCCCGGAAGTACGTTAGTGACAGCCAGAGCGGGCTGAGGTGCCTCAGCGGAGACTGCGTGAGGAAGATAAGGATAACCTGCGACCGCTACGCCGTGTCGAGCGAGATTATAATTGAGGCCTCCAAGAACGGATGTAGAATCGTAGAGGTTCCGATTAAGGCCGTCTACACCGAGTACTCGATGAGGAAAGGAACCAACGTTTTGGAGGGCGTTAAGATAGCGCTCAACCTTCTCTTCGACAAGCTGAGGTGATGGGAATGTACGTCGTTCAGATGATTACACTCGCAATCGTGCTTGCCCTCGTGCTCTACGTCATTGGCAAGTACAGGCGTGGGGATTTGGAGTGGGGGGACTTCCTGTTCTGGGAGGTTATTCTCATCGGCCTGCTCCTCGTTGCGGTATTCCCGATTAAGGTCGCGAACGAGGTCAAAAACCTGCTCGGCCTTGGCAGGGGACTCGATGCACTCTTCGTCGTGGCCATTGGGGTCGCGTACCTGATAATCTTCAAGGTCTATCTCGCGGTGGACAAGACCGAGCGCGAGATAACCGAGCTTACGAGGAAAGTTGCCATAGAACTCGAGGAAATGAACAGAAGGCTGGAGGAGATTGAGAAAAAGCTCAAATGAACTCCCCAAAGAGCTCTTCAAGGAACGCTCTAACGCGTTCCTTCGGCAGTTTAAACTGCCTTATCTTCACTATCCCCTTCTCTTGGGCTTCTTTCAGAAGTATCTCTGTGGCTTCGTTGGGGTACATCTCCTCGTAGACTATCTCCTTGATTCCCGCGTTGATGACGAGCTTGAAGCAGGTGTCGCAGGGGAAGTGCGTGACGTAAAGCGTTGCCCCTTCGAGGCTTATCCCCTTTCTTGCCGCCATCGCTATGACGTTCTGCTCCGCGTGAACTGCCCTGTGGCAGTGGCCGTCAACTATGAGACAGCCCACGTCAATGCAGTGGTTCATTCCCCTCGGCGCGCCGTTGTAGCCCGTCGCCAGGATGTAGCCGTCCTTTACCGCGACGGCTCCAACCCTGAGCCTTGGGCAGGTGGCCCTGAGCGAGACGAGCTTCGCTATCAGCATGAAGTACTCGTCCTTTGTTGGTCGTATCCTTCTTATTCGCTCGGCCTTTTCCCTGTCGAGGAAAATCTCAACGGCCATGTCACTGCACCTGCTTTATCCTCATCAGGTTGTTCATCTCAAACGTTATCCTAAGGATTCTTTCCTCGTAACTTGGATGGGTTTCGGTGAAGAAGGCAAAGCGCTTTTCCCTCTCTATGCCAGGCTCTATGCTTGGGACAGCGTTAACCCTGACGTTCATCCTCAGGTCCTCGTAGTACTTGAGCTCCTCGAGAGCCCTTTTGAGGCTCATAGGTATCGTAAGCAATCTTAGGGCCGTTTCATCCGCTAGGAATTCCCTCTTCTTCATGAAGTCGCTCCTCGCGAGCTCGTATGCTATGTAGAGCGTTAGAGCTGCTACCTTTACCGCGGCATTGCCCGCTATTAACAGTATTAGCGTTGTTATGAGCATTAAGAATCTGCCGTAGGTCACCAACGGGAACCACTTGGTGTCACGGTTCTTTATGTGGCCGAGTTCGTGGGCGGCAACGGCTATTATCTCATCCTCATCGAGCACTTCAAAGAGGCCCAGAGAGAGGACTATCGTGTTGCCGAAGGAGTACGCGTTTGGTATGTAGTCATCGCACAGGTAGACCCTCGGCATTTGAACCCTTGCTTTCTTGGCCAGTTCTGCTATGCCGTCGTAGAGCCAAGGTATTTCCTCCCTTTCTAAGGGAATCAGGTTCTCCCCAAACTTGTGTCTGGTTGCCCACACGTACAGAAGGGCTAAAGTACTCATTGCGCTGAGTGCCATGATGAGTCCGATGTCACCAAGCGCCTTGAGGACTAAGATGACCTCAAGGGCGAGGATGAAGTAGAGCATGGTGCATCACTTCTTAATCTTTGAAAGGTAGGCGTACGTTGCTTCTCTGAAGTTTGTCATGAGGGCATCGAGGATGCTCTGGACGACCTTCTGCTCGAACTCTTCCCTCGTCGTCGTTATTGAATAGACGTACCGCATTCCACCTCTACCCTTCTCGACGCTTCTCTTGAGTAGTCCCTTCTCGCAGAGACGGTTCATGAGAATGCTTATCGTGGAACGTCTTATCTCGGGGTGTTTCTCCTTCATATGCTCGTAAACTTGCCCGGCCGTTGCCACCTTTACCTTCCACATATGCTCCATTATCTCTGCCTCGAGTGGTGGGAGGACGGCCTTGATGCCCTCTTCGGTGAGCTTAAACTCGTGTGGTTCCACTTTCTCCACCCTAACTAACTTGGGTCCTGAAGCCTAAAAGCTTTATCCCGGGTTAAGATTTTTAAGCCCCTCCCTGTATTTACTCCGGGGTGGGCCGGTGGCTTAGCCTGGACAGAGCGTCGGCCTCCGGAGCCGAAGGTCGCGGGTTCAAATCCCGCCCGGCCCGCCAGCTTTTCTGAAGTGAAAAAGAGACCATTCTGAGAGCGAATCATCATGAGGCGCTCCCTCCCAAGCTTGTTAAACAATCGGGAGAGGTTGAACCCTTCTTCCCGTAAACCTCCGACAACCTCCCTATCAAGGTACAGATGAACACGCACCTTCTCGCTCTTTCGGGCTTTTTGGGCTGTGTGAGAGCCGCTATTTTTGTGGGCCTTTTTGGGCATATTGTCCCACCGCTACGGAGTGCAACTTCGCGGGTTATTAGGACTGTGGTCATTTGTCCTCACCAGAGGTCCTTTAAATCGCCAATCTGGAATTTCCAGAGTTTGGCTAGGGTCTCCATGCGGTTAGAAAAGCCGTCGCTAAGGATGTAGGACTTGTCAGAACTCACTCTCAGCATTTTCAGGGCCAACATTTTCTTGATGACGCGGAAGTACAGCACTTGGTCGCTCTTGTCCTTGAACATTTCCTTATAGTCGTCAGGGTAGAGACGGCCTTGCTTTTTGATGCGTTCGAGGACCTTGTACGCTATCTCAAGACTCCGACCATCGAATATCAACTCTAATGGGTTGTCGGCTGGTTCGTAGGTCGGGATTTTGAGGGTGACATAGTCGGGAAGTTTTCTTCGCCTCGGCATACTAACACCACCTTTTAGTTTGCTAACTCCTCCAAAATATTATTTTCTGAAGTCCGTTCGCGAATTGGCGAGGTATAGTAACAGTTTTTGTTATTATTCGGGGTTTGGTGGGGATTGAGGTTGGTTGTTCGCGGGAAAGTTTTTGGAAAGATGGATAATATACATGGCCTGTTAGTATCGCGAAAGTTAACATCCATACGAAAGTTAACAGTCATTCTACACCACCCCCCTTCCACATCTCGAGTATCTCTCTCTTCAGCTCGAAGAAGCGCTCAGGAGGAAGCATGTTCATGTACTCGTTGAAAACTATCTCACCAAAGTCGGAGAGCCTGACACGTCCCCTGTCATACTCAAAGGCCTCGTCAAGGTAAAACGGATTAGTGATTATGTCGAGAACGTTCTCGTAGCAAATGCTTTCTGGAAGCTCGATTGAGCGCCTGACCACCAAGTCCCTCCTTGCGAGTTCACATATCAGCTTTGCCAGCTTCCTCCTCGAAACCCACCTGTCCAGGACGCCGAGGGTTAATATTGCGTAAAGCTCTGCGTGAATGAACCACTCATTCCCGTCAGCATGAGCCTCTTTTAGGGCCTCCGGAATGAATATCGGCCTAACGAACTCGCTTCCATCAATCTCCACGGCCATCACCTTACCCATGCGTCGATTCTGTTCTTGACTCTAGTGACTAAACCCCCCGAAGCGAGGTCCCTGACTCTCTCCATCACAATCTCCCGAGCCTTCTCCTGCGCCTCCCGCTCATCCCTAGCCTCAACCTCAACAGTAGCAATCAAATGCACCTGAACTCCATTCCCACTCCTCCACGCGTCCATGGACACCCTCCAAAGCGGCATGAACTCACCTCCTGAATATCAAGTCTCTGAGGTACTTCGCCAGCTCGACCCTATCCTCAAGCTTGGTCACGGAGGACCTTTTGACCAGAGCATAGTAGTCCCTCGTCCCGAACTCCTCGCTCCCAAGCCATTCAAAGCGAACCGGAGTTCCAAGAACGCCCCAAGCGTAGAAGTAATCCCCGCCACGCGCCTGAACGCGGATAAGATAATGCACGTCAATGCCCGTCCTCTTCACGAACTCCATGTAACTCCTGTACTGATTGCCGTTCACCTTCACGTACTTCCGCCCGTCCCTACCGTAGTAGTTCACTACATCGTCCCTGAGCGTCTTAATCTCAAAGCCGACTCTAATGTCATTGTCCACGACAACGAGAGCGTCAATGTCCATGACCTTGAGAAAGTGTTTGCCCTCGGCCAGATGCCTGGCCTCCTCCAAGGCCCTGCTGAACTCGAGACGGTTAAACACGTCTTTAGAGTGCCTGATGAAGAACTGCTCCAGCTGCCTGAGCGGGAAGGAAGAATCATAAACAAAAGCCGTGCGGGAGGCCATCAGGCCCGCACCTCCTTGGGTGTGATAATAATCTCCTCGACCTCAATGACCTCTTCTTCCGGTGGAAGTGGCCTCGTCCTGTCAACGAGAATCGCCCTCGCCTTCTTGTCCCACCGCGCGTGCGAGAGAGCATTCAATCCTGAGAGAATCTCCTTGTAGCGGTCGTAAGGCACCTTCTTCCTGAGCTTCACGCGGTAAACGTCCTGGTCGATGATGACCTTGGTCGGAACTTCCAAGCCCTCAAGGTAGTTCACGAGGTCCTCCAGCTCGAGGGCGACTTCATATCCTTCCGGAACTTCATCATCCTCAACGAGTACCTGAATCTTCTGAGCCTCCCACTCGGCCCGAGCATGCTCGAGCTTGACTGCCAGCTCCTCGGAAAGAGTGATGAAGCGGGTCATGCCCACACCCCCTGGCGGGTGCTGGTCTGGAGGACCTCTTCAAGCGTGAGGACCTTCGCGTCTGAGAACTGCTTTGACTGCTCGATGAGAAGCGTTAGCGCGTCGATTGTTTCCTGCAACTTCTCCTTCTCGACGATAAGCTTCGCCAGTTCAGTATCATTCGCGCTCCTCAAGCCGATGACAGCATTCTTCTCATTCTCAATGACATCGAGCGCCGCGACCCTGCTGAGGTCGACCAAGCGTTTCCATTTCGAGAAGTTAGGAGCCTGAGCCTCGAGCCACGTCATGAGCGACCCTCCTCGACCTTTATCTCTAGTGTTGCTCCATCACAGAGTTGCTCAGCGCGTTCCTCCGCAAACTCCTTGAGAGCGCGCTTGATGGCTTCCTGCTCAGTTGTATTTCTCGCCTCGTGAATGAACTCTCCAAGATAGCCCGTTCCCCCAACGAGCGCCCTGTAATGAATTCTCACTCGCACCCGCTCCAACCTGAAAAGCTCCGCCCTCATGCCCTCACCTCCCCCCTCTGAATCTTCTTGAGTAGCGTCTCAAGCGAGTCAGCCCAACCCGTCCAGTACTCCGCGCCGTTCTCCTGCCTGACGCTCAGAGAGAACGCCGTTTCGCGAGCCTCCGCGATTTCCTGCTCGAGCCAGGTTACGATGTCGGGCACTTCCTCGGTCCTGGACTGCTCCTTCCACCTGGCCTCGGCCACAAGGGCCGCCAGGGTATCGCCAGCATACACCAACGTCCTAACCATGGCTACCACCTCATGCGCGTGAAGCTAAAATCCACCCTTTCTCCCTCTCAACAACCAGTCCACGCTCATGAGCAAGCTCCAGAGCATAGCGAGCCTTCTCAGAATCGAGGCCTAAGTCTTCCAGGGCCTCAATAATCTCTGATTCTGGAATAATCGTGTAGTACTCATGGAGTTTCTTGAAGACCGCTTCAACTTTCTCCAAAAGCTCAAGCTCTTCTTTGCTCGCCTGAGCCTCAATCTGGCCGAGAATAGACCAATCAACGTCTTTATCGCCCCATGACCTTATGGCTGCAGTAAATACCTCCTCCGCTGCCAGAACGTCCTTAAGCTCAACTCTCTCTGAAAGCCTGAGTAAAGCATTTGCAAGAGAAAGGCGCTTCAAAATTCCCCTCAACCTCATGCTATACTTGAAACCCGCGTTAACCAGCGCTTTATTCACCATCAGACCAAAGCGCTTAATCTCTCTGTACGCCTCATCGGTAAACTCTGGCCGGAGCTCGCGCACGTAGAGGAAAAACTTCCTTAGAAGGTCCTCAGGAATCTCGCGCGTTATCAACCCTTTCTCAAACTTCTCCTGATGGTCGTATATGGCCTCAATGACCTTTGAGTCCTTCGGCTGACGGAGGATAAAAATCACATCAAACCTGTCGAGGAGTGAAGATGGAAGAGTAATCTGCTCAAAAACTCCTTTGTAGTCATTGAAGTATCCTCCGACTGGATTCGCGGCGGCAATAACACTCTCCATGGTTTTAAGTGTCGTGGAAATTGAAGCCTTCGAGAAGTCCACAGTTCCATAGCTCATTCCACCGTGCATTCTAGCATAATCATCTGCCTTTGCCTTCTCAAACTCGTCCAGAGCCAAGACAAAACCGTTGGCCCTAACCATCAAGCCACCGCGGAAAACCCACTCGCCAGTCAACTCCTCACGCTCTGGCATTCCAATGAGGCCCGCACCGCTGACATTGCCACCTTCACCATAAACCGCCACGGTAACGTTCTTAATGTCCCTAATGATGCGGCTCTTTCCAGTTCCCTTGTCTCCGACCGCTAAGACGTGAATCCACAGCCTCTCGTCGCCAGGTCCAAGCTCCTTCGGGCTGGCAATCGCGTAGACAATCGCCTTCTTAAAGAACCAAAGCTCAGGGAGGAGCTTGGGGTCCGCGAAGATGCCCGGAGCAAGAGAGCGGGCCACAGCATCTGGAAGCTCATCGCCGTACTTCTCCTTCAGCTTTTTAATTTCAGCAATGTCCTCCTCGGAAAGCTCCCCGACGCCAATGTCGTCAAGAAACTCCACATGAAGGACCTCTAGAACCATGTCATTGTTCTGCCTCCTGTCCCTGTGGATGGTGTCCCGGAGGATGCCAGTAACAAGAACGCGGTCGCCAGGGGCAAGCGAAGCGTGAGGCCTGAGCATATAAGCAGAAACCTTCGAGGGCTGTTCCTTGTTGCCGAGGTCCTCAACCATGTCCTGAAGGGCAAAGAAGACGATATCCCTAACCTCGCTCTTCTTCGGGTCAACCTTAATGTTCCTTGAACCACATGCCTCACACTTAGCGGGCCATTCAACCTTAGCAATCGGGTCCTGAATCCTTGCAGTCTCCCATCCACAATCCTGGCAGACAAAGACCATCTTCCTGTAGAATAGCTTCTTCTTCGACGTAACACCAGAAACCATGGCCCTGACAGTAACCATCTTGCCGAGCTGTCTGTCCTTGAGGTTCTTCACGCGAACCGGCTCGCCCACGTTCGTGAAGTGGACAGCATAATCACCCGGCTCAAGGAACAGGCGGTCTCTGCGGAAAATCTTAAGGGCCGTTTCAAAGACGTCGATGGCATCTTCAGGGTTCTCGACGACATAATCTGCCAGCTCAGGATTGTAAGAGCGAAGCTCCTGCCAGTCAACCAAGAGGTAATCCTTGTGAGTGAAAGTAGTCAAGTCAATGATTTTCTGCTTGTAAACATTCGCGTAGAAGTCAATGGCCGCCTCTATGACTTTCTCCCTCTCAGCCTGCTTGAGCTCTTCCTGCTTTTGAAGAACCTCATGCTCCTTCTTCAGGATCTCATAAGTCCCGATAATCTCGGCCTTTACGTCGGAGTCAGGACGCCAATAGATGATGCCTGTCTTTCGGTCCTTGGTTGGGAAACCAAGGCCAGAATTCTTAACTGCACTGAGGGCCTTCCTAATAGTCTCGTCATTATACTCCTGATTGAATACCAGTTTGCCAAGCTCATATAGCTCTGTCCTCAGTTCTTCATCAGAAATACGAGAATTCATTATTATGACATAACCAGCCAGCCTTTTGTAGGGTCTATCTAATTTGGGAACTACTTTGCCTATGGCTTTAAGATAAAGTTCAATTTGTCCCAAATCAATGTTGGTGGTTGTTGGGACACTTGGGACAGATGGGACAAGGTCTGAAATTTGTCCCATTGCTTTTGGGACAGTTTGGGACGCCGGGACATTTGGGACATTTGTCCCGCCAACCTTGTGTATATACTCCTCCAGCTCTGTGAGTGGGACAGTGGTAGTCTCACTATAACCTAAAACTTTAGCAACCTCCTTGAGTGAGTTTGGCAGTTCAGAAACGGGAACTTCTGTCTTGCCCTTCTCTTTCAGCATCTGAAGGAAGCCAAGGGCAAACTGGAAGTTGATTTCCTCACTCATACGCTTCCCTCGGCGCGTATTATTGGTCTGTATATCGCGAGAAGGGTAACCTCCAACCAGGAGCCGGGTTTGAGAGAAAGCCTCTCTCTGATGTGCTTAGGGATTACTACAAGACCTCTTTTTCCAACGTTGCTTATGAAAAGAGCAGATACGTCGTCTTCAGCTGGCTTAACTTTCAGTTCAACTTGATCCCCCTCCTTGAGTTTGAGAAAGCTTCTGGTCCCCTCGGGGATAATTATCCTCCCGTTTTTCATGAGGCGGGCATAATATATTGCGATTGGTTCTTTGTTTCGCATGTTCATCACCTTAATGCGATATTTTCACATTAATTAGAATACTCAACATATTTAAGGTTTTCTCTTGAAAATGTGATAAAATAACAAAAAAGATTGGGAGCTTTTAGCAGTCGTGGGAAAAGATATATATGATGCTGGACATTCACACAATAAGGAATCTCCCACATAAACTCGATGGAGGAGAGCAATATGGCAGAAGAGGTTTTGCTGAGGTTTCATGCAAAGATTTCCAGTGGAGGCAGGATAACTCTACCAGAGACCTCGAGGAAGTATCTCAAGCTTAAAAATGGAGATTTTGTTAAAATTCGAGTCAAAAAAGTCAAATTTGACGAATCGAAGTTGACAATAAGACGGATTTCAGAGGCAGTGGTTTATGGAAAAGTCGCATCACGTGGACAAATCACGATTCCTAAGCATATAATGCAGGCTCTTGGTCTCAGAGAGGGCGATATTGTCGAGGTCGACCTCTTGGAGTTCTCTTATGCTCCCTCTTGATTTAAACAATTTCACATTTTAGCGAAAAAATTTATAACTATTAACATCGTTTCTTTTTAGGGTGGTATTATGCCCGAGTGCCCTTATTGTGGGAAGTGGTTTAAGACGAAGAAGGGTCTCCAGCAGCATATCACAAAGGTTCACAAGGTGGATACTCCTTTTGGGAAGGCTTTGGATTATTCGACGTTTGATTTCATGGGTAAGCTGAAGAGGGAGGAGGAGCGGGCGAAGAGGCGGCAGAAGAAGTCGGGCTCGGGCTTTGGGTTGGATTTGTCGGGGCTTTTTGGTCAGTCGGGGTCTAAGAAGTCTTCCTCGCGGAAGAAGTCTGGCAAGAAGTCTTCTGGTTCTAAGAGGAGGTCTAAGAAGAAGTGAGGGGTGGGGGCGAGTGGGGTTCACGGACCTTCTTAAGAAGGTTGGGGGCGCGACTAAAAAGGTTGCGGATAGGGCCGCGAAGGAGGTTAAGTGGCGTAAGAAAATTGGGGAGGCTAAGCGTGAGATTCTTTCGAGGTTTAAGGTTGAGCAGTTGCGCAGAATTGCCAGCGCGAAGAGGATTCCGCTTTATGAGTCAGACCCGTTTACTGGCGAGAGGCGAGCGTTGAGGACTAAGGTTGAGATTGTGGACAAGCTGGCGAGGAATTTGAGCTTTGAGGATGTTGTCAATCTAGCTAAGAGGTATAAAATTAAGTATTCTGATGTCGTTCAGGAGCTGGAGGAGTTCCGGCGGGAGCTGTTTGAGGAGGCTCCGGGTGAGAGGAGCGAGGAGGCTATTCTTGAGGATGTATTTGAAGCGGAAAATTTCAAAGAAGTGGAACGGGAACTTGACGTGTTGGATTTGCTCCAAGACTTCCAGCCTGAGGCGGTGAGGGATGAGGAGGATTTTGAAAAGCAGTTGTATCAGTTTCTGAGGGCACGTTTGGGTAGTAGGGTCAGGAGACAGGTATCAGTAGGCAATCAAAAGATTGATATAGCTATTGGCTCTGAGGTGGGCATTGAACTTAAGATTGCAGAGAGCAGGAGCAAGCTTCAGCGGTTGGTAGGCCAGGTCTTGGACTACGTTGAGTACTTCGATGAGGTTATTGCTGTGATTCTGGATGTCGGGGCCAACGTGGACATTGATAATTATATCAGAAAGCTTCATCAGCTTGGGGCTAAGGTTGTTGTGTTGGAGGGTAATGTTAAAAGAAGGGGTCGTTCGCAGGAGATTATCATCAAGCAGGGTGCCCGCAGGATTGTTATTCGTTGAGGTAAGCTTTATATATTCTTGTCTCCAATCTAAAAATAGACGGGGGCTGCCCGCCGAGTGAGGTCTCTGACCTCGTGAGGTGGGCTTGGCGAACGCCGTTCCCCCGTTAATCTTCTATGAGATTGATTCCAAGTTTTCTAAGGCGGGTTTTTATCTCTGCTTTGGACAATGGCTTGTTGTCATATTTCTTCTCATAGGTTTCCCTGCCAAAGTATGCAACGTTGTCAGCAACGAGCATCACTGGCCGGTAATTGGGGTCTTTTTTCGCCTGGTTCTCAGGTATTGCCCGGTTTCGTGGGAATTTTTGCTTTTCATAAAGCTTGTCTTCAAGGAGCAGTATCTTGTAGTTCTGTGTTTCTAACCTCCTCCTGAACACACGGGGATTTGGTGAGATGTCCACTCTATTGAATAGTGGTCTGAGTTGGGTTGGAAATTTCTCATGGAATCTTTTTCTATACCCGGCCCTCTGTTCTTTTCGCAGTTCGGCAACGTGCTTAAGCCATCCTCCTTTTTGTTTCAGTTCCTGATGACGCGGTCCTGCCTCTATCTCGACCCATGAGTATATTGTCACGCGGGTTTTCTGTAGTCTCTTTTGACTCCTATCTATTGCTATTATCAAGTTAGAGGTAGGGGATTTTGTTTTCTTTGGGTTATTTTTCCTGTGTTTCTTTCCCCGCCTGCGTCCCATTTTGTCTCAACTCCTAAAAACAATGGAGAGTGTGGGAAGTTATCTTTTGCGGTCCTTCCTAAATCCTTCGGCCCTTATCGCGAACTGTATCTGCTGTTTTGTCCGCGTGTCGAGGCGCTGGTAGGCTTTGGTCTTGGTGAAGGCTCGCAGTGTGTTGGTGTTGATTTCTCCTGTCTTCGTCCAGATAGGCCTT
The DNA here is from genome assembly GCF_900198835.1 of Thermococcus henrietii. NCBI lineage: Archaea > Methanobacteriati > Methanobacteriota > Thermococci > Thermococcales > Thermococcaceae > Thermococcus > Thermococcus henrietii. The sequence goes on along the minus strand of NZ_LT900021.1, from coordinate 46,498 downwards.
TTTGTCGCGGCGACTATTCTCTTTCCGAGGCTTCCGTGAAGTTTTCTCGTCAGCTCGCCGGGCCGTTTCACGGCCTTTTGAATCCAGTTCCTTTTTCTCCGCCGGGCCTTGGCATGGCCCGGCTTGGAAACATATCTCCTCATTTTCGCCATCCCCACCACCTCAATCAGCTTTCCGGCTTTCGATGAAGTCTTTCAGAATCCATATGAAGAGGAAGAGGTAGAGCGTGACAACTCCAGGCAGGAGGCGCATGTCGAGTTTCGCGCCGAGGCCGGCGAGGCTTGCCTGCGTGATGACGCCGAGGGTGAGTGCTACGAGTGGGCTCTGACTGAAGACGAGGCCAAGGACTGTCATGCCAAGCCAGATGGCAAAGGGCAGGAAGGCCTGTGCTTTGCTGTTCGGGTTCTGCGTGAAGAACAGCTGGATTGCTTTGTCAAAGTTCAAGGAGAGAGCCTCTTTTCCAATCTGCCACCCGCTCCAGCCGGTGCCGTTGATGTCTGGCATTGTGAAGTTGTTTGTCCAGTTCGGCGGTGTCGTCGTGCTGTTCTCGGACGGGGCGGGATACAGATACACGGCGAGGCTGGTGATGCTGGTGGGAGTTTGCAAGAGTCTCGGCAGGTACCCGCTCGCGCTCACGTTTAGCGTTACTGTGCTGTTCCAGGGCAACGTGAGCAGGCTCGGCACGAGGCTTATCGTCGTGTTGTTGGCGAGCATTGAGACGCTGACGTTGCTAATCGGGATTTCGGAGTTGTTCTCGATGTCGTAAACGGCCAGCTGAGGGATTGAAACCCGCACGGCCTCGGCGCCGTAATTCTGAGCGTCCAGCTCCTCCGCCAAGGGCACGGTGGGAAAGATGGGCGCAATATTGAGCCACTTCCCGCTCGTGGGGTCGTAACTGTACGGGCTGTAGAACAAGACGAGGCCGTCCTTAGGCGGGTCGAGCGGGTGCTCGTAAATCTCGCGGATTTCGGTAGAATTTAGGCTCCTCGACCACACCCGAACGTACGCTATGTCCCCCGTAAACGCCCTTCCAATCTTAAAATACAATGCCGGAACATCTATATCCCCCGTTCTCACCGTACTCGCTACCAACTTCCCATTCACATACAACTTCAGATAACTACCATCGTACGTGACTATAAGGTCTAACCAGCTCCCAAGGAGGCCATCATCATAAGCCCATTGCACACGAGGCTCCCAACTCGTCCCATTGTAAATCCAGAACCCAATTGCATAATTCCCATCCGTCACCGACCTAAACTGCCAACCCGGCCCTTCAGCAATCCACTCAAAATTATACACTTTCTCCTTAAGCCTCACAAGAGCCTCGACAGTAATCTGATTCGTAATGTTCAAACTCTGAGAAACATTTACGACACTAAAGTAGCCAGTACCATTGAAACTGGCAACATGACTCTCAGTGAACTTCGAAATTGTGGACAGCCTGATGTAGTCATATGCAACTGCAATAGTAGCATCAAAATTACCAAGCTTATCTTTCCAGACATTATTCGCGGTATCTACCGAGTCGGGAGCATACCAAGCGGCTAAACCGTCAGTCGGGGGATTCCAAGGGTTATCATAAATCTGCTGAATCTCTTGTTCTGACAACAACTTGCTGTAAACATAGACAAAGAACACCTCAACGCTCGTCTTGTGATAGCCATCTCCAATGCTGAAGAATGTGAGATTTCCGAGATAACCACTGAAAGTACCGCTTCCAACAAGCCTTGTGTTAATGTAAAACATTGTATCAACAGTTTTAGTCGTCTCGTCCTGATGGACCATGGCAACGTACAAGTTTGTCCTACCAATGTGCTCACGTGACGTATCAGTCACATAAGCCTCAGTGACGCTCTGAGTATCCTTAACATGCCAGAAAATTCTGTCTCTTGCCGTCAAATCGCCATAGCCATAGCTAAAGCGCGGATAAATGTAAATCTCTCCCCACGTCGTGTATGGCTGGACATTCGTGTCTCTCGCAATGATGACAAAAGTATAACTATCAGACGAAAGCGAAATCGGGAACTTGATGTATCCTCCTGGCTCAACATAGACGCCATAATAGCTTTCTCCCGCCGCCCGCACCGGGGCCGTCACGAGGAGCAGAGAGCCGAGCACAAGGAAGAGGAGCAGGAAGGAAGCGCGCCTCATAGGCCCCTCCCTCCTATGATGTAGCCGAGCAGGAGAATGTAGCTGAGATAAGTTATTGCCTGCAAAGCCCTTGCAAACGTGAATGCCGCACCAGGAGGGTAGTCCAGCCCCATCGCGACCCATACGTCATAATTTCCCTTCACGAGATTCCCTATGAATGTCTTTATCATCGTGAGCGCAGTGATGAAGTCACTCTGGTCTCCAGCTGTCGGCTGGAGCTGTTCTGCTTGAGCCGTCATCTGTTCAACATCTATTTGCCCGCCAGGCATTGCCAAGTCAGGGAAGAATGTCCCGAGTAATGCCGCCGCGAGGTTCGCAATTAGAACGAAAAACGCAACAGACACGGCTATCTGTGAGTATCCCATCATCCCACCCCCTGGTCGCGCCTATACATTAGCATTGCCAAGGCCGAAAACACGCCGAGCATTCCAAGCACGTAAGGTGAGACGTTTGCCCAACCAAGGAATTTCACGGCGCTGAGAGCCATCAGCGCTCCGAATGGCATCAGATACGCATTTATGGCAACGAACATCAGTGCCCCAACTACACCAGCCCCAAAGAGGACGAGTCCCGACGGCACTATGTTTGATGGGAGAACAGACCCTCCTCCTGCATCTCCAAATACAGTTCTCTCATAGACATGCCCGTCTGCGTTGAGAATTATCTTGTAGAGCATCACGTCGCTGTCATTTGCTACAGGAAGTGCCAGCCGGTAGTAAGCGACCGGTCCTTCGACCGCGATGTCGTTTATCTCGTATTTCAGGTTGTTGTTTGCATCGTAGGCTCTGATGCTGATGTGAAGTTCTTTCGTCTCGGCGCTTTGGTCATAGTAAGATACAATGAGTAATTTATTATCATCGTCGAGCTGAGCCGTGATGTATTTCCCCTGATATTTTGCTGTGTCGTTTTCTACCCACAGCGAAATGTCCCCTGTGATTGTGTAGAGCATTGATTTCGTCGTGTTCCCGTTTTCGAGCGAGATGATGTAGTCGCTTCCGAGGACTGCCATCACGCTCGCTGTTTGCGTGCTGTCGAGTTTCACGCGCGTCGCGACTCTACCATCTGGCGTCTTCAATGTGAGATACTGCCATGTAGTTGGTCTTATCGTAATAGTAGAACTCACGAGTTGCACGTTCTCTGCGGGAAACGCTATCTCCGTGTAGTTTCCGAGCCAGTACCTGCGTGAGATGCCTGAACGTGAGATCACGATAAGTGTCGTTGAATTTGGTGCGACGGCGACAGTTGAATCTGCTGTTAGTTTTGTCGAGTTCAATACAGTTAAGTTATCTGATAGAAACGAGATATCTAATGTGCCAAGCGTTGTCCCGCCTTCTGCGGTTATCGTTAGCTTTTTGCCTCTCCATAATATAGTATATACTGATTCTGACGATGCGATGACTGCTTGTTCTGGAGAGAGATATGTGTTTATCACATGTACTTCATCGATTATTGTTGACGTTTTGCTTCCATCGCCAATTTCATCAAATGAGATGTTTCCTGCCCACACGATTGAGATGCGGGTGTTATTTACCATAATATACCCTGTTCCCTGTTTAAATGAAATGTAAACTGGAACGTATTCGTATTGAGGGATTGGACCGGGGAATGAGTAGTTTGCGTCAGTTGATGAAACAATTAGCGATGAATTTTTTATGTATACGACTGGCTTTTTCAGTTTTGAGTTGTACAGGATAACTGCATTATCCCCACCCCATTTTAGATAGAATGAGATTGTCCCTTCTGACATGCTGAATGTTTGATTCAACTTTAACTGAGATGCATTCAAGCTGAACCCCCTTGCCGTATCTGCTGCGCCGGGGGGAATGTATGACTGGACTGGAGCCTTGAGAGAGTAATAAATTGTATCAGACGCCGGCACATAGAAAATCTGTATGTGTCCGCTCCACCCAACGTCTGTTAATTGCCCGTTTATGTAGTTAGCTTGTGATACGGATATTCTGAACGTGTTATTGCATTCATGCACAGGGATGCCTACCTCACTTGAAGTAAATATTCCAGTTGAATAGATCAACTTTCCGTTGAGGACTATGTTCACTGTGTCTGCACTGATATTGTCCACACTAACTCCGATCACACAAACAGGTGTTGGAAATGAAAAGAGTGCGCTTCCTGTTGAGTGTACAATTGATGTCTGTAGCGTGTCGAAATTGATGACAGTCGCAGATACATTTCCAGATAATAGTATCAAAGTAACGAAAAGAAATGCAAAAACATAACTCTTTTTCACTCCCACCACCCCTTAAATCCTGTAAATATTGCCCTCCGCATCCTGCGCCCTGACGATGATGTAGATGATGCCTCCAACGATTAGTATGATAGGAATCCATACCCACTGCCAGTCGAGTCGCTGGAATAATGGCCCAAGGTCTGGCCACGCAGAGACCGCCAGGTCAATCGTCTTGGGTCTGATGAAGGCTAACCCGTAGCTCGCAATGCCCCACACCAGTATGACGCCTGCAACGAAGAGCATGAATGCGAGTGCATCCGCAAAAAAGCCCCTACCTCTTCTTCGCACGTTTACCACCCCCTCGGCCCTTTCGGGCCTTGCGACGGCCTTTGTGCTTCTTCCCCCTCTTCTTTCTCAGGCTAAATGAGAATGGATTAGATTTGGAGGTGCCTCCAAACGGGTTTTTGAAGAAGGCGAGCTTTCTCATCCATGAGTCTCGTCCAAATGCTTTTCCCATACTGAATAAAGAGCCCCCTGTCGGCAGTCTAATGTAGCCGGGTACGAATACTCTTGGTTTGTCCGGTTTTGGAAAGTCAAGGGTTGTTGTTAGGGGAATGTTGTATGGCTTTGGCTTTTGTGTCTGAAGTTCTAGAGGTGGTTGTGTTTGGATTTGGGGGGCGGTTATCTCGACTCTCACTGCTTCTTGTGGGTGGGGGGTAGGAATATCGTCAGGATAAAACTTTGTGGTCCTTCTGGTACCTTCCCCTGTTTTGGTGAGGAATCTTCTCATTAGGTCCTGCTTTATCTTGATGATATCATATTCCGATTGATATCTAACATGCGTTTCGTCGGGCTTCTCAGTGAAACGTAGCTTCTTCTCCTCGAGCACTTTCACATCTAGTTTTTTGATGAGCTGGAGTTGGCCTTTTACACTTAGCCCTCTTTCTTTCTCAACCTCTCCAACCCACGTCGGAGCTCCCGGCACAGCGAGGAGCACTCCTTCTTCCATCTGCACGTCCATTGGATGGACTCTGAATGTTCCAGTATCCGGAACAATCCTTAGTCGACTCTGTTCGATGAGTTCAGGGCTTGTTGGGGGGTCGTAGAAGGTAGAAAAGACATTTCCAGAACGTGCGGCCTTCAGGTACTTATCCCCAACGCGCACTGCCTTTGCGTTTGTAATCTTCTGCATTAGGGAAATGTCTTCAGGAGTAAGAACCTTTTCTTTCGCGCTCAGAGAAAACTCGGGCCGGAGCTGTCCTTTACGAAATGTCGTCTTCCCAATTACAAGGTTTTTATTCTCAAGCTCTATGAGAGTTATTTCTCGGCCATCGGTTGTGCGGAGTATCATCTGTGTCTCGAGTTCTTTCTTTGCCACTCCTGCGGGCCAGGGCTTGCCGGTTATCTTCTCGAATTCTTCAGGTCCTATCTGTGCGCTCGGTGTTGGAGCAGGTTCAGCCTTCAGTGGTTCCATGCTTAGGAACTTGTTCAGCACGAACTGCCTCGTATCCTTTCCACCAATCCTTAGTGCTACGCCTTCGGGCCCATTGATAAATGACTTCATGTACCTCATATCGCCCTCTACTTCGAGTGTTGTGCTATATCTTGTCTCCACTGGTTTCTTCCTGAGCCATCCTTTGTAGACAGTCTCTTTTACCGTGCTTCTTGTTCCTGCTGTGTTCCCAAAGATATCTGGAAAGCTCGTCTCAGTCCTAACGACTTTCTCTGGAGCAACTGCTCTAACCGTGGGGGCTATGGCCTCAGCAAGCACTGCGCTTGCAACTAAACCTCCCGCAATTTCTCCGATTGCAAAGTTCTTGTTTACATTTTCTAGATTCTTGTTGAACTTCTCAACCTGCTCATTTGCTTCATCAACACCGAGTGCCTTGAGTTGCATTTCAACAGAAAGAACCTTCTGGTTATATTCTATCACCTGTTGGTTGAACTCCTGAGCTTCCGCATTGTATATCCTTGCAAAGAACGGGTCATTCTCAGCTCTCTGTCTGTTTTCTTCGAACCATTTTGCCTGTTCTTTGAGCTGTTCTGCCTGCTCGTTCAGCTTTATTATTTCTGGTTGAAGCTTCTGAGCTTGCTTTAGCTTTTGCTCCGCGCGGTACGTCTTCGGTGCGGCCCCTGCCATGATAAGGTTGTTTGTTATTTCTTTATCAGGATCCCCCGTGATAATTTTCACTTTTTGCTGCTTGTGGGTCAGTCCAGTTGGGCCTTGTGTGTTTGCAGGAATTGAATCCCACGCAGACTTTAACGCGTCGTAGATTGTGCCTGGAGCATCCACAAGCGAGTCGACAAGAATGCCGTATTCAACACCAATGAGTCTTGCTTTCCAACCTGTTTCTCCTTTTTCTGCAAGCTCAATCATTGTCTCTTTCTTTGCAGTTTGCGCCTGCTCATGGATGAGATGGAAGAAGTTCACAACTGGAATCTTGTCAACGTTCTGGTCGAACCACCGCCGGACCTTTTCTCCGGTACTTGGATGATATGCGTCAAATGTCCCCTCTGTCACTGTATTGGGGTCAACAGTTACTTTGGGATGAGAGTTAGGGTTTCTTTGGTTGGACTCCTGAACATGTAGCCAGTTGGATGGAGTGTTGATTTCCTTTGCATCTCCCTCCTTTACTAGTAATGAAAGTGCAGTTTGCCTCCCTTGGTTGGTATTAGGTGGTGAAGTTGGAGGTGGACCTGCAGCTGCATCCCACTCACCATCAACATATATCACTCCGCGAGGAGGGGCTCTCGTTTCATTTTCCCCTGAGGAGGTTGTTTGGCTAGATTGGGAAGCTTGGGAGGCAGTAGTGGTGGGTGCGGATTGCGGTTGTGTATTCGTGTTTTGAATTGTAGCGATGTCCTGCCCATCAACATACAGTTTCCCGCGAGGCAGCACTGGCATCAAATCACCCCCTCAAGGGTGATTTTATCCGCGATGAACTCCTCCTGCTCAGCTGGTGTAGAAATGGACGTGTTGGATGTTGGGAGCGATATCTGGAGGGGCTTCAGTCCACGCATCTCTCTCCACTCGTTGTACTCCCTCACCGTCTCTTCGAGAACCCGCATTTTCTCAGGATTGTTGAGAATCCACTTTGGCACTTTGAACGGCGCGTTGTACCTCTCCGCCGCTTCGAGCGCTTTCCAGATGAGAAATTTAATTGTATTGGAATCTTTGTGTCTCCGATACTTCTCAGGAATCTCGCCTTTCCAGTGGAACACATAATAATCGAGCTTGCCAATTTTGCTTTGATTTCCTTTCCAATAGCTCAGTATGTCCTCAAAAGTTTGAACCTTCATTCGCTTTCTCGCCTCTTCTGTTGCCCTCACGAGCCTGGTTTTGAACACATCGAAGAATGCCATCGCCGTGCCCCTACTCACAACATGTATTATCAGACCAGCGCGCCTTAGAACAGCATCTAAGTCCCAAAAGGTCGGTGTGTTATAAATTATAAACTGTTTCCTGGCTCTTCCTGTCTTCACTGCAGAATCGAGTGTAATATTTCTCCATGATTGATGCATCCTTCTGTGGAAGAAGTTTTGAGCCTCGTCAAAGATGTGGGCTGAACCTTCAGGCATTACTGCCATATTAAAAAGAGCCTGTGGTAGCTGTCTCTCATCCCAATACATTCTCTCCTCTAAATCAAACTTGGGGTCAAGTTCTCTGGCGACAGCGAGTGAGAGGGTAGACTTTCCAGTACCCTCATCACCATCAATGATGATGTGGAAGTCATCATCATGGGCTAAGGCGTTCCCCCTTAGATCCCTCAGAACTTGTCTAAACTCCTCCTCAACGATAGTGGGCCACTCCACCTCAACCACCCACCTTCTCGTCGCTCAGCTGGAAGATATCAATAAGCCTCCTCTTCGCGGCGAACCTGAGCAGAATGCGGGAGATGTGATACACAACAACGGCCTTTTCAGGTGCAGTCTTTCCAAACTCTGCTTTGCGGAGCATGAGGTAGTCCTTAAAGCGACGATAAGCTTCCTTCTCTTCTTCAGTTACGGCATAATCCTCGCTCAGGAATGGCTCGAAGAAGTCAAAGAGGGTCATCGCGAGCTGGAGGGTCTTTGTATAGACCTCAGGTGATATTTTTCCTTTCGACAGCTGAAGCCTTAGCTCGCTTTTCAGTGTGTTAAGCTCGTAAAGGTCGTCAGTGACAGCTAAGCGATAAAGGTCAACGGGGGCCGCGAGGCCCTCCTCGCGCTTAATCAGTTTTCCGAAAACCTGCCGGCTCACGTAGTCGGTCACGGCATCACCACCTGCTTAGCTGTCTGCGCTGTCTGAACAGCTCCGGAGTGGTTATTTGAGATGACTTGCCAGACTATTGCGAAGCCGACGAGAATCATCAGGGCTATGATTCCCATTGTCATGTAGAACTTGTAGTCGTGTTTGCCCTTCTCCTTCTCCTGGACAATCATCTCAGTGACGATGTCAAGTGTGGGGGCAGGAATTCCGAGGGCGAATCTCAATACCTTGTCAAGGTCAATCTTAGCCCAAAGCCACTTCCTGACGACATTACCTCTCTCGTCCTTCTCAGGAACCTCAACGAGTTCTTTGTTGTCAAGCTCGACGAGAATGTACCTTAACTCGCTTTCGAGCTGGTCAACTTCCTGCTTCACGCGTAACCATTCGTTCATGACCTCCTGGTACATCTTGGGGTCAGCGAGAGTCTCTGCTTTCAGAGCATCAAGCTGTTCGAGATAGTTCTTCTTCAGAATGTACTGTTTCAGCTTTTCCTCATAGCCGGCCTTCTTTATCAGCGCTAAATCGGTGGCAATTTTCGGGTCAAGCGGGCTCATAGTCTGAAGGTTCAGGAGGACCGCAGGTTTGTGGAGGAAGCGTTTCCAGTCAGAAGGCATTATTGGGAACATTGCCTTCGTGTGTTTTGTGAGCTTGACTTCGAGCACGTCTCCTTTCAGGTTCTTGTTTGAGAGATGTTTCACGTCAAGCGGGAACCCTTGCTGGATGAAGGCCCAAATTCCGGACGGAGAGAGTATGCCTTTGAAGAGGTCCTTCCCGCGAACTCGTGCCCATGCAAGTATTGCAATGAGGATAATGTTCACGAAAACGCTAGCCTGGAAAAAGTACCAAAGCTCCTGCACGTTCATCTTCCAGCACCTCCAAAGAAGCGTGCGAGGCCACGCCTCGTCGGCTGGACGGGAGCGTTTGACACTATGTTGAACTCCTTCGTGCTCCTCTCTAAGAAGCCAAGAAAGGCTCCATTCTTCGCCCTCGAAAGCTGAATGTCAACATACGTCTTCAGCTCTTCTTTCTGCGCAAAGAGAACATCGTCGCGGGCCATCGCGAAGTAAGGCCTGCGGTAATACTTCAAGATGATAGTGTATACGCGGGCTTTTATTTCGTTTGCAGTGTCTCTGTCAAGGTTTGCAAGGCCGAAAGCAGGGTCTCGAAACGTTGTCAGGTGCCAGAAGCGCGAGGGAAAGCTCTTCTCCTGCTCCTTGATGAGCTTGAGTACTTCGCTTTTCACATCTACCGCAAACTCACCCTGCTCGAGGAGCGTTGCATCTCTCGCAAGCATAACGTTTTCGAAAACATCTGCCTGCTGGCCTTCCTCACTCATCTTCTCACCTCCTCAGCCATGCCCATCGTTGCATAGATGAACGCGAAAGCGCCGTTCAGGACTGTCATCGCAGAGCCGAAGAACCACATCAGCTCGCGCTCATGAAACTGAAGCACAGAACCTGCAGATGGGACATCAACGTAGTAGAAACCAGCATATACGAGAAACACGCTGACGAGAAGCGAGAACACGAGCAGAACAGGACTTCTATACACTATTCCGAGTATGTTGTATACGAGTGCTGTTCCCATTAAGAGCAGGACAAACCACACGAGCAAAGTACCACCTCCTGAGTGGGACAGGTAAATAGGAAAGGGAAAATCTGGCTCAGCGGAAGATGCCGAAGAGCAGGCCCAACACGAGCGCTATCGCGCCAATGAACGGCACCATGCTCGTCATGCTCAGCGAGCTCTGCGTGTTGCTGTCCACATCGGTGAGCATGTTCTTTGCGATGGTGTCGTTTGTCTGCTGAATGTTCTGCTCAATAACAGGGTGGAACTTTCCGATGACGAGCAGAGCCACGTAGAGAAGCAATATCACACCGATAATGCCTCCGATTGCCGCCATGCTGATCTGACCCTTTCTCTTTGACTTCTTCCAGCTCCTGGCCATCTCCACGCCCTGCTCAAACGAGACCCGCGCAACGAGACGAAGTTCGTCCAGCACCAGGCAACACCTCGTCAGACAGTATTCACTGAAAGCTACGGTTGAGGAGGATAAAAAGAGGGATTGTCAATTCCTGCGTTCAGGAACTCCTGAACAAAGAATAGAGAGTGAGTTATATAAAAAACAAAGCATCTCACACGAGAAAATCTTTGTCTTTCAACTCGATGCCAAAGCGGGCGAAAAGCTTCCTGACCTCTGCCCTGCGTTTGTACGAGCGAGAAATCTCAATGAGCTGTGTTCTGTTCTTCTCTTCGAACTTCTGCAAAAGCGCAATTGCGAGCATGACAACAGCGCCTTTCCTGACACCAAGTAGCAATGACATCTGTGAGATGAATGCCTCTTGCTCGACAGGTACCATTACTGAAATCTGTCGTGTTTTCTTTTTCGACATTGCAGGCTTGACTTCCACAGCAGGGACAATCGCAACGACATCTTCCATAATACTTCACCCCTCCATTTTCCAGAGGACGATACCCACACCCGTCATCATTGATCCGTAAATCCAGAGCGCAACTCGAAGTGCAAACGGACGGTTAGAGACAACCAATACCATACTCATGAACAGAACTCCAACGGCGAGGAATGCTGTCGCCACAGGCTTTTCAATGTTCATCATTCTCACCCTCTTTCTTGTGCTCCAAAATGACATAATTTGCGCGACGGCCAAAAACCACGGCTCCAATGGTCATTACGAGCAACACCAACAGAACGTTCGCTGGAATTTGGACTCTCTGGTCGTGAAGGACGCTTATGAGTTTCATCGTATAAAAGAACACTAAAGCCTTCGGTCATGCTTCATCCCTCCTTATGGAATGGGTATCCCGTCCGCCATAAGGGTGCAAACTTCTTCACATGAACAGCCTGGCGGGGGAGAGGCTTTCCAAGCGGGTCAACGGCCCTAAACTGCTTTTTAGAGCGCTCCCACTGTGGCTGATAGTTTTTTGTTTTAATCTTGTGACGGCGGACTATGACAAATCCCGGAAACTCGGTGTAAATTATGTACTCAATCACTCCAGGAATCCCGAACTTTCTTCTGTTCAGTTTCATCCCCCCCCAACACGGCTTTCAACTCATCAACCACGCGAGAATACGCCTCGTCGGCGAGGAGTTCGAGGTTGGCGTAATGTCTTTCTCCCACGCTCTTTGCAGAACGGCCCTGAATGAAGTCCGCAACCTCAAAAGAGACGTCGTGCCTGATGAGAAAATTGTAGTGCCATTTTCTAATCGTTCTCGCCTTGACGCGATGCGCCGGCGGTTTAAAGTTTTTTACCCACTCTCTCATGGCGTCGTAGCTGGCGGAAATTCTTTCAAGCTCCTTTGCGAGTTCTACAGGCATATAAGCATAGAACACTCTCTTGGTGCCTTTGCCGGCTTCTTGCAGGGGATACTTTGCTATATTGTCGAGAAAAATCAGCTTTTCCGGGTCGAATGTAGTGAGTAGGTAGTGAATATGGGATAAGCGAAGCCCGGAGAAGACGAGCAGTTTAAACGTCAGCTCGCGACGCTTTTCGTTGTATGCTTTGACTTGTCTCCAAGCTTCTCTTAGTTCCTCATTTGTGATAAATGTCCTGTCCGCGCTTGTCTTCTTGATTTTCGCGTACCTTCTAATCCTATTGGCGTCGTCCTCGTCTATGATTCCGTTGAGTTCGAGAAAAGTGATAAAGTTCCTAAGGGCCGAGACGGTATGATGTTTGTAGTTGATGTTTTGTAGGGCTGAGACCAACTCGCCGATTGTGCTGATTTTGTAGCGCTCCAAAAACCGGTTGAGCGAGTTCATGTAGTCCTTCACTGTGCGTAGACCCGTTACTTTGCCTGAGAGCCATTCTCTAAACTGGTCTTTGTAGAGGTCCCACATTTCGTTGAGACTTCTCGACGAGCCGAAGGTCGCGGGTTCGAATCCCGCCCGGCCCGCCATAGAAACTTTTGCCAAGCAAAAGTTTCATCAAAGTTCGTGATTCCTTTTGAAATGCTGTTCTTGTGGGGATTTCTTTTTGAGTTGCTCTTTTGGGGTGAATTCCTTTTAGAGCGCCTTTTAGAGAGGTTCAAGCGTTTTTGTGCTCCTTTAGAGCGCGAGAAAAAGCAACCCAAGTAAAAAAAGCGAGGGGTCATGTATTAATCGCTCGCTCAAGTTCCTTAACAGGTTTGAGCTCGGAAATCAGCATGTTAAAAATTCTCTCATCAAGGGCTTCCTTTTCAATTGACACCAGAAGAATTCCTCTGTTGAGACTCGCCAAATCGCGCAGACTAGCTATAAAGCGCAGAACACTCTCTGGTTTGTTCTCAAGGAGCAGGTACTCGACGCAGTCAATAAGGATGACTTTATCCAGGTTCGTGGACTCGAGAAACGTCCTGAGGTTTTCAAGGAGGTATGGGAGTCTCGTGGGTTCAACGGCCTCATCGTGCTTAACCTTTGAGACCCACAGAACTGGGACTATTTTCAGGCCGAGTCTTGAGCGAAACACCTCTGGAGGGTCACGGGTAACGGCTATTCCTGGAAGGTGCCTATGCTTTGTCAGCTCGACGAAAAGTTTTTCGGTTTGTTCACTACTCCCCCAGTAGGCCCCGTACGTTATCTCCTGGCTTGGCTCCGTTGCTATTGGCACGATGATGTACTGACCCCTTGCAAATGGCAGGTACAGCATCACTGAGGAGAGAAACAGCAGGAGGGCCCCGATGGTCAGGAGGACAGACCTAACGATTACGTATGTCTCGTTACCGTAGAGAACCGAAGTCCGAAGGAGCACCCCTATAAACTCCGCAACGACGACGAGAACGAAGGCACCAATGAGAAGGTTAAAGACCCGGGTGAAGTACCTAACCCGAAGGTTTTGTTTGACGCTCTTCTCGACGGTGAGCAACATTATGACTATTGCAAGGGAGAGCAGTAAGACCGTGAGGTCCCTGAGGAAGTAACCCAGCGAGAGCACGTGAGGCATGTGTGTACATTGATGCCCAGGTTTTTAACGGTTTCGCGGGGTTTTTAAAGGATTGGAGGATTTATCCACGGTGGTTCCAATGTCATGGAAGGAGAAGCTCGGTTTGGTTCACATCTACACCGGAAATGGAAAGGGCAAGACGACGGCCGCGTTCGGTCTGGCCGTTAGAATGCTCGGCTCCGGCGGAAAGGTCGCGATAGTCCAGTTCATGAAGGCCCCGAAGGTTTACGGCGAGCAGAAAAAGATTGAGGAGTGCGGTGCACTGATAGAGTCCTTCGGCCTGCCAAAGTTCGTTCACGGGAAGCCGGAGCCAGAGGACATAGAGGCAGTGAAGAGGGCCCTCGCGAGGGCAAAGGAACTCGTTTCAAGCGGGGAGTGGGATTTGGTGATACTCGACGAAATCTGCGTTGCCCTCGGCTTCAACATGCTGGACATCGAGGAGGTTAAGGAGCTTATAAAGAGCAAGGCCCTGAAAACCGAGCTCGTTTTAACTGGTCGCTACTGTCCGGAGGAACTCTTCGAGCTGGCCGACTACGTCACGGAGATGAGGGAGGTAAAGCACCCGTATCAGAAGGGAATCGTCGCGAGGAGGGGCGTTGAATACTGAAGTCCACTTCAAGAACCGAAAAGCTTTTTAGTTAGGAAAGCTTAAGATAAGCCGGGGAGATTTTAGTAACAATTTTTTAGGATAATCGAAAGGGGGTGATAGAATGAGCGAGTTGATTCAGCAGATTGTTCAGGTTCTCAAGGAGCAGGTCGTTCAGGACACCGTCGTTCCCAGGAACATAAGGCGCGCCGCCGAGCAGGCCATAGAGGTTCTCCTCGACGAGAGCAAGGAGCCGGCCGTCAGGGCGGCCGATGCCATAGCCATTCTTGAGGAGATAAGCGAGGACCCGAACATGCCCATGCACACGAGGACCATAATCTGGGAGGTTCTCGGTGCCCTCGAGCAGGTTAAGTGAGCCTTTGATTTTTCCGCTCATTTCCTGCTCAGGTACCAGAGCTTGGCGCTTTCTTCGACCAGCTCCGCCTTGTAAAAAGCCTCCCTCAGGCTTTTTCCAACGGTCACGATTCCGTGCTTCGCCATAAGAACCGCGTCCGCTTTCCTCAACGCCTCAGCCGTGACTTCCGCGAGCTCCTCGGTTCCCGCCGGTCTGAACGGCGCTATTGGAATTCTCCCGAGGTAGATTTCCGCCTCGGGCGTTATTATCGGCAGTTCGCCTTCGAGGAGGGTCGAGGCAACTATCGAGTACGGCGGGTGAAGGTGGGCTATTGCCCTAACGTCCGGTCTCGCCCTGTAAACGGCTAAGTGGAGCCTGTACTCGGAGGAGGGCCTAACGCTAGAGAGCTGGTTTCCGCCGAGGTCTATCACCGCCACCTGCTCCTCGGTCATCTCGTCCATCACCGCTCCGGTTGCCTTGATGAACACCAAATTCCCGACGCGGACGCTCAGGTTCCCGCCGAATGCTGCAGTTAAACCGCGCTCGTGGGCCTTTCTTGAGTAGAGAACGAGCTGGCGTTTTGCTATTCGGGTCATGAGAATCACCTCTCAAGAAAAGTGTACCTCAACGGCCTCCCTAATGTTCTCCATGAGCTCGTCGAGGGTCTTTCCTTGTGTGAAGATATCATCGTCTATGCCCTTGGCGCACCAGTACTCACCATCGAAATATACCTCGAACTTGACTATCATGCTCCCACCGTTTGTTCTTTGTTGGCAAGGGTACTTAATCTTTGACTTTAACCCCGTAGCCGCAGTCCAGACAGAGGGCCCGCTTACCGCGCCACGCGAGCTCACCACCGCAGAGGGGACACGTGTCGAGGTTTCCGGCATCTTTCCAGCGCTCGAAGGTTTCGCTGTCTATGACGAGGTAGACACCGTCCTTTTCCTCCTCGAAGTCGCCCAGAACGGGGGTGCTTTCGAGTTCGCCGGTTTCGAGGTTAACTATCACCGGCTCAAGGCCTATGTTGCCCTCGTACTCCAAATCGTTCGCCGGGAGTATCTCAAGGATAAGAGAGTTGAGCTTTCTGTCGTGGTACGCTATTACCTCGAGCG
This sequence comes from Thermococcus henrietii, assembly GCF_900198835.1. Classification (NCBI taxonomy): domain Archaea; kingdom Methanobacteriati; phylum Methanobacteriota; class Thermococci; order Thermococcales; family Thermococcaceae; genus Thermococcus; species Thermococcus henrietii. The sequence goes on along the minus strand of NZ_LT900021.1, from coordinate 30,916 downwards.
CGTCGCTCACCTCTCCGCTCGCGGGGATTACGTCAACGACCAGGCTCTCTCTCGGAAAGAGTAGCACTACGACGTCCCTGCTCCTGAGCAGTGCGAGGCCCTTGCCCATATAGAGCTCTTCAAGGCTGAGCTCCTTCAGGAATCTCCTGACCTCGTCTCCGCTCGGGAGACGCTTTTCTGTGACCATGACGTTCATCATTCTCTTCGCGAGCGGGACCGCTACGGTTATCGGCTCTTCCATTTCTCTCACCGCCGATATTCGGAGGGAAAAATTTATAAACCTGCCCCGGGGATAATGGTTCGGGCCAAGCAGTAGGGTCCCGCGGTAGCCTAGCCTGGGAGTGGCGGCGGACTGTAGATCCGCAGGTCCCCGGTTCAAATCCGGGCCGCGGGACCACCAGAATTCTAAGCACTTCTTGAGGTCTTAAACAAAAACTGCTGGTAGCGTTTTCATCTGTTGTTCTCGAAAGAAACATGTAAAAAGAGCGTTTAAAACCGTCTAACGGTCCAAAAGTGAAAAGAAAAATCCCTTCGGTTCACTTCATCCTCTCGAGGATTATCGCCGGGCAGACTTTGGTGACGCCCTCAATCCTGCCGATTTTGTTCGAGATTATGTCCGATAGGTCCTCTCCGTCCCTGGCCCAAATCTCGGCCATTATCATGTGGTCGCCGCTCGTCAGGTAGACGTGCCTCACGAAGTCGAACTCCTTGAGCTTGCTTGCGACTTCAAAAATTTTTTCTGGCTTGGTGTCTATCCCGGTGATGCTCACGAGGTTGTAGCCGAGCTTCGATGGGTCCACAACTATGGTGTACTGCTTTATCACTCCTGCCTCCTCAAGCGCCTTGACCCGCTTCCTAACTGCCGTCTCGCTTATGCCGAGGACCTTCGCTATCTCCGTGAAAGGTGTCCTCGCGTCCTTGGTGAGCATGTCGAGTATAATCTTATCCCTCTCGTCCAGCATAATCCACCACCTAAGTTCTAATTACGCACCCATTCCTTATTAAGGTATCGGTCTTTTTGGTTTATGTATCGAACTTCTTCAATTCAATCACGGCCTCAACGTGGGGTGTGTGCGGGAACATATCGAGACCGACGGCGCTCTCAATCCTGTATTTCTCCCTCAAAGCCGAGAGGTTCTCGGCGAGCGTTTTGGGATTGCACGATACGTAGATTAGCCTCTCCGGTTCGTCTTTTAAGATTTTCCGGATTAGCTTCGGGTGGAGGCCCGCCCTCGGCGGGTCAACTATTACCGTGTCGTAGTTTGAAAGGTCCTCCACGTCCCTATCGCTCCCCACCCTGAACTGGGCGTTTACCCCGTTTATTTCGGCGTTTCTGTTGGCCATCTCGACTGCAAAGGGGTTAATCTCGACCCCCTCGACGGCAAAGCCCCTCTTAGCGAGGTAAACGCCGAAAGTGCCGACGCCGGAGTAGAGGTCGAGAACCCTTTCGCCGTCGGCGAGCTCCGCCACCTTCCTGACGAGGTTGACCGCCTGATAGCTGTTGGTCTGGAAGAAGCTGTTTGGGTGTATGAGGTAAGTCACGTCGTCGAGTTTCTCCCTTATGAAGGGTTCGCCCCAGAAGCGTTCGACGTCGCCGTAGGAAACGTCGCTCTCGCTCCTGTTGACGCTCCAGTAGAGAGATGTGGCAAATGGGAAGTAGTCAGGGAAGGACTCCGGAAGGGTTCCCTCCTTCGTCACGAGGTTCACCATGAGCTCGCCGGTGAATTTCCCCTCGCGGATGACGATGTACCTCAGAAAGCCCTCGTTTTTCCGTATGTCGTAGAGTGAAAGCTTCTCGTCCTCGATGAACTCTCGCAGGGCCTTCAGAACCCTTCCGCTCGCATCGCCGAAGACGGGGCACTCGGCTATGTCAACGGCCTCCCACCACGTCCCGTAGCGCCTGAACCCTATCCCAGTTGTCGAAATGACAACATCAATCCTGTTTCTATGGCCGTATATCTTTGGCGAGGGAATAACCTCGACGTCAAGACCGAGATACTTTGAGAGTTTTGATGCCTTGAAGCGGAGCTGTTCCTCATAGGGCAGGTGCTGGAGCAGACAGCCGCCGCACCTCCCGAAGTAGGGACATTTTGGTTCGGTTCTAATTTCAGAGGGCTCTATTAGCTCAAATTCAGTCGCTATGAGCTTTCTCTTTTTTCTCCTCCACTTCCTGACTTCCACGAGGTCTCCTGGTGCCGTGTGCGGAACGAGGATTTCCCGCTTTCCTGCCCGAAGAACGCCCAGTCCATCGTCGCTCAGCCTCTCTATAACTCTCCTCATGGCCGGCGATGCTCGCCGCCGCTTATAAACCTGCCCATTGATGGGCCTTTGAACGTTCGCCAAAAGTGTTCACGGAAGGTTTATTTAGTTCGAGAGCGTATTACTATCGGTGCCGGGTTCATGTTTGGGCGCCGTAAGGATATAGTCTACAAGGTTTTGGCAACCAAGAAGAGGGCCGTTGCCCTGCAGAACCTCAGCGCGGAGCTTGAAACGCCCGCTCCGGCCCTGCTCAAGACCGTTCGGGAGCTGGAGTCCGAGGGCCTCGTTGAGGTCTTCTACGGCCGCGAGAAGGCGGCCATCATGGTGAAGGCCAAGACGCTTGAGGACTACATTTGACCTTCAATCATTTTCTTTGAATCAACGGGAATGGGAGAAATGATTTATGGTTGCGATAGTGGTTACTGGGCGAGGTGGGGCCGGGAAGACGACGATGACGGCCAACCTCTCGACATACTTCTCGGGCATAGGTCTGAGAACCCTTGCAATAGACGGCGACCTTTACCTTCCGAAGCTCGCCTTTCACTTCGGGATATACAATCCGATAACAAACCTCCACACGCTCTTGAAGAAGGAGGACTCAAGACTCGAGGAGTCCATATACCGGGATGTGAGGACGGGCGTGGACGTTCTCCCCGGGAGCTCAAAGCTCTACGATATCCTAGATATAGACCAGAGGCGGCTCAGGCAGATAGTGATGGACGTCCAGACCAGGTACAACGTTACGCTGATTGACTCGCCCGTGGGGATTCCCTTCGACACAATCTCAACGTTTCGGCTGGCGGAGTATCAGCTAATCATAATCGAGGTGGAGCGGGGCCCGATTCACTCCTTCCACAGGATGGTGGAGAACGAGGTCGAGAAGCTCAAGGCCCTCGGTGAGGCCTACGGCCTCAAGGTCGGTGTGCTGATAAACAAGGTTCGCGAGGCCGAGCCGGTAATAGATGGCATCGTGAACTTCCTTGAGGGGAGCTTCAACATTCCCGTCGTTGGAATCGTTGCCCATGACCCCGCGGTTCCGGCGAGCCAGAACGAGGGGATTCCGGTCATAGCCTTCTCCCCGCACGCGAGGGCGTCAAAGGATATAACAACCGCGGGAAGGGTTCTGAGCGAGTGGGTCTTTGGGAGAAGGGAAAAGAAGAGCCTCTGGGAGAGGATAAAGGAGGCCTTTCTGTCAGTCCTTCACGGAGTCCCTTCTGGCGAAAAGCTCTGAGACCGTGACGAGGGGTGCAAAGAGGTAGTCTCCGAGGTTCTCGCGGGCGCCTTCTTCCCGGTCCACTACGACGAGGATCGCGGATACCTTTGCCCCCTGATTCTCAAGAACCTTCGCCGAGCGGAGGACGCTTCCCCCGGTGGTTGTCACATCTTCCACAAGGAGAACCTTATCCCCCGGCCTCACTTCGCCCTCAATCTGGCTCCCCGTGCCGTGTCCCTTCGGCTTCTTCCTGACGATTACAAGGGGCTTTCCGGTTTCGAGCGAGAGGGCCGTTGCTATGGGAACCGCGCCGAGCTCCGGGCCGGCAACGCGGTCAAACTCGACCCCAAGTTCCTCAGCCTTCTCCTTCATTAGCTCGGCGATGAGCTTCAAAACTTTGGGGTTTGTGATGAGCTTCTTGACGTTGATGTAGTAGTCGCTCTCCTTTCCGGACGTCAGGACGAAGTGACCGAAGAGAATTGCCCCCTCCCTGAAGAAGGCCTCGATGAGCTCATCTTTCTTTCCCATTGAAACCACCGGTGGGTTTTGGCAGGGTCTCTTAAAAACGTGATGGAAGTAGGGGTCAAGTTGACATAAACTAATCAACCGAAAACTTTAAGTTACCACTGTCAAAAGTTAGTCGGTGGTTGAATGCTTGGGGTACTGCTCGTCGTGGGCTACGTACTCATCGCGCTCGCGGTTGGGGTTAGCGTGTTTCTCAAAACGCTGTCCTGGCTCGCGGAGACGGACAGGGTAATATTCCCCCTACCACTCCGCTCGGCTATGGGCTGGGGAATCTTGGCGTTTCTGGTTGCCCTGACCCTCGAGGCGCTCGCCTTATACCCGTTTTGGGGTACTCCCACGGCCCTCCTAATCCTCGCCCTTGTGGTGGGCCCCATCGAAGAAGGCGCTAAGCTAATCCCCTTCATCGCCAAAAAGGACGAGAGCGTACTGACCCGGTGGCACCTCACCATAAAAACGGCACTGGCCTTCGGCTTCATAGAGGCGGTCATGTACTTCATACTCCTCGTCTCCATGGGGAACATAATTGGCGCCCTCTTCAGGACGATAGTCATCATGTTCCACGTTGCCTGGACAGCGATAGCACTGGAAGAGGCCCTCAAAGGGTCCCTCGCGAGGGGCTACCTCAAGGCGTCCATCATTCACAGCCTCTACGATGCACCCCTCCTGCTGTTGTACACCAGCGGAGCCCTCGCAGGCGTCGTTTCCCTCGTAAGCGTTGTTGTTCTCGTGTACCTCCACAACTCGGTTGACGGTGCCTTCGAATTCGCGGTGAGCTACGCGAGGAAAGCCGTTGCCCGGAGGAATGAAAGCGACGCCGAGGAATATCGGGAAGAAACGCCAATGGAGAACGGTGAAACCTGGGAAAACGGTGAGAGAGTGGAAAATAACGAAGAGGAGAACTCTTGGGAACTCACCTCTTCGCCTTGAACCTCTCCTGGAGCTCGTAGAGCTGGGCGACCCTCTCTATGGTGTCGGCCTCCTCCGGGCTTTTATCTTCCCTCAAAGCAACGTAGCGCGGGAAGCGGAGCGCGAAACCGCTCTTGTACTTGGGGCTCTTCTGTATCTCCTGGTAGGTGACCTCGATGACGACCTTGGGCTCAATCTCGACAAACTTGCCCTCTTCGCGGACAATCAGGGGCTTGAGCATCTTGGTGAACTCGACCAAATCTTCATCGGTGAAACCGCTTCCAACCTTGCCCACCGGGACGAACTCACCGCTCTCAGGGTCGTACGCTCCCACGAGGAACGAGCCGAGCAGGTGTGCGCGCCTTCCCTCGCCCCACTCCGCCCCGATAATGACGAGGTCAAGGTTCTCCATCGTGGGCTTAATCTTCAGCCACTTCTTACCGCGGTTTCCGGGCTCGTAGACGGAGTCCAGCCTCTTCGCCATTAGCCCCTCGTGGCCGAGCTCCAGAGCGCGTTTGTAGAACTCCTCGGCCTCTTCAACCTTCTTCGTAACGAGCTGTTCGGCGAGCTTTATCTTATCGCTTTCCTCGACGCTCTCCTCGAGCTTCTTCCTCCTCTTGGCGAACTTCGTGTCGATGAGGCTTTCCCCATCAACGTAGAGGATGTCGAAGAGGTTGAGCTCGAGCGGAATCTTCTCAATCATCTCCTCGATGTTGTACTTCCTCCTGAACCTCCTGAGGACGTACTGGAAGGGTCTTGGACGACCGTTCTCGCCGACTGCAACCAGCTCACCCTCGACTATGACCTTAGAAGGCTTCAGGGAGGCTTTTACAGCTTCAACTATCTCGGGAATCGAGCGGGTGACGTTCTCAAGCCTCCTCGAGTAGATTATCACCCTGTCCCCGTCGCGGTGGACCTGAACTCTCGCCCCGTCGTACTTAATCTCGAAGGCCGCTTCACCGCCCATCTCTATCAGGGCTTCCTTGACGCTGGTGGCGTTCTGGGCGAGCATCGGCCTTATCGGCTTCCCAATCTGTATGCTCACCTTCGAGAGCCCCTCGTTCCCCTCAAGCTTGGCAACCTTCGTCACATAGCCAAAGTCGCTCGTGAGCATGTATGCCCTCTCTACCAGCTCAGGCTTCACCTTGAAAGCTTCTGCTATGGCATCGCGCAGGATTCCCTCGGCGACGCCGGTTCTCATCGTCCCAAGGACGGTTCTTGCCAAGTACTTCCCCTCCTCTGGCCCGGCGTCCATGAAAAGGTTGGCCAGGTACTTCATCTTCCTGTCCTGGCTTCCCTCTCCGCTCGCCTCAGCAACCTTGACGAAGGTGTTGTAAACGCGCTTTATCGTGAGGGGCTGGCTGAAGAAGCTCTTCTGTTTTCTCTTCTTAAGGGCTAAAGCCACGCTCTCGCCCAAATCGCCGGTGTCCTTAATCGAGTTTTCGATTTCCTTCTCGGGGACGCCCGTCGCCATCGAAACGGCCCTTATGAGGAGCTTCTCGCCGACGCCGAGCTCGCGCTCGTCCCAATCGGGGAAGACCTTGCCGAGAATCAGGTAGGGGACTATCTCGAGCAAATCGTCGGGCGTTTTCTTGAGGAAGTCTGCCACAAACTTCGTCTTGAGCGTTTTGAGCGTGGTCTTCTCAAGCCTCCGGTAGAGTTCGGCCAGCTCGGAGTACTTCATGTCACCCACTCTCACCACCGAAACCAATACGGCGAGGGGGATAAAAGGTTAGCCCACCCACCTCCCGACCTTCGGCTTCCCCTCGTGGATTTCGGCAACGTCGTAGGGGACGTCGAGGTCGGCAAGGAGTGCCTTCGCGTTTTCAAGCTCCTTCTCCCGAACGAGCGCGAAGAGGCCCTTCCCGAGCATTATCATCGAGCTCGGGTTCTTCAGAACCCCGTCGAGTTCCCCCGCCAGCTCAAGGAGCTCACCTGTGAGCAGGCCCGTCCCCTCGGCGAAGGCCCTCGCCAGAACCATTAGCCTCTCGGGCGTTGGCCCCTTCAGGAGTTCCTCCAGAGCTTCCTTCCCCTTGACTTCTATCGCCCTCACGACGTCGCCGTCAAGAACCTCTTTGGTCGAGAGCTTTCCGAGGGGGACGACCAGAACGCGGTAGTCCTCAAAGAAGAGGTTGTCAACGACGCCAACTCCGGGCCCGCCGGCTCTAACGCGGACTTCAATTCCCCCGGCGAGCTGGGCTACGACATCGCCGAGGCCCCCTCTGTGGATTACCTCGGCTTCATGCGCTATCTGAGACGCCCTAAGCCACGTCCCCCCGAAGGCGTAGCTCAGCGCTAAAGCCGTGCCGAGAGCGCCCCCCGCGCTGTTGCCGAAGCCGTGGCCGTTGGGAAAGTCGAAGTACTGCCAGATTTCGACCTCGCCGAGAAAATCGGAAGGAACGAGCCTCTCGGCGACGGAGTAGCTGATTACAGCCTCTTCCCTCTTCACGGGCTCGCCGTTGAAGGCGATGTGGACGTGCCTCTCCAGCGTTCCGGTCTCTACGCTCACGAAGACGTTTGTTCCCTTGTCGAGGTTGATTCCAGCGCCGAGGGAGCCGGCTTTGAGCGGGTCCTCGTGGAGAACGGGCACGAAGAATGCCGTTATATGGGCTGGAACGAATGACCTCACGAGCATGATGACACCCAAAACAAAAGAAGTGAGATGCTTAAAAACATCACGACGCGAGGAGGACCCTCTCGGTGTTTATCGAGGAGAGGGCCAACGGGCCGAGTACTGCAACGCCCAGGGCTATCAGCATCATAACGTTGGTCGCGACCGAGATGGAGTAGCCGTGTTCGAGAAGGTATTTTGGAACCCTCGCGAGGACGAAGAGCAGGATGAACATGATTATGTTGATGAGTCTCACGTTTGAAACTTGGAGCACCACCACCATTGAAACCATTGAGAGTCCAAAGACGAAGAGCGAACTGCCGATAACGGGCAGGAAGAGCCATGTGGGAGACGCGTTTTCTGTGTTCATGTACATCACAAGTCCTACGGCTATTGATGCAATTTCTCCAAGCAACAGCGAAGGCAGGAGCTCAAAAAAGACGTGCTTGGGAAGTCTGCCAGGCATGACGAGCAGGAGGTGGTAGAACCTAGCGGTCTTGCGTTTTATCATGCTCGTGAACGATATTGCAACCATGACCGCGTAGCCAACCAGCATCATCGTAAAGAGGGTGTAGAACGTGAAGTTCTCCTGCCCTGTGAACTCTTTGGGAACGCTCTTTGAGGAGAACGCCCACACGAGGAGTCCAACCAGGACTATCCCGAACAGTGAGTCCCTGAGGGTCGTCTTGAAGTGGAGGGTTATGAGCCCTCTGATATTCATAATTCCACCCCCACGAGTTTGATATACATCTTTTCGAGGTCAACGGAGTTGTCCACCCCAAAAGTGGACACCGTCCTTCCGTCCTTGATTATGGTGGCCCTATTCGCCACCTTCTGAACCTCCGCGAGTTCGTGGGAGGAGAACAGTATCGTCTTCCCGGTATTCCTCAGGTTGGTGAGGAGTTCCCTCATCGCTATCCTCGCGGTGGGGTCAAGCCCGCTCATGGGCTCGTCCAAAATTAGGAGCTCGGGGTTGCCCACCAAGGCAGCGGCGAGGGAAACCTTCCTGCGCATGCCCTTGGAGAGTTCTTTGAACCTCTTCCCCCAGTGGGCCTCTTCAAACCGCACCTCCCTCAGAACCCTCGTGACTTCGTCGCGGTCGAATCCCTTTGAATAAGCACAGAAGAGCAGGTTTTCCTCGACCGTCCAGTCGGGGTTCAGAACCTCATACTCGAACATGACTCCAACTTTGGTGAACATGCCCCTTGACGGTTTCTCGCCGAAGACCCTGACCTCACCGGAATCCGGGTGGAGGAGACCGAGGATTGTCCTGATTGTCGTTGTCTTCCCAGCGCCGTTCGGCCCAAGGAAGCCGTGGATTTCGCCTCTCTCCACTTCAAAGTTCACATCCCGGAGGACTTCCCTGCCCCCAAGGGATTTCCTGAGGTTCCTGACCTCGACGACCTTCACCTCCTCCACCCCCAAATGGCATAGTACGTCCCGAGGAACAGGGGAATTAGGACGAGAACCGGCTCGAGTCCCGTGAGCTTCTTCACCGCCGGCGCCATCAGGAAGAGGGAGAGGATTATGTAGGAGTTTGCCACGTAGTTGAAGGCCTTTCTGGAGCCGGTTCCCCACCTGCCCACCCCGAGGGGACCCCTAACGGAGTTTGCCATGAGAGAGAGGCCGTAGAGGGTCGTTACAAGGCGGAGGTCTTTCTGAGTTATCTGAAGGGAGTAAATGACTGAGATTAACCCGACGACTGCATCGAAATACCTCCTTATCTTTGGCCAGTGGGATGGCTCACCCAGCAGGGTTTTCTTTGCGGTGTGGAGGATGAGGGCGAAGGCAACGTAACCGTAGAGACCGAGAAGAAGAAGGACCGTTTTCTCATCCATTGGTTCTCACCCGGAGATACTTTTTCAGGGCTTTAACTCCAATGGTATTTGCCCATCGGCATCCTTTGAGTGGTATGAATCCCTTTTCAAGGACGTAGCGTGCGCGCAGGATGCAGGGAGTGCAAAAGTTAATGAACTTGCAGTTTCCGCAGATTCCAGGACCAGGGGCGTTTATTCCATGGAGAAATTTAAGATGCGGGGTTATCTTCCTAAAGGAGCCTTCCAAATCGTTGATGTCAATCTTGGCAATAACATCTCTGGCCGAGTCGCTCACAACACACATCCTGACTGAGAGGTCGGGGCCTATTGTTAAACTTCTCCACCCTGCACCGCAGTTTTCAATGTTCTTCCCGAATTCCTCAAACTGGGCAACGGGTATTATCTTAGAAAATCTTTTGCGAACTTTTCTGTCGATTTTACTGAGGCGCCACAGGTCTTCGTTGGACCACGTGAATCCATCGGCCCTGCCAAAGGGAAGCATCGGGCTGTAGGTGAACATTTTGGCCCCCAACTCAACTGCCAGTTCAGCGACCTTTTCTATGTGCTCTATGTTCCCCGGCGTTACGGTCATGGCAATCCTCACATTAAATCCAGCGTCGGTGAGCCGTTTTATGTTTTCAACAGTTCTCTTCCACGCACCTCTCAAACCTCTGAATCCGTCGTGAAACGTGGGGTCTGGGCTATCGAGGCTGACGCTGAAGAAGAGCTTGTCTGTGTATGATGAGAGTTTCTCAATCATCCCCTGAGGAAAGTAGAGACCGTTCGTGAGGACGCCAACGAGCTCGAGCCTCTCCGCGGCGTACCTAACGATTTCCACGAAGTCCGGATGGAGCGTCGGTTCTCCACCGGTTAGCTCAGTGCCAACGAGGAGGTGTCCTGAGAGAAAATCGATTATCTTTTTGAATGCCTCAAAGGGCATGTAGAGCGGTACCCTTTCTTTTATTCTATAGCAGTGGGCACAGTTTAGGTTGCAGTTCTCGGTAAGTTCAAAGACTACATGTGACGGGAGGATGTAATCGTGCTCAGCCACCTCAACTGGGACATTGATTGGGATATCTGAAACAATCACATCACCATTTTTGACGGCAGTTAAGAGAAATTCAAGGATTTTATGACGCTCTTCCTTAGAATGGGCAAGGCTGTCTGTGATTTCGGATGCTTTTCTTTTCCCATCACACATCCTGAGAACATAGGCGGCATCAAGGTTCACGATTCGTTTGATGTTTCCTCTGTGGATGGATGCGAGATGGGGATAAATCCTAAGCACGGTTTCTTTTGCAAGAAAGACATACTTATCCTCGAGGGTTTCCAATGTCACGGCAGGTTTGATGACATTCTGCATCCCTTCACCTCCTAGTGGGTAACTTCAAAAAAGTAATGGCCTCAGAAGAGGCCAAAGAGACCGTAAACACCGAATCCTTCGAAGTCTGGAATCGGGCCGTCAGAAAGACAGAGGGCGCAGAGAGCACAGACGTTGCAGTCCTTACCCGATACAACGTACTTAGGGTCCATATCGCCACCCCCTCAAGAGTTGTCATTAACTTGTATCCAAGAGTATACATAAATTTTTCTTTATCAATTAGTAAGAAACTCTATGTTATTAACCAAAGGTTTAGAAACTACAGGTAGAAGCCAATTTGATTAAGAATTAAAAAAGAAGAGTTCACTCCTCGACCACGTACACCGGCACCTTGCCATGCGGAACGCCGTACTTTTTGCCGTACCACTCGCTGAGGGCGTACCATGCCACGATGAGTAGCACAAAGCCTACCGGCAGGAGAATCTTCCAATCTTTCAGCCCAATTCCAAAGAGCAAGTAGAGAACTAGACCAACGCTCGACGCCGTCACCGCGTAGGGTATCTGTGTGGTAACGTGGTCTATGTGGTCTGAGCCGCTGAACATTGAACTCATTATCGTGGTGTCGCTTATCGGGGAACAGTGGTCACCGAAGATACCGCCGGCAAAGACCGCACCGATGCTGGCGAAGACGTCGGGACCTATGTGTCCAGTGACACCGTAGGAGAGCGGAATTGCTATCGGGAGCATTATGCTGAAGGTTCCCCAGCTGGTTCCCGTTGTGAATGAAATGAACATTGAGATTAGGAAAACTATGAGCGGAATCCAGCTTCCACCAACCCCCGCACTCTTGGCTATGTGCACTATGTACGGGGCGGTGCCGACGGCGTCAGTGGCGCTCTTTATGCTCCACGCGAGGAGTAGAATGGTGTTTGCTATAATCATCTGCTTCATACCGCGGATTATCGCATCCTCGGCCTCTTCAATCGTCATCTGCCTCATTCCGATTACGAGAGCGAAGGCCACAACCACCATTGCAAAACTTCCCCAGAGGAGGGCTTTTGCTGAGTCGGCGTTTCCAAGGACGTTCATCAGGCCTCCCTTGGCGTAGGCGGCACTTCCACCGCCGGTGTACCACATACCGTAGAGCGTGACGAATATCAGGGTGAGTATTGGCCATATGAAGACGTGAACGCTTCCGTTCTCTTTGGGCATTCCGAGGTCCACTTCAGTCGTCATCAAGGGTTTTGCCCCGTCGCGGAGGACCTTTCCTGTCGTCCTAGCGCGCATCTCCGCTTTGAGCATGGCACCATAATGCCTGTGGAAGAAAGCCACGAGGAACACGAGGATGATGGCGAGTATAGAGTAGAACCTGTAGGGAACGCTGTGCATCCAGGCACCGTAGGCACCACCCACAGAGGTTAAGTCCACGTTGAGCTTGCTGAATGCATCACCGATTAAACCAACCTCGTAGCCTATCCAAGTCGAGACTATGGCTATTCCCGCGACCGGAGCCGCTGTGGAGTCGTCTATGTACGCCAGCATCTCCCTGGAAACCCTCGTCCTGTCCGTTATGGGCCTCATCGTGTTTCCTACGATGATGGTGTTGGTGTAGTCGTCGAAGAATATCAGCACTCCAAGGAGCCAACCCATCACGGCTGCTCCCCTGCTCGTTTTGACCCTGTCAGCCAGCGCTCGTCCTATCGCAAAAGCACCCCCCGATTTGTATATCAATCCAACACCTGCACCAATCAGGAAGTCAAAGAGAAGAATCTTAACGTTCCAGTCGTCGGTAGCGTTCTTAACAATCCAGTCGAGGGTCTGGGCGGTTCCGCTTATTGGATTCCAACCAGAAACCATGACTCCACCAACCCAGACGCCGGCAAACAAGGCAAGGATAACCCTCTTCGTCCATATCGCTAAAACTATTGCAATCAGTGGGGGAAGCAGGGACAGCACCCCAAAATCCAACATATTTTCACCTCCTTTTTAAATCTGCCGGAGATTTTCGTAATATATAAGATTTTCTTGAAAATTTTTGGCAATATTCGCGTCCCCCTCGAACAGCCCTAAAAAATCCACGTACACTAATGGACAGTTACTGACTGTATAGTGTATATAGTTGCGACTAAGTATATTATAGAACATTGAACCAATAAAAACCTTTCCCAAAAGCGTTCCAGCGTGGCTCGTACAAAAAGGATAAAACGAAAAATCGTAACACTGACAACCGCAAAATTTGCAGAAATGTGAAGAAAAACTCAGCTAATTTTCTCAAGGATTTTTGCCAGTTTGACGAAGTCCTTCTCAAGCTCTCCCCTGATTTGGGGCCGATACAGGGCCGCGGCAGGGTGGTACATCGGCATTATGATTATCTTCCCAAAGAGAGTCCTCGCCTCGAAGGTCTCTCCGTGGATTTTGCTTATGGGCTCAGGCTTGAACCCGAACTTTTCCAGGATGTAGCGCATCGAGTGCCTGCCGAGTGGAACTATGACCCTCGGCCTTATTATGTCAATCTGCCTGTCGAGGTAGGGGGAGCAAGCTTTGATTTCCTCCTCCGTCGGGTCGCGGTTTTCCGGTGGGCGACATTTGACGATGTTGGTTATGTAAACCTCGTCCCTGCTCAGACCTATCCCAGCTAAAAGTTCATCAAGAACCTTCCCGGCCCTGCCCACGAAGGGTAACCCTTTCTGGTCCTCCCAGTAACCGGGGGCTTCGCCGACGAACATCACATTGGCGTCGTAGCTTCCCGCCCCGGGGACGGCGTTCGTCCTGAGACCCCCGAGGGGGCACTTCTGGCAGTTTCGGATTCTCTCCTCTAGCTTCTTCATGAGCTCTTCCTTTCCCATAGGCATCACGTCAGCGTTTTCTGGCTGAGGTACGCCTTCAAGAACTCGGTCCACGCGGTGTAATAACCCCTCTCATAGTTATCACGAAAGTCCTGCCCGGCTAGTTTTGAGTAGTTCTTGAGCAACTCCTCGGCCCTCTCCCTGTCGTTGCTGGAAATCAACTGGACGACAAGTGAGTCGGCGTCGTTGTCCTTGAGGGCGTTCATTATGCCCTCGACGGCCCGTGAATAACCCCTACCCCATTCATCGTTGCCCGCTATTTTCATCAGCTTCTCCATGTGTCCCTTTGCCCTGCTGAAGTCCCTTCTCAAAAGGGCTCTTACGAACATCTCCATCCTCATCTCACGAGCCGGCATTCAACCACCCGACTGGCTTTCGTGGAGGGACTTTTAACCTTAGCCCGAGTTCCCACATCTGGGGCATACCTATGCAGAAAAATCTTCATATCCACGCAAAAGCTTTTATACCTCCCCGTTGGATTTAGTGTAGCGGTGATGAACTATGGCCCAGAACATCGGTGAGGTACCGAGTGGTGAGAAAGAGTTTGAGCAACTAACTAGAAGGGTCAGGGATATAGTCGAGTTCCCTGAAATAAGCGAGGAGGAGTTTGAGGGAATGCTTAAAACCGCCAGCAGGGGTTACGGTGGCCCGTTGCCTCATAGGACCTACTCCCTCTGCCCGGAAAGCCGGCGCGTGGTTCCTGCCCTCGTCTGGGAGCGGGACGGTAAAGTGTGGATAACCAAGCGCTGTCCCGAAGGTATGATAACCGATCTCTACTACGAGAGTGTCGAGCAGTATTACCGCTTCCAGCGCTGGAAGTACGATTTCAAGCTCAAGAGCGTTAACGTGGAGAACACCGGCGTCAACTGTCCCTTTGACTGTGGTTTATGCGCTCGGCATCGCTCCCATACGAACCTGCTCAACATCGTTCTGACCAACCGTTGCAACCTGTCGTGCTGGTACTGCTTCTTCTACGCCAAGGAAGGTCAGCCGATTTACGAGCCGACGCTCGAGCAGATTAGAATGATGCTCCGCAACGCCAAGAAGCAGTACCCGGTTGGGGCGAACGCAGTCCAGTTCACCGGAGGAGAACCGACCCTCCGCGACGACCTGATTGAGATTATCCGGATTGCGAAGGAAGAAGGTTACGACCACGTCCAGCTCAACACCGACGGAATAAAGCTCGCCTTCGAGCCCGAACTCGTAAAGAAAATCCGCGAGGCCGGAACCAACACCCTCTACCTGAGCTACGACGGAATGACGCCTCAGACCAACTGGAAGAACCACTGGGAGATTCCGCTCATCTTCGAGAACGTGAGAAAGGCCGGCGGACCCGGAATAGTCCTCGTGCCGACAACGATTAGGAACGTCAACGACCACGAGCTTGGGGCCATAATCAACTTCGGTCTCAACCACCTTGACATCGTCAGGGGAGTGAACTTCCAGCCGATTTCCCTCGTTGGCAGGGTTCCAAAGAAGGAGCGCCAGAGGTTTAGAATAACGATTCCGGGAGCGATAAGGCGCATAGAGGAGCAGACCAACGGCGTAATCGAGATGAACGACTGGTACCCGATTCCGATAGCAGGTCACATAGCGAGGTTCTTCGAGGCGTTCACTGGTTCACGTTACTACATGACGAGCCACTACTGCTGTGGGGCCGCGACCTACATCTTCCTGGACCGGGAACACAAGAGGGTCATCCCAATAAGCAGGTTCCTTGACGTTGAGGGCTTCGTCGAGTATCTCGAGGAGAAGGCCGAGGAGATAGAGAAGTGGAAGAAGCTCGGCAAGCTCCAGAAGCTCAAGCTCGGGGCGGAGATATTCCTCAAGTTCAAGAGCTTCTACGACGACAAATACGCTCCGAAGGGCCTCAAGGTCCTCGACCTGATAAAGAACGCCTTCATGCACGGCAACTACGACGCCCTCGGCAAGTTCCACGAGAACGCGCTCTTCATTGGGATGATGCACTTTATGGACGAGTACAACTACGACGTCGAGCGCGTCGAGCGCTGCGTTATCCACTACGCCATGCCCGACGGAAGAGTGGTGCCGTTCTGTACGTTCAACGTGATTCCCGAGCTCTACAGAGACAAGGTGCAGGCCCAGTTCAGCTACACCTGGGAGGAGTGGAAGGCCATCCACCCCGACTGGGACTACTGGAGCGACAAGTACAGGAGAACCAAGGAGTTCGTTGAGAAGATGAAGAACAGTGAAGTTTACAGAAAGACCTACATCGACATTGAGGATTACTTCGGGCTTGCGAAGGAGTGAGGGGGTGATTGAATGACCGTTAACCCGAATGCGAAGCTCACCCGGCTCGAGCTCCAGTTCGATAAGGGGAACTGGGAGCTTGCAACGGCAAAGCAGTACGAGCTCCTGACGAAGGCTGAGGTCTGGAGGGCTTTCCTCAACAGCTACACCGGGAGAGGCTTCGTGATATTCGACGAAGAGACCCTGTCCAGGGAGAAAATCCTCGAAACCCTGAAGGAACTCAACGCCAGGGTTGTAAGTGAGAAGAGGCTGACCGTGGATGAACTCCTTGAGTCCAGTTACTCCTGGAACAACATCCTTGAGAGAACCTGATTTCGCCCTTTTCTCCCTTTTCTGAAGAGTAATCACCTACACAGCCCCCTACACAAAAGCGATTTAACTTTCAACGCCGTAATTCTCCCAGCTGTAACTTAAGTGGTGGGGGTGCGCGGGATGCAATTTCGTAAAAAGATAACCGCAACTCTTATCGTTGCGGTTCTCGTCACGGTTGTTTTGGGGGCAGCGATAGTCGGGTACTCCACGATAACCATGCGCTCCACCATTCATAAAACACTTGATGAACAACTGAACCAGGAACTTCCCAAGGTTATGTCCAAGCAAATTGAAAAACCTATAGTTGAGGAGGCAGGTACTATAGCAGTTGGGTCGGCGGAGCTGGGCGCCAAGCTCTTTGACGACTACTTTGATAAGATGAAGATGATGGGAGAGATTGCAACGGAGGCGGTCCAGGTTGCGTATACAAACTACGGGACCAACAACCCCGAGTTCAAGACGTTTCTTCTCAACAGGTTTAAGGCCATCAAAAGCCTTGACTCAAACGTAGCTAACGTTTACTTTGGTAGCTCTACGGGTAACATGTACATTTATCCTGAGCAGAAGCTTCCGGCCGGTTACGACCCGAGGAAGAGGCCGTGGTACCAGGAGGCAGTCCAGAAGAACGGACCGGTCTGGACTGAACCTTACAGAGATGCCTCAACTGGAAAATGGATGGTGACGTACTCCCAGCCCGTTTACGTCAATGGAAAGTTCGTTGGAGTTATTGGAATAGACGTCTTTGTTTCCACGCTCATAGAACAGGCGAAGCAAATAAAGCTCGGTGAGAGCGGTTATATAGCCATAATTGACCAGAAGGGAACCGTAATAGTCCATCCAAACCAGAGCCTTGTCCAGAAATTAAACATCTACGATGTTCCTTCACTCAAACCAATAGCGGAGGCCCTTAAAAGTGGAAACAACTCCGGTTGGGTTGTTTACGAGTTCCAAGGTATCAAAAAAATCGCCGGTTACAAAAGGATGAAAACGACGGGATGGATTGTTCTGGCAATCGTGCCCCTTAACGAACTCACAGGTCCCATGGACAAGGCCATAAACTCAGCTTTGAAGGAGAGCAGCACAAAAATAAACACCCAGATATCGGCTGTCGTTGATGACAACGTGAGAAAAGTGTTCATAGGCTCAGTGCTGGCGGCCTTAATTGGGGCCCTTATGGTAGTCTTGGCGTACAGGATACTCAAAGACACTCTAAGGCCCCTGGAGAACCTCCGCGAGGTTGCTCAAGCCCTTGCCGAGGGCCGGCTGAGTGAAGTGAACAGAAAGCTCAAACAGATTAGATACCTCGAGAACGATGAGATTGGTGCGTTGATTAAGGCTTTTGAGGCGGTTGGGAAGGACCTCGTTGGAACCTTAAACACGATAGCGACAAAACTCGAACGCCTTGCCGAGGGTGATTTAAGCAACGGCCTCAGCATGGAAGCCAAGGGTGAGCTCAGGGAAAT
Organism: Thermococcus henrietii; assembly: GCF_900198835.1. Taxonomy (NCBI): domain Archaea; kingdom Methanobacteriati; phylum Methanobacteriota; class Thermococci; order Thermococcales; family Thermococcaceae; genus Thermococcus; species Thermococcus henrietii. The sequence continues at coordinate 13,372 of NZ_LT900021.1, read as the reverse complement.
CCTTGAGGACCTCCGCGACACAACCCACAAGCTCAAGGGTCTAATAGGGGAGATAGTGGCGGTCACCGACGAACTCGAAAAGAAGGCAAACGTTCTGGCACAGATATCGAGCGACGTTACCGAGGCGATTAATCAGGTTAATGAGGCGGTTCAGCAGGTTAGCATTGAAGCACAGAGACAGCAGGAGCACATCAACGAAATAACCGAGGGAATGCGCTTTGTAGCAGAAACCAGCGCCGAAAGCGTCAGGGCCATAGAAGAGTTTGAAGGGGCCGTTAACGAAGTCGTTAACATCGCCACCGAAGGCAGGGAGAAGGGCGAGGTCTCGGCCCAGCAGATAGAGAGCATCCAGGAGATGATGAACGACATTGAAGGCGCCGTCAGCAAGATAGCGGAGATGAGTAGGAGTATTGAGGAGATTACGGATGTGATTACGAATATTGCTGAGCAGACGAACCTGCTTGCTCTAAACGCGGCTATTGAGGCGGCTAGGGCTGGGGAAGCGGGTAGAGGCTTTGCAGTCGTTGCCCAGGAGATTAGAAAGCTTGCGGAGGAGAGCAAACAGGCCGCTGACAATATCAAGAACATCATCGACCAGATTACGAGTGAAATTCGGGACGCCGCGGAGAGAACCGAGAAAGGTGTCAGGGTCGTGGGTGAGAGCGCCGAGACCCTCAGGGAGACCGTTACATACCTCACGAACATCGCCGACCTCCTCCAGGAGGCCAGTGGCAGGATGGGCGAAGTGAAAGAACAGGTCCTCAGGACGCAGGAGGAGGTTGATAAGGCGTTGCGTGCTTTGGAGAATTTGGCTGCGAGTGCTGAGGAAACCACTGCGAGTGCTGAGGAGGTTAGTTCTGCTGTTGAAGAGCAGACTGCCGCCACTGAGGAGCTTGAAAGAGCCGCAAACGACCTTAAAAACATCGTTGAACAGCTCAGAAACATCATCAGCAAATTCAAACTCTGACGGCTTCTCCATATTTTCCCTTTCTCCAAACCCCTTCCGAAAGGTCTTTTTGGAGAAGCGCGTACTCCAAACCATGAAGCCATATCGAGGACTGGCGATAATATTCGGTTTCTACGCGCTCGGCGAGATGGTCAGTTCTGGCCTTCACCTCCCGGTTCCAGGTAGTGTTCTCGGGATGCTGTTCCTGCTCTCGGCGCTTCTGAGCGGTGCCGTGAAGCTTGAGTGGGTCGAAAACGAGGCCGAGCTCTTCGTGAAGAACATGAGCGTCCTCTTCATCCCGCCGGGAGTCGGGATAGTCACTTACCTCGGCCTGATAAAGGCCCAGCTCGTTCCAATATCGGTCGCGCTGGTTCTCAGCTTCGTCGTTACCCTCTTCGTGACCGCAAAAACCGTGGAGGTCGTTCGGAGATGAACCCCTACGGGATAGCCCTAACGCTCGCGGTGTTCTACGTCTTCTCGGAGCTCCACGCGAGGAGAACGGCGTTCTACACGAATCCGGTTCTGCTCTCGATAATCACAATTGCAGTAATCCTCAAGCTCGGAAACGTTTCCTACGACTCGTACATGGAGAGCGCGGTCTTCCTCAAGTTCCTGCTCGGACCGGCAGTCGTGAGCCTGGCAATCCCGGTCTACAAGAACAGGGCACTCATAGCCAGGTACGCAAAGGAAATCTCGCTGGGAATTTTAATCGGCGGAACCACCGCGGTGCTGAGCGCCTACTGGACGGCCCAGTTACTCGGCGCGAGCGAAACCGTTCTTCGAAGCATAGCCCCGAAGAGCGTGACGACTGCCATAGCCATAGGCGTGAGCGCAAAGATAGGCGGAATCCCATCGCTGACGGCGGTTCTGGTGATAACGACCGGACTGCTCGGCAACGCCTTCGCGCCGGAGTTGCTGGACGTCTTTGGAGTCAGGGACAGAATAGCGCGGGGTTTGGCAACGGGGGTTTCCTCCCACGGCCTCGGGACGGCGAGGATAATAACCGAGGACGGATTAGCCGGGGCCGTGAGCGGGTTAGCCATGGCCCTGAACGGGGTCTTTACTGCGGTCCTTCTTCCGTATCTCATCAAAATCATCTAGGATACACTCGCTGACGCGAAGCCTGTCGTTGGCGTCGAGGAAGAGCGTGAAGTCCCTCTTCGCCAGCCTGTCGTCAACTGGCGCGTGCTCGACTAGGAACGCTATTATCTCGGCCGTACTGTAGGGAACTTTTATACCCAGCTTATCGGCCTTTTCAAAAAGCCTCTCTGGAACGTTGAATATGTCCTCTCCCCGCCTCACATCAACGCTCACTTTGGAGTTAATCTGCTCCCAGATTAAAAGGGTGTTTCGGGCCTTCTCAATCTTCTCAAGGGCCCGCCTCTCCAGTATGCTAACGTTGGCCCTGCTCGTGCCGAGGAGCTCGGCAATCTCGCTCTGTTTAAGGCCTCTCGCGCGAAGACGGAGAATCTTAATCTGTTGTTCAGTCAAAAAGCTCTTCATTGTAAACACCAAAGCTTAACAGAGCATGGAAGGTTAAAAGTTTTTAGGTTAGGAAAACATCTAACTGGTGAGCAAGCTTTGTTCCAAGCTACTAAAGATGCCAGAGGAGAAAACTTTTGCACGGCCTTTGGGAAAGGCTGGCGAAGAAGCTTTTGGAAAAAGCTTCACCAAAGAAACTTTGCCTTCGCAAAGTTTCTGTGGTGGGGGCGCGGGGATTTGAACCCCGGTCCGCGGGTTTCTCCGGGTCAGAGCTCCAAAGGCTCATCCCCAATCAGCAAACCCGCAAGTCCTCATACCTCTGGAGCCCGCGATGATGGACCAGGCTACACCACGCCCCCGTCCGTCTCAACCTTAACCGTCCCGGGTTTATAAACTTTGCTCCCGGAAGTTTTATTAACTTTGACACACAAAAATACTATGGGGTGGTGGAGATGGAGGAGCCAATCGTCATTGGAAAAGACAAGTTCAAGATTGGGGAGGACGAGACCGCGAGGAGGGAACTCAGGGTTGTCAAGGTCCACGACGACGTTATACAGCTCCAGGAGGAAGTCCACGGCATCATAGCCCTCGTTGGTGCAAGCTCGAGCGTCAACATCAAGAAGGACGAGCTCAAGAACCTCATCAAGGTCGTTAGGGAACAGTTCGGTTGGACCGATATCTGTGAGTGAACCCTTTCAATTTTTAGGCTCCCCGTATCATCTACGGTGATATTAACGTTTTATAAGCATAAAACTCCCTATTCTCGTCGGGTGGTTGCCATGGCCGTTGGAGAAAAGATAACGATTAGCGTAATTAAGGCCGACATAGGTGGCTGGCCGGGGCACTCCAGGGTGCACCCGCAGCTGATAGAAACCGCGGAGGAAGTCCTTGCCAAGGCCAAGGAGGAAGGGACGATAATCGACTTCTACGTGGCCTACGCGGGCGACGACCTCCAGCTGATAATGACCCACAAGAAGGGCGTTGACAGTCCAGAGGTTCACGGGCTCGCCTGGAAGGCCTTCGAGGAGGCAACCAAGGTCGCCAAGGAGCTCGGCCTCTACGGCGCCGGTCAGGACCTTCTCAAGGACGCCTTCAGCGGAAACGTCCGCGGAATGGGCCCGGGCGTTGCCGAGATGGAGATTACCCTCAGGAAGAGCGAGCCGATAGTGACCTTCCACATGGACAAGACCGAGCCCGGAGCCTTTAACCTGCCGATATTCAGGATGTTCGCCGACCCGTTCAACACCGCTGGTCTGGTCATCGACCCCAAGATGCACGCCGGCTTCCGCTTCGAGGTCTGGGACATCCTCAAGCACAAGCGCGTCATCCTCAACACCCCGGAGGAGGTCTACGACCTTCTCGCGCTCATTGGAGCCAAGAGCAGGTACGTCATCAAGCGCGTTTACCCGAAGGAAGGCCACCCGCTCCCGAAGGACGAGCCGGTAGCTGTTGTCAGCACCGAGAAGCTCTATGAGATTGCCGGCGAGTACGTTGGCAAGGACGACCCGGTCGCTATAGTCAGGGCCCAGAGCGGACTTCCTGCCCTTGGTGAGGTCCTCGAGCCCTTCGCCTTCCCGCACCTCGTCAGCGGATGGATGAGAGGCTCTCACAACGGCCCGATAATGCCCGTTCCGATGAACTACGCCAACCCGACCAGGTTCGACGGCCCACCGAGGGTTGTCGCGCTCGGCTGGCAGATAAGCCCCGAAGGAAAGCTCGTCGGTCCGGTTGACCTCTTCGACGACCCGGCCTACGACTACGCCAGGCAGAAGGCCCTTGAGATAACCGAGTACATGCGCAGGCACGGCCCGTTCGAGCCCCACAGGCTCCCGCTCGAGGACATGGAGTACACCACCCTGCCGGGCGTGCTGAAGAGGCTTGAGGAGCGCTTCGAGGACATCGAGTGATTCCTCCCTTTCTATTAACATTTCCGTTTAACTTTTCTCGATTGGGTTAGTTCTTATGTTTTTGGAAAACCTTATTAACTTTTGGCGAGACCTAACACTTAGAGTGATACAAAGGGGTGGTGGCCGTGAAGTTCACTGTCATACATATAAAGCTCAACGAGAACAAAGTTGAAAGCGAGGAAATCGAGAAAGATGGCATTTACGGCGTCATAGATTACGGTCTTGAGCTCCACGAGACCCTTGAAACCCATAGCATTGACCCGTACGACCCGAGAAACGTCGTCGTGATGGGAATGGGGCCGTTCTCGGGTTCGGCCCTTCCCGGTGCACACAGGCTCATGTTCTTCTTCCGCTCCCCGCTCTACGGGACTCTCTTTCCATCGGCGATGGGCGGTGCCGCCTACGCCTTCAAGAACGTCGGCGTTGACTTCGTGACCTTCGAGGGCAAGGCCGAGAAGCCCGTCGTTGTTCTCCTCTACAACGACGGCGAGAACGTTGGGGTCGAGCTCCACGAGATTGAGCTTGAAAAGGTCATCGAGGTCTGGAGGGGCTACAAGGGCGAGGAAGGCGTCTATGCCCTCACCCAGTACCTCATAGACACCTTTGGAGGGCGCTTCGACTTCGAGTACCGCATAGCTGTCGTCGGTCCTTCTGCCCTCAACACCAACTACGGCGCTATATTCTCCCAGGCATTGAGGAAGGGCCAGCGCCTCGTCGGTAGCGAGGACTGGGCCGCGAGGGGTGGCTCCGGAAGCGTTCTGCTCAGGGCACACAACGTCATAGGAATAATCTTCGGTGGAAAGCCGAGGAAGAGGAAATTCCCAGGCGAGGACATCTCGAACTTCAGGACGGCGAAGGGCATAGTCGAGGGCGTCCACAAAAAGCCCTACAACGAGGTCATAAGCGAGAAGACCACCAAGTACCGCTTCAACCCCAAGCTCAACACCGGTGGAACCTTCGGAGGCAACTATCCGGCTGAGGGTGACTTCGTTCCAATACTCAACTGGCAGATGCCCTACATTCCGAAGGAGGAGCGCATAAAAATTCACGAGAACATAATGAAGCACTACTGGGAGCCCTTCAACGAGGAAGCAATAAAGCCCAAAAACTGGACAACCTGTGGCGAGCCCTGTCCGGTCGTCTGCAAGAAGTACCGCAACGGCCACCACGTCGAGTACGAGCCCTACGAGGCCAACGGTCCGCTCAGCGGAAGCATCGTCCTGAGGGCGAGCGACATAAGCGTTCACGCCGTCGATGCTATGGGCTTCGACGCGATAGAGTTCGGAGGAACCGCCGCGTGGGTTCTTGAGCTCGTTTACCGCGGGCTCCTCAAGCCGGAGGAGGTTGGCCTTAGTGGCAAGCCGGAGTTCACGAAGGAGGCCCTAATCGAGCGTCCTGTCGAGGCGAGCGAAATCAACGCCAGGCTCGTTGCTGAACTGGCCCACCGCGTGGCCTTCGGCGAGAACGAGATAGCCAGGATAATCGGCCTCGGCAAGAGGAAGGCGAGCGTAATCCTTGACGAGCGCTTCAAGGACAGGCTCAAGTACGGCGAGAGCTTCAAGGACTACGCGGTCTTCACTCCACTCGGCGAGGACGGCGAGATGACGCCAACGATGTACTGGGCGATAGGCAACTACATACCGCTCCCGATTCAGGGTCGCTACTGGACCTTCTACCAGTTCGGCGTCTTCCTTGAGCCGAAGGAGCTGGCGCAGAAGATAATAGCGAGCGCTCTCTGGGAGTTCTGGTACGACAACGTCGGCTGGTGTCGCTTCCACAGGGGCTGGATGAAGCCCGTGCTTAAGGCGCTCTTCATGGATGCCTACGGCCAGAACATCGACATGGAGGAGCACGCGAAAAAGCAAATCGGGAGGCTCATCGAGTACGCAAGGAAGGCCGGCTACACCCCGGTCTTCTGGGACAGCATGCGCGTTATTGACCTCGTTTCGGCCGGCAGTGAGGAGTTCGGAAACGAAAAGTGGGCCGAGAAGTTCAGGGCCGACAAGGTCGGCACTGCGAAGGAGTACCTGAGCAAAGTGCTGGAAGCCTACAGCGAGATTCTTGGGGTTGAGTGGAGGCTCTGATTTTATCCTCTCTTTCTCCGTTTGGCGTTCTTTGAAGATAATTTTGATGAGAAGAATAATGAAAAATGGCTAAAACGGCTTCTCAAGCATGTAGCCGGAACGGATATTTCTAAGTGCCAAGACTACGAAAATAACAGTCAAGGCTCCCGATACTAACCACGAAATGGGATTTATACTCTGCAGTCCAATCGCTGAGCGGATGCAGGAAAGAAGGTGCGTAACGGGGTTCAGGTAGAGCGCCGGAAAGCTTGAGCGGTAGTAGGCAGGGGAGAACACCACGAGGAGCCAGGGAAGTATTCCCGTAACGGCCATTGCCTTGTAGGGGTTTCCTATTTTTGCTCCTATTGCGACTGCCAATGCTCCTAGTTCAAGGAAGGTGAGCAAAAGTGCCAGGACTAAGAGCGGAACGTTTATCCTGCTCACTCCTTGGTAATAGAGTATAACGGTGAGACCTATTAGCACTTGAGGAGTGACCATGAGAGAGTACGTTAGGAACTGTGCAAGAATAACTGTGGAAATCTTTGGTGGCAACGTCGAGTAGAGTTCAAGAACGCTGGGTTCAAAGATGTTACTGACTCTGTTCGTCAGTGTTCCAAGGAAAGAGCTCACCAGCGAAACGACGATGAAACCGCTCACGAGGTATGAGATGTCCTCGGGGGTTCTTGAGCCGGAGTTCATAATCATCATAAACAAAAGGGCGAGCGGCATGATAAGGAGATTGACTAGGAGGAACGTCTTGTAAATCCTCATTCCCTTTAGCTCCATTCCGATTAGGGGCCGAATCATTCTCTATCCCTCCCGATGAGGCTTATCACGAGGTTCTCGAAGGAGGGGGATTCAATCTCAAGGTATGCGATGCCGGAACTCTCGAGTATTGCCTCCACCGTCTTCAGCGCATCCCCAAGCGTGTCAAAGGCCATTTCGTAGAGGTCTCCGCGCCTTTTGTGTTCCTTAGGCAGAAGGTTGGGGGATATCGCTCGTTCAGGTATCAGGCGAACTTCAGTAGGCATCTTAATCATTGAGACGATGTCCGCAGGCGTGCCAGAGGCGACTATCTTCCCGTAGACGAGGAGATACACCCTATCGCATAGGGCCTTGACTTCGTTCATGTCGTGGCTGGCGAGTAGAATACCCTCGCGGTTTGAGTTCCTTATTGCACTCCAGAGGCGGTGTTTTGTGACGATGTCCACCATGCTCGTGGGCTCGTCGAGCACGAGAACCGGGAGCTCCTGAACAAGTGCCATTGCCAGCAATAGTGATTTCTTCATGCCTCCGGAAAGCTGATACCCAAAGAACTTTGCCGCCCCATTGAGTCCAAGGAGATTCAAAACCTCAGATATCTTCTCTCTCATCTCCACCGGTGAAATGTCTCCGTTCCGCATTTTAAGCACGTATCCCAGAACTTCCTCAACCCTTAGCGATGGAAAGCTGAGAGGGTATTGGGGCACGTAGGCTAGAGTTTCCTTTATGATGCCCGGATTTGCCAGTATGTCCCTTCCCATAACCCTAATATGGCCCTCAGTAGGCCTTAGAAGTCCCAAAAGCTGACGTATAAGGGTAGTCTTCCCCGCTCCGTTGGGACCGATAATACCAACGATTTCATTCTTTCCCACGTTTATCGAAATTCCGTCGTTAGCCTTTGTACCATCGGGATATACTTTGGTGAGGTTGTTGATTTCTATCACGTTCATTGTTCACCCTCCAGAAGTTTTTTGTATCTTGACTTAACATAAAGTGTCAAAAATTCGCTGTAATTCTGTAAGTGCTCTATGTTACAAGAAATTTTAGACTTTAACGCACTGGCCATCCATTTACATCCTCCATAGCATATTGGGCCAAATTTACAATTGAAAGCACATGGTGGCTCAAAGTTTATTAAAGAATACCATCTAGAATTCATGATGATAAGATTACCATCTTCGTCAATGTATCCGTCTGGGTTTGAATATAAAAAGCCTGGACATTTATATACATTTAGTTGTTCATCCACCGCAAAACTAAAAGCATGGCTTGCCATACATGGACCGAGTACTAGGGGATTTCCTATTGGATATCCCAAATCCACAGCGTAGGAGTAAATTTCAATTAGTAGTTTTGAGATGTGTTGGCTTAATTTATAGCTTTCACCTGCATGTATTGACGTTTGCGTTGGAAATATGTATTCAAAACCAACCCCTCCTAACAACTTATGTAACCCGTATTCCTCTCTTAAATAATGTAATAAGGACTTAACACTAGCGATATTGCTTTCATTTATATTCGATCTCAATATGATTCTCTTTTTGTATTGATCAATATTATCTAGGATATTCTTCAGGATAATATCAAATGTTCCACGTCCATCGGGATATGGTCTCATCTTATCATGAGTCTCCCTCATTCCGTCTAGAGTGATCTGAACTGAATTTATGAAAGGTGCCAGCTCTTGACCCGTTTGCTTGGAGAATAACGTTCCATTAGTTATTATGGACATAGAAGTTTCAATATCTATCTCCCTTAAAGAATCTAGATCTCTTACTGCTACTTTCAGGGTATCATAATTCAACATGGGCTCTCCTCCGAAGAATACAACACTTATCTTCTTTAGAATATCTCCTTTTTTAGAAATCAACTTCATGATTTTGTTCCAATTTTCAACTGTTAAATCTAGATTAATGTTTGAATTCTTTCTTAAGTCTTGATAACAGTATGGACATGCAAGATTGCATCTTGATGTCATATTTACAAACATTCCCATATGTGTTGGGTTATATTTTGATAAATTTATGCGTGTCCTTGCTATCTCCCTTTCATCTAATTCTTCCGGCAATAGAAATCCCAGGTTTATTAATTCATCAAAAATCTCTGTTGGTATTTCTTTGAGATTATCGTTTCTAAGTTTCTTCCAAATTTTCTCTGATACAGCAACTAAAGAATGAGTGAGGGTATTAAATAATATTATATATCTATTGTCCCCTATATCACATGGAATGTCTAAAATATACTTCGAGGCCTTAAATTTACTACTATCTATCATTATTTATCACCTCCTATTTATTAGAAGGGATTAAATAAAAAAAGATAAAAAAGCTCAACGTCTAAACCTCCACATTAATTAGGATTATCTCCTCCTTTCACTGGATTGCAGAAAACTCCACAAAAGTTGGGTTCATCAAAACTTGCTGAACCCCTTTCCAGTACAATCAACTCTTCCATATCATCACCTCCTTAAATTTTTTGCATTATATTATGACCAATGTTTATTTATAAATCTTTCTCTTTATTTTAAGTAAACATTCCTTCTTTTTTTTCGAGTATGAATTTATTCCAACGTATGTTTTCCTATTAGAATTGCCCGAAAGAAGCCTGAGTAAAAGAGTTGTATAGCTGTGCAACAGCCAAACCCTTTATAATATCCATCTCGACATCTTCTTAGGTGGTAGAATGAGGGCTGTGGTAATAGGCTCGGGCATCGGCGGACTTTTAACCGCTTCATTTCTCGCCAAAAACGGCTATGATGTTACGGTTCTCGAAAAGTCCCCGAGAATCGGTGGCAGGTTCGCGAACCTTCCGTACAGGGGCTTCGGCCTCTCCACTGGTGCCTTCCACATGCTCCCGCACGGCGAGGACGGGCCTCTGGCTCATCTCCTAAAACTGCTCGGCGCGAAAGTCCAGATAGTCAACTCCAACCCGAAGGGCATGATTTTCTACGAGGGCAGGACCTTCCACTACCGCGAGGGCTGGAAGTACTTAAGCTTCACTGAGAAGGCCAAAGCGACGAAGTTGCTCCTCGACGTGAAGAGGAACAAACTCCCAGGGGGAGAAGAGGCCGAGATGAGCGGGCGCGAGTGGATTCGGGAAAAAATAGGCGACAACGAGTTCGTTGACCTCTTCATCAAGAGCTTCCTCGGCTGGGCCGACAGCGTCTTGGACGTTCCCGCGGGAGAGCTGGCGAGGGAAATTAAAGCGGCACTTAAGTGGGGTGGTCCGGGGCTTATCCGGGGCGGTTGCAGTGCAGTAACCGATGAACTCGCGGGAATCGTCGAGCGAAACGGGGGTAGGGTTCTAACGCGGAAGAGAGTTGTTGAAGTCGACGTTGATGAAAAGAAGGCCATCACCGCCGAAGGCGAGGAGTTTCCCTACGACGTTCTCGTTTCTAACATTGGGATAAAGGAGACCGTCGAGCTGATTGGGAGGGACAACTTCGACAGCGATTACCTTAAGCGCATTGACTCTCTAAAGCCGAGCGAAGGGATAAAGTATAACGTCGCCCTGAAGGGGAAGCCGAGGATAGGCAACACCGTCGTGTTTACCCTCGACACAGAGAGGATAAACGGCTACAACGAGCCCTCCTCGCTCAGCCCGGAGCTGGCTAAAGAGGGTTACACTCTGATAATGCTCCACCACGCTTTGCAAAGTAAAAACGTCAAGGCCGAGCAGAGGAAGGGCATTGAGGACATCTACAGAATCTTCCCGAACCTCGATAGCGAGGGCGAAATCCTTCTGATACAGACCTACCTCGACGGAAACCCCGTGAACAGGGTCGCCAGCGGTCAGGTTGTGGAAGACTTTCCTGTAAATGACGTCTACGTCGTCGGCGACGCCTACAAGCCCCCCGGCGGGATAGAGGTCGAGGGGATAGCGCTGGGCGTGATGAGGACGCTTGAGAGGCTCGGTCTCGGAAGCTTTTCGGAATGGTATTTGTGAAGGAAAGCCCTTTCGCGATTTTTCTTTACGTTTGCAAAGTAAGTTTCCCGCCCGCCGAACCTTTTTCAAATGAACACCGTTGGGGCCTAACGAACGTTTTTATGCCCAGGCACAGAATCCTTCATCCCAGGAGGTGATGCTCATGAAGAGAGTCGTCATAGCCCTTGGCGGTAACGCAATCCTCCAGCGAGGTCAGAAGGGAACCTACGAGGAGCAGATGGAGAACGTGAGAAAAACCGCCAGACAGATAGCGGATATAATCGAGAGGGGCTACGAGGTCGTTATAACACACGGAAACGGTCCGCAGGTCGGTGCACTGCTCCTCCATATGGACGCGGGCCAGCAGGTTTACGGCATTCCCGCACAGCCAATGGACGTCGCGGGCGCGATGACGCAGGGGCAGATTGGCTACATGATACAGCAGGCCCTAATCAACGAGCTCCGCGCGCGCGGTATAGACAGGCCAGTCGCGACGATAGTGACCCAGACGCTTGTGGATAAAAACGACCCTGCCTTCCAGAACCCGAGCAAGCCAGTCGGGCCCTTCTACGACGAGGAGACGGCCAAAAAACTCGCGAAGGAGAAGGGCTGGGTTGTCGTTGAGGATGCTGGAAGGGGCTGGAGAAGGGTAGTGCCGAGCCCTGACCCCAAGGGGCACGTCGAGGCCCCCGTAATCCAGGAGCTCGTTGAGAAGGGCTTCATAGTCATCGCGAGCGGTGGCGGTGGCGTTCCCGTTGTTGAGGAGGGCGGAGAGCTTAGAGGTGTTGAGGCGGTCATAGACAAGGATTTGGCCGGCGAGAAGCTGGCGGAGGAGGTCAAGGCCGATATCTTCATGATTCTCACCGACGTCAACGGCGCGGCAATAAACTTCGGAAAGCCGGACGAGAAGTGGCTTGAGAGGGTTACCGTTGGAGAGCTGAGAAAGTACTACGAGGAAGGCCACTTCAAAAAGGGAAGCATGGGGCCGAAGGTTCTGGCTGTGATAAGGTTCGTCGAGTGGGGAGGTGAGAGGGGAATCATAGCCTCGCTCGATAAAGCAGTGGAGGCCCTTGAGGGGAAGACCGGAACCCAGGTTGTAAAGGGCTGAACCAAAGCCTATAAATACTCCTCCATCTTTTTCTATTAGGTGATAACATGAGCGACGCGGCAAGTGGGTTCTTCGGCTCGCTTATATGGTGGCTTTTCTTCCTGTACCTGCTCCTATGGCCTCAGATGCAGTACAGGAGCCTTCAGATGGCGAGGGCACGGCTCCTTCAACAGCTGTCCAAGAAGAGGGGTTCGACGGTAATAACGATGATTCACAGGCAGGAGAGCATAGGGCTCTTCGGCATACCCTTCTACCGCTTCATCAGCATGGAAGACAGTGAGGAAATCCTCAGGGCTATCAGAATGGCCCCCAAGGACAAGCCCATTGACCTGATAATCCACACTCCAGGGGGACTCGTCCTCGCGGCGACCCAGATAGCCAAGGCCCTCAAGGACCACCCTGCCGAGACTCGCGTGATAGTCCCGCACTATGCCATGAGTGGTGGAACGCTTATAGCCCTCGCGGCGGACAAGATAATAATGGACCCGCACGCGGTTCTCGGCCCTGTTGACCCACAGCTCGGCCAGTACCCGGGACCGAGCATAGTCAGGGCCGTCGAGAGGAAGGGCGTTGACAAGGTGGACGACCAGACGCTAATCCTTGCCGACGTGGCTGAGAAGGCCATAAAGCAGGTTCGCGACTTCGTCTACAACCTCCTCAAGGACAGGTACGGCGAGGAGAAGGCAAGGGAGCTTGCCCAGATTCTGACGGAGGGCAGGTGGACGCACGACTACCCGATTACCTACGAGCACGCCAAGGAGCTCGGCCTCCACGTGAGCACCGACGTTCCCGAGGAAGTTTACGCCCTCATGGAGCTCTACAAGCAACCGATGAGGCAGAGGGGAACGGTGGAGTTCATGCCATATCCCCAGAAGGCCGAGAACTCGAAGTGAGTTACTTCCCTTTTACTCCTTTTCGATTTCGGCCAAAAAGTTTTTATTGGGTCTTGCATTTTTCAGTCCAGATGTTTGGAGTGAACAGAGCTGTTCTAAAAATGGGAGAGGGGTAAGAGAGATGCCAACGGTTAAAGTGGACCCAGAGGAGATTAAGAGAATCAAGAGAGAATTGGAGGCCCTTGAAAAGGAGAGAAACGAGATAAGGGCCAAACTTGATGAGCTCGAGAAGGAGCTCCAGACATGGATTCAGAAGAGGGACGAGAAGAACAAGGAAGTCCAGCAGT